>QYPX01000188.1 GCA_007280205.1 Comamonadaceae bacterium
CGTTTGTCGCTTCGCGTACTTCGCTGCCCCCCGAGGGGGCTGGCCTTGCTTGGGGCGGCCCGGCGCGGCGGCCGGATGCCCCCACGCTCGTCGCTTCGCGTACTTCGCTGCCCCCCGAGGGGGCTGGCCTTGCTTGGGGCGGCCCGGCGCTGCGGCCGGATGCCCCCACGCTCGTCGCTTCGTATACTGCGCTGCCCCCCACACTTACTGTTTTGATATGGCCAGGATCCGGATCAAGAGCGGGTGGTTCCAAGGCGGAGCCACCAAGACGTCGCAGCAAGTCGCCAGTGTGATGGCGTCTGTCGCCTGGCGAGTGGCACAGAATACGCTCAAACAAATGCGCTCAGCCGGCTTCGATATCGAAGTGGGGCCGCAGTATTTTGACTTCACCCGTGAGGTGCTGGTTTTCCTGACCCATGTGATCGACCGCATGGCGTATCTGCGCATGGAGGCGCTGAATCGCGCCGAGTTCACCACAGCGCTGGTGCGGCGCGTGGCCGAAGTGTTGCAGGAAAACGAGGACCTGTTCCTGGGCCTGCCACCGACCGGCCAGCCCAGTCATTTTGAAACGTTTATTGACCTGTTCAACGAGTCGGCTGACGCTTACGCTGAGTTCGGCTACGACGCGCAGGGGCCTGATTTTGGTTTTGTACGCTACCTGGGGCATCGCATTGAGTCGTTCATGCCCAAGAAGGACCAGCGTTGGGTCATAGATCAGATGATGGCCACTGAAATCCCGCAGGCCATGGAAATGCTGCAGCGCGCGATGCAGGGCGCCTTGTCCACCGAACCTCGCGCGCCACGCCCCTCTCGCGGCATGGCTCGCAACATGGCTAGCGCCGACTGAGTACGCACAGTGACAGACACTCCCTTTGACCTGAACCATCAATCCGCCTACCAGCGTTGGCGCGACGCCAAGCGGCAAAACCAACCGCGCCTGGCCAGGGACCTGATCGTGCCCGTGACCGACCCGTGCGCACTGAGCCAGTCTGAGCAGCAAGCGCTGCTGCAGCGCTGTAAGGTCGCCAATATGGCGATCTATCGCAGCCCGCTGCACAGGGAGGGCAAAGACATCCCGCGGCTGCTGGCGCAGCAGCTTGGCATGCATCGGCTCGACGGCAATTGGCTGGCCGACGAGGACTGCATTTCGCAGATCAGGGTAGCCGCCCCAGCAGGCGAGCGTGCCGCGTTCATACCGTACACAAACCGGCCCATCAAGTGGCATACCGATGGCTACTACCACCCGCAGTCACGGCACATCCGGGCCATGATTTTGCATTGCGTGCGTGCCGCAAGCGCAGGCGGTGAGAGCGCAGTGATGGACCATGAAATGGCCTACATTGCTTTGCGTGAAGCCAACCCGGACTGGGTGCGCGCGCTGATGGCGCCCGATGCGATGACCATCCCCGCGCGGCTGGACCAGGATGGAGTGGCCCGCCCGGAGCAGACCGGCCCAGTTTTCTCTATTGATCCTTCATGCACCGCACTGCACATGCGCTACACCGCACGCACGCGCAGTGTGCTGTGGAAGAACGATTCAGTGACCCAGGCTGCCGTGGCGTTTCTCGAACAATTCCTGGCGAGCGATGCATCCCCCATATTTCGCCTGACACTGCAGCCCGGCATGGGGCTGGTATGCAACAACGTGCTGCATGACCGCGCCGGCTTTATCGACGATCCACAGCAGCCGCGCTTGCTCTACCGCGCCCGCTATCTCGATCGCTTGCGTCAACCCGGGCCGGCCAGCGAGCGCATGCAGGCCGCCTAGTTACTGAACAAACAGCAGGCAAACACCATGGCACAACATGTAAGCGTTTCGCGTGCCGCCCAGTTACTGGGAGTTTCACGCAGTGTGCTGCAGAGCCAAGTGCGCGATGGCCTGCTGGTCCTCAATCAAGGCCTGGTAGCGATTGACTCCTTGATGGCTCTCTATCCCCATACACGGTTGTTGGTATCAAGGTCGCTTGACCAGGCGCAGGAAGTGCGCGAGCGTCCATTGCCAAGTCAGGAAGTTCTTTCGCAACGAGTGTTTGCACAAAGCCAGGAACTGGCCGACGTGCGACTCCATTTGCAGCGC
Organism: Comamonadaceae bacterium; assembly: GCA_007280205.1. Lineage (GTDB taxonomy): Bacteria > Pseudomonadota > Gammaproteobacteria > Burkholderiales > Burkholderiaceae_C > Rhodoferax. The sequence goes on from QYPX01000188.1 coordinate 2,078, forward strand.
TACCACGAGCTGGTCATTTCGCTGCAAACGAGAGTACGGGAATGCATCCGTCAACATCCGACCGAAGGCGCATGGCGGGAGCTGGAACAACAGGTCACCCAGGGCCTTGCCAAGGCGCTGGCGACCGAATCGGTTGATCTATTCGAAGTGATGGACGACATGCTCAAAGTCATGACTGCGCAGGTTACCGTGCGCCCCAGCGGGCACGAGTTCCTGGTCGAAGGACGTGCCAACCTGCTGCAATCGGGCCTTCATTCCGGCCTTAAACTCAATTACGGTTGTTCCGACGGCAGCTGTGGCATGTGCAAAGTGCGCGTTACTTCTGGTGAGGTTGTCAGGACCCAAAATTTCAACTATCTCCTCTCGGAAGCCGAGAAGGCGCAGGGTTACACCCTGATGTGTTGCCACACAGCGGCGAGCAGCGAGCTAACGCTGGAAATGCTGGAAGCCCGCGGCCCGCAGGATATTCCGGAACAACTCATCATGGCGCACGTCCGTGCGGTCAGTGAACTGGCGCCCGATACACGTCTGCTTCATCTGCAATCTCCGCGCAGCCAGAGGCTGCGCTTTCTGGCGGGCCAATCGGTGTCGCTGGGCTGGAAGCTACCTGGACAAGATGATGTGCACAGCACCTACCCGATCGGAAGCTGCCCGTGCGATGACCGCAACTTGCTTTTTTTCATTGGTCGCGACGAGGCTGACGAGTTCGCTCGACTCCTGTTTGCCGGTGATATTCAACCCGGCGCTACTATCACCGCTGCGGGCCCGACTGGCGAGTTTGTGTTGGCCGATGGGCACCGTCCCTTGGTATTTGCCGCGTGTGACTATGGCTTTGTTCCCATCAACAGCCTGATCGAGCATGCTTTGTCGCTTGAAGCCTATCCATCAATCTCGCTGTTCTGGCTGGCTACCCGCAGTGAAGGACATTTCTTGGGTAATCATTGCCGCGCGTGGTCGGAAGCGCTGGACCAGTTTGAATACGAACTCGTGACCCATCCGGATGTCACCTTCGGCGCACAGAAAATCCTCAAGTCAATGCGCGCCGACCTGTTTGACATTGACTGCGATTTCTATTTGGCTGGGCCGCGAGATTTTGTCACCACGCTGCATGATGAATTACGCGCCGCTGGTGTCGCAGCAGCGCAGATATTCATGCAAGTGATGTAGAGCCAGAGCGCCACGCGGCGCCAGCGCGCTCCGAAGCATGGCGTTTAATCAAATCTTCAATGAAACGGCGCACAAAACTCTCTGTCTGCGCTCCGTGAAAACGGCCAACAACCAAGCCGTGGCTGTAGCCGATGATCGTCGGGAAGCCTTTCACATGGTGTCGGCCAGCGATACGCATGTTTTCGTCAGCATCGACTTTTGCCAGCAAGAACTTGCCCTGGTACTGGTTGGCCAGCCTTTCCAGCATCGGCCCCATCACCCGACAAGGGCTGCACCACTGGGCGCCAATATCGAGCAAAACGGGTACCGTCTGCGAACGCTCCAGCACCAGCTGATCAAAGTCCGCTTCCACTGCGTCATAGGCCAATTCGAGCATCTCAAAAACCAGCCTGTCCGGACTGTGCACTTGCGCTGTCTGGCAGCGTCACCGCAAGCCCTCAGATGAAGAGGCAAACGTCGGATTCGCCGGCAAACTTCATGAAGGTGGCGGCCCCGCCATATTCAATGCCGTCAATAAATTCGCTGGTCTTGAACTCGAACAAGTCCACTGTCATCTGGCAGGCAACAAACTTGACTTCTGCCTCCAGGCAAATGTCCCGCAGTTCCTGCAGCGACGCGACACCCTTCTTCTTCATCTTGTTCTTCATCATCATCGTCGCCATGGATTCCATGCCCGGCAACATCTGAACCATGACCGGCATCGGCACGGGCATCGGCATGGCAGGGTTGGCCAGCGGACTGATCTTGACGCCATCGAGGCTCTTGCGCAGCAACTGCAGACCATAGAAGGTGAAGAAAATTTGCACGTCCCAGCCCAGTGTGGCGGCGGTTGAGGCCAGGATAAACGGCGGATACGCCATGTCCAGTGTGCCCTTGGTGGCGATAAGCGCCATTTTTTTAGTTGCCATAGTTGTACTCCGTCTGGGCTTGATTGATAAGGAGGCTCAGGCCTTCTTGAGATAGAAGACAAACTTGCCGTTTTCGCTACCCTGCTCCAGCAAAGCATTGCCAGTCTGCTCCGCAAAGGCCGCCATATCGCAGACCGACCCCGGGTCCGTGGACAGGACACGCAGTACATGACCTGATGTCATATCGGCCAATGCCTTCTTGGTTTTTACGATTGGCAGCGGGCAGGCAAGCCCGGATGCGTCATATTCCTTGTTGAATTCCATATCTTGTCTCCATTGGATGGCTATTTGTAGTTGCTTACCTTGGTCGAACAGCGGCACCATCGCGATCAAACATGCGCCGTCCTCGCAACGGTCATTCTTGAGGAGCTGTCATGCTGCGTCTATCACCGCAAAGGGTAATGCTGCGTAGCCCATTGGGATAATGGGAGTTCCCATCTGTGTAGTACAAAATTGCCTCGCCACGGCAGCCCAAGGTCGATTCATGCCCTACCTCTTCTCATACGGCACACTTCAGCAGGAAAATGTGCAAATTGCAACTTTCGATGGCCTGGACTGGACTGAACTAAATGAACATTTCGCCGCAACATAGCGCAGCGTTTGCGCTGCTCGACCGAAGCGGTATCTCGAAGATCAACTATGCGCCACTCATCGTCCGCTTGCTCTGGAAGTTCGGCGTGAACATACCGCCACCGCATTTCATGACCTTCACCGGTAGCGCCGCGCTGACTGGCACAGCCTTCGGCATGACCTTGGGTTTCTTGAACCTGCTTTTGGCTATAGCAACTGGCACTTACAGGCTCGAACTTTTGTTCTGGATACCCATCGGGGCTGGCGTCGGGTTTGGGCTTTCAATGGCAGCGTACTACGCGTACGGTCGCAGAAAACATAAGCTGCCGGACTGGTCCTCCCTACGTATCCGTCAAAGCAATGACTAAGCTGGATTGACGAAAGCGGAGCCTGCAATCTCATGGCGATGAACGAAGTCTACGCAACGATCGAACCGGCGCGCGCCGAAATTGACATGCTCGAAGGGCCTGCTGTGCTCGAGTTTGGCAGTCCCTCGTGTGGATACTGTCGCGCGGTCCAAGCGCCTTTGGCTTCAGTTCTTGCCGATAACGTGCAGTTGCGCCATATCAAGATTGCTGATGGCAGCGGCAGGCCGCTGGGGCGTTCGTTTAAAGTGAAGCTTTGGCCTACGCTGGTGTTTTTGCGCAATGCCCTTGCCCCCGGAAAACGTACCCCGTAGCTTATGGGTAAGAGTCAGTTTTAGAAGAGAGTGGCTGTTCTGAACACCGCGCGGTGTTGAAAATAAGAGATGATTGTTTGACTATTCAATAATAGTTGTATAATCAAAACATGGACACGTCTTCAGCTATCAAAGTTTTTGAATCCTTGTCTTCCGGCATCCGTCTGGACATTTACCGGCTGCTGGTCAAGGCCGGTCCCGCTGGTCTGGTGGCCGGTGAAATCGGTGCTGAACTGGGCGTGCCGCCGACCAATCTTTCTTTCCATCTGAAGGCACTGACGCAGTCGCAACTGCTGTCGGTAACGCAGGAGGGGCGCTTTCTGCGTTACCGCGCCAACCTCGGCCTGATGCACGACCTGATTGCTTATCTGACCGAAGAATGCTGCTCCGGGCATCCGGAACTCTGCGCGGGAACCTGCCAGCCTGCGGGATCAAGCGCCTGCCTCAACACCGCAAGCTGATTGTGGAATTTTCATAAATGATGCCAAGCCAAATTGCATGCGAACGTCTGTCATTGCGGGCAGAGCCTGTCCTGAACTTGATTCAGGAACCCGCAATCCAGTGCATGCGTGGCACTGGATCCCGGATCAAGTCCGGGATGACAACTTGGAAGTCCGGGATGACAACTTGGAAGTCCAGGATGACAACGGCGTGGTCGGCATGACAGCACCCTCGGAACTCTTAATAA
>QYPX01000124.1 GCA_007280205.1 Comamonadaceae bacterium
TCGAACCCGGCTTTCCAGTTGCGTTGGGGCAACATGCGTGAGCTCATTGCCGTGAGCAGTGGCCACGTAACGGCAGCGCTGGTCAACGTATCGAAGGCGACCATGATGGCTTCCGCTGTTGCGGTTCCCGAACTTCTCTCGGTTGCTACCACCATCATGACCGACAACGGCAATGTTGGCGTGATGATGAATGTGCTGCTGTTGACGTTCCTGTTGCTCATCTTTGCAACGGTCCGCGTGCTCACGCTGCTGGAACGCAAACTGCTGGGAGTGAGCAAATGAATCCTTTGGGCCTGGACGTGCTGCACGAACTGATCACCTGGACGCCGTTCTTGTTGACTGGTTTCAGCCTGAACATTCTGATTGCCTCACTCGCCATGGTCATTGGAACCGCGCTGGGTTGGGGACTGGCACTGCTCAGACTGTCCAGTCGTCCGCGGCACGTGAAGATCAGTTTGCTGCTGACCGAGCTCACGCGCAATGTGCCCACCATTGTTTTCCAGTTTTACCTGGTTTTCATGTTGCCCAGCGAGTTTGTCTTGCCCGGCACCTCGATCACGCTCGGCTTTCCGGGCTGGCTGAACGCATCACTGGCGCTGGCCATGGCAGTGATTGGATTCACCTCTGACAATCTGACTACAACGCTGCGCGATTGGCGCAAGGGCGATCACGCTGCCGCGCTGTTGTTCCTGCCTAATTGGACGAGCTATATGCTGATTATTGTGATCGCCTCCAGCACCGCTTCAATCATTGGGGTAAGTGAGCTTGTCAGCCGTTGCAACACGGTCATCAATGCCACTGGCAATACTCGCCTGATGTTTCCGGTCTATTTGTATGCCTGCGTTTGTTTCTTCCTTTTTTGCTACCCTTTGACCCGCTTGATGCAATGGACCAGGGCGCATCTTGCTGCGCGCCTGGGGCCTGCACCACATTGAATCAGAAAGGCTTTGCCATGAAGGTCCGTTTTTGGGGTACCCGGGGGTCTATTCCGATCTCGCTGACCGCGGAGCAAACTCGCGCGAAAGTGGTGGCAGCGCTCAATGCGGCGATGGATCAGGGCTTGAATCGACGCCAAGACGTGGAGGCGTTTGTTGACTCCCAACTGCCTTTTGAAGTCAGAGGCACGTATGGTGGCCACTCCAGTTGCGTGCAGCTGGAGTCGCAGGGAGCAGGTCATGTGTTCATGGATTTCGGTTCGGGCGCTCGGCCGCTGGGGGTTGACTATTTGCGGCAGTTCCCGCCCGGTTCGCCGCAGACTTACCATGTTTTTATGTCCCACCTGCATTGGGACCACATCATGGGTTTCCCTTTCTTTACCCCAGTCTATATACCTGGCAATCGTATCGTCATCCATACCTGCCATGCGCAGGCTGAACTGGCTTTTCGGCGGCAGCAATCAGCGCCGTGTTTTCCCGTTGAGTTTGACGCCCTGTCGGCGCAAATCGAGTTCGACCTGGTGCGCCCGGGACAGCAGTATGAAATCGCTGGCTACTCGGTAGCGGCGCTGCTGCAGCTTCATTCGGGTGACTCGTTCGGTTGGCGTTTCGAGCGCCATGGCAAGTCCATGGTTTATTCGACAGATTCCGAACATAAACTCGATGACCAGGACGCGCTGGACCCGTATATCGCTTTTTTTCGCGATGCGGACCTGGTCGTGTTCGATGCCATGTACTCCTTGGCCGATGCCGTTTCGGTGCGCGCAGACTGGGGGCATTCCAGCAACATGGTGGGGATCGAACTGTGCCAGGCCGCCAAGGCCAGGCGCCTTTGTATGTTTCACCACGAACCGGCCTATGACGATGCCAAGATTGCCGGTGTTCTGGAGCAGTCGCGCCGACTCGAGGCGCTCACCCGCAGTGGCGCTGAGTTGGCGGTCGTGACGGCATACGACGGCCTTGAAATAGACCTTTAGCTGTTGGGAGTCGGCCAGCGGTCAAAGCAGCGACTTGCTCATCGACAGCAGGTTCCAATCGCCCCTGCGCTGGTAGCGCACACTGTCCATCAGTTGGAAAACCAGAAAAATTCCCAAGCCCCCAATTTCCCTTTCTTCCAGCGCGGCATCCAGCTTGGGCGGCGCGATTTGAAGGGGGTCGAAGGCCATTCCGTTGTCGGCAACCTCGATCTGGAGCTGTGATTCTTTCTGTGTCAGATCAATCTTCAAGTGCGGCGCGCCCTGCCCGAGCGATCCATAAGACACGACATTGACGATAACTTCTTCCAGCGCCAGGCGCACTTGCGCCGCCACGTCCGCGGGCCAAGTCTGGCTCTGACCAAAACTCTCGACGTCATCGAGCAGCACTGCCAGATGGGCCATGTCTGCGTCGCCTTCGATTGTGAGTTGCCCTGACATTCTTAAATTCTATAGCGTCCATCTCAGCGGGCTCCGATAAAACGCTATAACATGAGCACACCTATTAGCAAGATTTCGTAACATGAACACTAGCGTTACATACAAGTCCACTGGCCGTCTGGATACCGCCACCGCAGGTGCCGCCGAAAAAGCTTTGCTGGCTTTGCTGGTTGACGATGTGAATTCGATCACTATGGATTTGTCGGAGCTCGACTATGTCAGCAGCGCCGGGCTGCGCGTCTTGCTGGTTGTTGCGAAAGCCGCAAAGGCCAGAGGCGGAAAACTGGTTCTGACTGCGCCGAAGCCGGCGATTCTGGAAGTCATCAAGATTAGCGGTTTCGACAGGATTATCAACGTTCAGGCTTGACAGTCGCTGTTATGCGGGCTTGTGCCGTGGGATGTCGTTGAAGGCTTGATGCACGTCAACAGATGACGTGTGTCAGGGCGTATTTATCACATAGTGGTGCTACTATTCATTCGCCAAAATATACGAGGAGCCTAGCCTCTCGTTTTCCCATTTGGGGTGAGTGTTTTTCCGCTTAGCTGTCTTCGGCCGGAAAGTGTTCGACCGGGCGATGAGTTCATCCAGGGTGGGTCTTGCGATTAACCGTTAACTCATGGACACAGAATTATGAAAGCCAAGACAACAAAGTACCCCGGCATCCCCAACGTGATCCATGGCAACGGCGCAGTCGCCTATGTCATGAGCCAGGTCTGTGGCGGTGTGATCGGCTACCCGATTACACCCTCCACCGAGATCGCTGAAATCTACGAAGCATTTCGCGCGGAGGGCGGCGTCAATGTTTTCGGCAAGCATCCCTTCTTCTTCGAGCCCGAAGGCGAGCATTCGGCGCAGAGCGGTGCGCTCGGTGCGGCACTGACCGGTGGCCAGTTCATCTCCAATGCTTCCTCCAGCCAGGGCATTTTGTATGCGCTCGAATCGCATTACGTCACGGTGGGCAAGAAGGTCGGCGGTTTTGTGCTGCAGGTGGCCGCGCGTGTGGTCTCCAAGCATTCGCTCAACGTGATGGCCGGGCACGACGACGTGTATTCGCTGCTGTCTTCCGGCTACACCATCCTGTTTGGTTCCAACCCGCAGGAGGCGGCCGATCTGGCCGCTATTTCCTACCGCGTCGCATCGCTCTCGCTGATTCCGGTGGCCAACGCGATGGACGGTTTTGCCACCAGCCACATGATGAGCGAGGCGCTGATGCCCGAGCCCGCTCTGCTGCGCGAGTACCTGGGCGACCCGGCAGGACGCATCAAGGCGCCGACGCTGGCGCAGGAGATGCTGTACGGAGCCAAGGGCAGGGTGGTGCAGTTGCAGCAGTACCTGGTTCGGCAACAGGCCGACCTGACCCCGGAGAAGTTCGCCAAACTGCAGGCGTATCTGATCAGCAACGCGGTCACCGTGGAGTCCGACAACGCCGGCAAACTCGTAGCCAAGACGCTGGACTGGCTGCCTGAAGAACTGCACGGCGCCTGGAGGCGCCAGTGGCTCAACGCCTTCGAGAAAGGCACGCGGCAACTCGTTCCCGCACTGGTCGATGTGAATAATCCGGGCCTCACGGGTGCGGTTCAGAATCAGCCCGATTTTCAGGCGGGAGCGGTCGATCACCGTACCCATTTCGTGGTCGCTGTGCCAGCCATCGTGCGCCAGGCGATGGACGAATATGCCGAGCTGAGCGGGCGCAAATACAACCCGGTGCAGACCTTCATGTGCGAGGACGCTGATTACGTGATGGTGGGTCTGGGCTCGGTCACGGACGACGTGGAAGCGGTGGTGAGCCACCTGCGCAGCCAGGGCAAAAAAGTCGGCCTGGTGGCCATCAAGCTGCTACAACCCTTCCCGGAAGCTGAACTGGTGGCGGCGCTCAAGGGCAAGAAGTCGGTGACCGTGCTGGAGCGCTCGGACCAGACCGCGCTTACCAGCTTCGTCACGCAGGCCCTGTTCAAGGCACGCGAAAATGCCAGCCAGATGCGCCACGCCGGCATCCCGGCGCTCGCCGAGAGCCCGCTGCTGACGACCGCCATCTTTGGCTTGGGCGGACACGATCTGCAACCGCGCCATCTGATCGCCGCCTTCAAGAACATGGAAGACGGCAAGCTGGTGCCGCTGATCTATCTGGGCTCGCAGTTCTTCTCTGATACGGCGACGCCGCGCGTAGCTGAAATGCTGCAGCGACTCAAGACCGCCTATCCCGAAACCGAGCCGATGGCGCTGCAGACCCAGCCCAATCCCAAGCTGCTTCCGGACGCCGGCTTTCGCGTGCGCTTTCATTCGATCGGTGGCTACGGCACGATTGCATCGGGCAAGCTGCTGACCGACATCCTGGCCGGCGTGCTCGGCATGCACTCCAAATCGGCGCCCAAGTATGGGTCCGAGAAGAGCGGCGCGCCGACCAACTACTACATCACGCTCAGTCCGGAGCCGGTCAAGATCACCAACGCCGAACTGGAAGACGTGGAAGTTGTGATTGCGCCCGACCACAAGGTCTTCAGCCACACCAATCCGCTGGTCGGGTTGGTGGCGGGCGGTACCTTCATCCTGCAGTCCAACGCCAGCGCCGAAGAGGTCTGGGCCGAGCTGCCGGTCAAGGCGCGCCAGACCATCCGTGACAGGAAGATCCGCTTCTTCATCATCGACGCTTTTGCCGTTGCCAAGAAAAATGCGCCGACACCGGAGCTGGCTACCCGCATGATGGGCATCGCCTTTATCGGTGCCGTCTCCGGTCACGTGCACCAGGTGTCAGCTGGTGCCGATGCGGCGACGATTCTGGAGAAAGTACGGCAACAGATTTCGAAGAAATTCGGCGGCAAGGGCGGTGCCGTGACCGATGGCAATATGGCTGTGATCCGCGAGGGTATCGAGGCCACGCAAAAAGTCGATTACGACCTGCCGGCCTTCACCAGCATCGAGAGCCGGCCCGCCACGATCCCGATCTACAGCGCGTCGCAATCGGCCGCGCAGTGCCAGAGCGCCGGCCCGTCGGGCTGCGCTGGCATGTTTGATGCCGAGTACTACGACGATATGGTGCTCAAACCGTTCCGCGAGGGTGCCTTGGGCGAGGCCCCGGTGTTGCCAGGTACTGGCCTGTTCATGCCGGCGGGCAGCGCCGGTGCCAAAGACAAGGGGCTGTTCCGTCGCACCGTGCCGGAGTTCATGCCCGAGCTCTGCACCGGTTGCATGGAATGCGCGCTGGTCTGTCCGGACGCCGCTATTCCGAACGTGGTGCACGAGATTCACGACTTGCTGCTGGGCGGCATCAAGCAGCTTGACATCACGGCGGCGCAAGCCGAGGCGATGCGTGGCCATGCCTACGCACTCGCCGAAGCGGTGCGCGAGAGCTATCGTCAGAGCAAGGAGGCTCGCGCCCTGCACGAATTGCTGGCCGACGCCGCGACCCATCTGGAAACCGACAACGTGACGCTGCTGCGCAACGTCAACAAGCTGATTGATGTGCTGGCGCTGTATCCGGTGGCACGCACCCGGCCCTTCTTTGACGCCATGGAAAAGGCCAAGGCGGGCAGTGGCGGCTTGTTCGCGGCCAACATAGACCCCTGGAAGTGCACCGGTTGCCTGGAATGCATCGAGGTCTGTGGTCCGGGTGCTTTGGTGGCGCGCGAGCAGGACGCGGCTGTGCTGCAAACGGTGCAGCAGCGCTTTGATTTCATGGGCAAGCTGCCCCACACGCCAGCGCGCTTTGTCGACGGCGCCATCAAACCCGACGGCGAAATCAAACGTCTGCTGCTGGACCCCTCCAACTACTATTCCACCACCGGCGGTCATGGTGCCTGCCGCGGCTGCGGCGAAGTGACGGCGATCCGTCTCGTGATGGCCACCAACCAGGCCATCACCAGCAAACGCCAGCGCGACCACATCCATGAACTCGAAGCCCTGATTGCAGACCTTGGTGCCAAGCAGGCGGCATTGGTCAACACCGACGCGGAGCGGGCAGAGCGCCTTGGCGCACTGATCGCTATTCTGGAAAAACGTCTTTATGTGTTCGAGAGCGGCCCCAGCGGCAACGGCCCCTCCGGTGCGGTGGTGGCCAACTCCACCGGCTGCAGCAGCGTTTACGCCTCCACTTTCCCGTTCAACTGCTACAACGACCCTTGGGTCAACAGCTTGTTCCAGGATGCACAGCCGCTGGCCAAGGGCATCTTCGAGGGCATCGCCGCGCAGACCGTCGCCGATGTGCGCGCGCAGCGTGTGGCCCGGCTGGAGCTGGCCGATGCCTACGACGCCAAGACGCACGAGCAGAGCTTGCGCATGCTGTCCTGGGAGCAGTTCAGCGTCGCCGAACTGGGCCTGATGCCCACGGTGATCACGGTCGGTGGCGACGGCGCCACCTACGATATCGGTTTTGGTGCACTCTCGCGCATCCTGATGAGCGGCACGCCGCTCAAGGTGCTGGTGCTCAATACCGGGTCCTACTCCAATACCGGAGGTCAAGCTTCAACATCGAGCTTCATCGGTCAGGACTCCGATCTGGCACGTTATGGCAGTGCCTCCAGCGGCAAGCAGGAGTCACGCAAGGAACTCGGCCTGATCGCAGCCTTTCATTCCAATGTCTTCGTCTGTGCCACCAGCACCTCGCTGCAGGGGCACTTTTTGAAGAACACCATGGAGTGCCTCACCTACACCGATGGTCCGGCGTTGATGGACGTCTACACACCGTGTCAGGGTGAGCATGGCATTGGCGACGCAGCCTCGTCGGAGCGCTCGCGTCTGGCAGTGCAGAGCCGCATGAACCCGGTGTTTGTGCATGACCCGCGCCGCGGCAGCAACCTGCACGACTGGTTCTCTCTGGAAGGCAACCCCGAGCCCGAGAAGACCTGGGCCAGCAGCACGCTGGAATACCTTGACGATGCCGGTCAGATCAAACTGCTCAGCACGGCACTGACACCGGCGCACTTTGCGCTGGGCGAAATCCGCTTCAAGAAGCAGTTCCACAAACTCGGCGCGGACGAGGTCAATGCGATGCCGGTGGAGGCCTACGTTGAATTGGTGAAAGACGATCGCCAGGGCATCAAGCCTTTCATCTGGTCGACCGATGCCAAGAAGCGCCTGCAGAAAATTGAAGTGACCCAGGCCATCATTGCGCTGGTCGAAGAGCGCCGCAAATACTGGCATCTGCTGCAGTTCCTTGATGGTCAGCATGTGGCCAAGCTCGACGAGAGCCACCGTGCTGACATCGAGTCCTTGCAGGCGCAGTACCAGGACTCGGTGACCCTGCGCGACTCGTCGCTCGACACCTTTGCCCGTGCCATGTCGGAGCTGGCCGCTTCGAGCAAGGCACCGGTGGCGGCCGCGCGCACGATTCCGATCACGCCGGTGGCCGGCGCGTCGGCACCCGCAGGGGCGGCAACGGCGGTGGCGGATGCGCTGGTGACTTACGACGTTGCCGACCAGGTCAAATGCACCGACTGCAAGACCTGCTACCAGGACTTGCCGGAGCTGTTTGAGAAGACACGTGTCGTGGTCGACGGTGAGAGCAAGGACGTGGCGCAATTGATTCCCGGCGCGCTGGCCAAAGTCAAGGTCACACCGGAACTGAAGAGCCGCATTGCGCGTGTTGTTGCCAATTGTGATTCGGAGATCATTCGATGAGCAGCGAAAACCTGACCCCCCGCAGTGGCGAGGATCTGCAGCGTTATCTGCAGGCCAGCAGCACGATTGCGAGCACGCGTTCGCAGCTTGACGCGCTGGAGCAAACGCCCGACGTCGAGAACTTCCACCAGCAACTCAACCTGTTGCGCCGGCGCCTGCTGAGCGAGCCGCAGGCCTTCCGTGACATGTTCATTGCCGACGGCACCAACGCCATGGTGTGGGAGTTTCAGCAGGAAGAACTCAGCGCCGAGTTCATCCGCACCATGTGGGGCCTGCTGCTGCGCGACGACGACGCCAGCAAGGTCTTGATGCGTTTTGTCTGGAATGTGCCGCTGCGGCTCAAGCGCAAGTTCATACGCGCCATTGAGCTCCATCTGTCGGAGCGCTACCCGATGTTCAAGGGCCTGTCGTTCAACTGGCCGGTGGAGCGCTCCATTCCGCCCTATATGCGCGACGCCGAAGAGCGCTCACACGACTTCGGTCTGGTCAATCAGGGCTACCTGGGCTATATGAACCTGGGCTATAGCGGGCGCGAGGTCGAGATGTTCGTTTGGCTCGAAGCGCTGCGCGACAAGCAGTGCAAGGACAAGCCCTGCGAAGTCGGCGTTCACGTGGCCGGCAAATTCGAGCCCAAGGGCGGTTGCCCGGTCAAGATTCATATTCCGGAAATGCTCGAACTGCTGGGCACCGGACGTTTTCGCGAGGCCATGGAGTTGATCGAAAACTGCAATCCGCTGCCCAATGTGACAGGCCGCGTCTGCCCGCAGGAATTGCAGTGCCAGGGTGTCTGCAAGCACAAGAAGTTGCCGATCGAGATCGGCCAGATCGAGTGGTATCTGCCGCAGCGCGAGAAGCTGGTCAACGCCGAAGGCATTGCGGCGCGCTTTGCCAACTTTCCCGATCCCTGGGCCAAGGCCGACAAGCCGCCGGTAGCGGTGGTGGGCTCCGGGCCTGCGGGTCTGATCAACGCCTATCTGCTGGCCTCTGAAGGTTTCCCGGTGACGGTGTTTGAGGCCTTTCATGCGCTGGGCGGTGTGCTGCGTTACGGCATCCCCGAGTTCCGTCTGCCCAACGAGCTGATCGACGATGTGGTGGGCAAGATCAAGCTGCTGGGTGGCAAGTTCGTTGCCAACTTTGTGGTGGGCAAGACAGCCACCATCGAAGACCTGAAGAAGGCCGGCTTCTGGAAAGTTTTTATCGGCACCGGCGCCGGTTTGCCGCGTTTTATGAACGTGGCGGGCGAGCACCTGCTCAACGTCATGTCGGCCAACGAGTTCCTGACCCGGGTGAATCTGATGCAGGGCCTGCACAAGGACTACGAAACACCGCTGCCCGAGACCCGTGGCAAACGCGTCATCGTGATTGGCGGCGGCAACACGGCGATGGACGCGGCCCGTACCTCGCGCCGGCTCGGTGGCGATGTGACGATTGTTTACCGGCGCACGCAATCCGAAATGCCGGTGCGCGTGGAAGAACTGCATCATGCGCTGGAAGAAGGCATCAAGCTCATGGAGTTGCGCGCGCCCAATGAGTTTCTGGGTGACGACAAGACCCACTTTGTGACGCATGCGCAGCTCGACGTGATCGCCCTGGGCGAGCCCGATGCCAGTGGCCGGCGCAGCCCGGTCAGCACCGGCAAAGTGGAGTCGATGCCGGTGGATCTGGTCATCATGGCGCTGGGCAACACACCCAACCCCATCATCCGCGAATCCGAGCCGAGCCTGAAGACCACCAAGTGGGGCACCATCGATGTGCCGGATGGTTCGCAGCAAACCTCGCTGGCAGGCGTCTACTCTGGTGGTGATGCCACCCGGGGTGGTTCTACCGCCATTCGCGCGGCCGGTGACGGCCAGGCAGCAGCACGCGAGATTGTGGGCGACATCAACCTGAGCGCCAGCGAGATTCGTACCATGGTCCGCGGCGCGCAGTACTACACCGGCCTGGGTTCGGCGCCGCAGACCATTCTGGAAAAAATCGAACTGGCCGACGGCATTGTCGAGTTCATCGTGCACTCACCGCTGGTCGCCAAGTCGGCGCAAGCCGGGCAGTTTGTGCGTGTCTTGCCCTGGGAAAAGGGCGAACTGATTCCGCTCACGCTGGCCGATTGGGACGCCAGCAAGGGCACGATCTGCCTGGTGGTGCAAGCCATGGGCAGCAGCAGCATTGCCATCAACAAGATGGCGGTGGGTGATTCGTTTACCGGCATTGCCGGGCCGCTGGGCCTGCCCAGCGCGCTGCATCGCTACGAAGGCCAGCAGACGGTGGTGTTTACCGCGGGTGGCCTGGGCCTGCCGTCGGTCTACCCCATCATGCGTGCCCATCTGCGCCTGGGCAACCACGTGACGCTGATTGCGGGCTTCCGCAACTCCGACCTGCTGTGCTTGGTGAAAGACGGCGAGCGCGCTTCATCACTCAAAGCCGAGTTTGGCTATCAGCTTGACGTCATCTACACCAGCAACGA
>QYPX01000261.1 GCA_007280205.1 Comamonadaceae bacterium
ATTCGCAGTCTGCTGTCGCTGGCGCACTGAGTTGCCCGACGTCTAGCCTCTATAATCGCGTCATCGGTGTGTGGCGCAGCCTGGTAGCGCACTTGCATGGGGTGCAAGGGGTCGAAGGTTCGAATCCTTTCACACCGACCAGGAAACAGTTCAAAGGCCTCCCGGTAGCGATACCCGGAGGCCTTTTTGCACCCGGCTATTTGCCCTTGGCTTGGATGACCTCGATCTGGTCCATGATGCTGTTCATGCGCGCCACGATAGCCTGATAGGGCGCAGCCGTAGCCAGATCCACACCGGCTGCCTTGACCAGTTCATAGGGATAGCGCGAACCACCAGCACGCAGGATGTTCAGATAACGTTCCCGCGCAAGCGGCTTTTCATTCAGGATTTCACTGGCGAACATGGCACCTGCCGTGATCGATGTGGCGTACTGAAAGACGTAGAAGCGGTTATAGAAATGCGGGATGAAGGCCCACTCGATGGTGTAGAGCTCGTCGATCTTGACGACGCCCTGTGTGTCTCCGTGATAGCGTTTGAGAATGTCCCCATAGATCTTGGTCAGCGCTTCGCCGGTCAGGGATTCACCCTTGTCGACCCGGGCGTGAATATCGCGCTCGAAGGCGGCAAACATGGCTTGCCTGAAGAAGGTGCCGCGCAAATTTTCCAACGCCGAGTCCAGGTAAATCATTCGCTCGCTGTCGTCTTGCGCAATCTTCAACATGTGGTCGAGCAACAGCAACTCGTTAGTGGTCGATGCGATTTCTGCAGTGAACGTGGGGTACTCTGCATTGATGAAGGGCTGACTCCTGATCGACAGATAGGAGTGCATCGCGTGGCCCCATTCGTGTGCCAGCGTCGTGAGTGATTCGTAGTCGTCGTTGTGGTTGAGCAGCAGGTAGGGATGCACGTCATAGGCGGAACCGTTCATGTAAGCGCCAGAGCGCTTGCGCGGGCGCGGGTAAACGTCCATCCAGCCGCTTTTCGTGCCTTGCGCCATGGCGCGCACGTAGTCCGTGCCGAGCGGCTTGACCGAGGCCAGCATCAACTCGGTACTCAGGCCTATCGGGTACTTCAAATTGCTGGACACCATCGGCGGATAGATGTCGTAATAACGCATCTCGCTCAAGCCCAGCATTCGGGCGCGCAGCTTGAAGTATCGGTGCAGGGTGGGCAGGTGGAGCTCCGCTTGCGTCAGCAGCGTGTCGTAAACCGCCTGAGGCAATCTGTTGGCATCCAGCGCCTGTGCCAGGGAATCCGGGTAGCGCCTGATTTTGGCCAGGGCCGCGTCTTTCTTGAGTTGCTCGTAAAGCGTGACACCAAAGGTGCGCTCAAATTCCCGCCACTTGCTCCAGAAGGCATCGAATACGATTTTGCGATCTGACCGGTTGCCAAGTGCGCGGTATTTTTCGTAGGCGGTCTGATCCACCACGACCTCGGTGCCATCCGACAGTCGGACTTTGGGCCAGGGCATTTCTGCGTCCGCCAGTGTCGAATACACCGCCTCCGCAGCGCTCGTGGCCGCGCCGAAACTGGCAATCAGTTCCTCGCCCCGGCGGTCCAGTGTGTGTGACGCGCTGCGCAGGATGTCGTCAAGCCAGTGCGCGTAAATGGCTGCAGACTTGTTTGCCTTGAGCAGGGCATTGACCTTGCTGCGACCTAGTCCCAGGATCTCTGGCCTCAGAAATGAAGTCGCTTCTTCCAGGCGCGTACCTAGAACATCAGCACGCTGCTTCAAGTTCTGTCCACTGGGCAGGCTGGTGTCCTCATCCCGGGACTGTGACGCATAGCCATACAGGCGGTAGAAGCGCTTGAGCACCTCGGAATTCAGGTCCAGACAGCGTTTGAAGCGCGCTGGCGATTGCGCCAGACGGCCGGCGCAGCCGGACAAGTCCTTCAGTTCTTGCTCCAGTGTGCCGGCGTCCTTGTCCCATCCCGGCTGGCTCGGGTACAAGTCCTTGAGGTTCCAGCGGTCGGCCTCCGGTTCGACTCCGCTAGCTAACAAGGGCAGTGCCAGCGCCAGGCCGAGCAGGGCGATTCGAAAAATCTGGGTCATGGCGCCTCCTACAATAAATGCTCCGATGCCGATTGTGGAAGATGATTGGCTGTTATCCGTCCGACCCAGGGCCACGAAAGAAATTATTCATGTCAAACATCGCTTTTCTTGGTACCGGCCTGCTCGGTTCTGCCTTTGCCCAGGCGGCTGCCCAGCGCGGTGATACCGTCACTGCCTGGAACCGCTCTGCCGCCAAAGTCGCTGCGCTGGCACCGTTCGGCGTGCTGCCGGCCACCAGCCCGGCTGACGCAGTTCGCGGCGCTGCACGCATCCATCTCATCCTGAAAGATGACGCGGTGGTTGACGAGGTGCTGGCGGCAGCCAGCAGCGGCTTGTCGACGCAGGCTGTCATCATCGATCACACCACGACGTTGCCCGCTTTGACCGCGGCGCGTGCGCAGCGGCTGGCAGCCCAGGGGCTGCAGTACCTGCATTGCCCGGTCTTCATGGGACCGGCGGCGGCGCTCAATGCGCAGGGGTCAATGATGGTGGCAGGGTCGAAAGATATTTTTGAGAGCGTCAAAGCCGAACTCTCGAAAATGACAAGCCGCATCGAGTACCTGGGTGAGCGCTCTGATCTGGCAGCGGTTAACAAGCTGTTTGGCAACGCCATGATCATTGGTGTGGCCGCGGTGCTGGCCGACGTGCTGACGATGGCACAAGCCAGTCAGGTCGCGCCCGAGGATGCGATCAAGCTGTTCCGTTTGATTGACCTCAATACCAGCGTCAACGTTCGCGGTGCCAATATGGCCATAGGTAATTTCGTTCCGACCTTCGAGTTGGCGATGGCGCGCAAGGACGTGCGGCTGATGCTGGAGACCGCAGGCGAGCGCCCGCTGGCCGTCTTGCCCGGGATTGCCGAGCGCATGGATCAGCTGATTGCCGCTGGCCATGCGGCGCAGGACTGCTGCGTGCTGGGTATAGACGCTGTGCAGCGTCCTGAACCGGGGCGCGGATTAGAGAGATGAAAACTGCTCATCTACCGTTGTCATGCCGGGCTCGACCCGGCATCCATGCATTCGGAGCCATGGATTGCGGGTCAAGCCCGCAATGACACCCAGGGGAACAACGAGTACTTTTGCAATTTCCATTCCCTTACTTGTCGTACTGATTCAGCAGCGCTTTGGCGGCGTCCAGTAACTGCTTGCCGTCAGCACCTTTGGCGCTAACGTCCTTCAGCCAATCCTGTGCCACGCCCTCGGTGGCCTTCTCCCAGCGCTGGTATTCATCCGCTGTGAGTACGTTCACCGTGTTGCCGCGATCAGTTGCCGATTTGCGCCCAGGTGCAATGGTGCTGTCCCAGACCTTGCCGGCCCAGGTGGACGCTTCTGCGCCGCTGTTCGCATCAATTACCTTCTTCAGGTCTGCCGGCAGGCTGTTGTACTTGGCTTCGTTCATGGCAACCACGAAGATGGTGTTGGACATCTTGCGCTGCCCCGCTCCGGTCTCGGTGTGGAACTTGGTGACTTCATGCACCTTGATGCCTGGCACCACTTCCCACGGCAGGGAGGCGCCGTCCACCACGCCCTTGGAAATTGCTTCCTGCACCTGGGGTGCCGGCATCTGGATCGGCGTCGCGCCGAGCGCCGCCAGCATGCGGGTGCCGATGCGCGTGGGTGCGCGAACCTTCAGGCCCTTGACGTCTTCCAGCGTCTTCACCGACTTGTTGGCAAAGTGCAGTTCGGCACCGTCATGTACATGGGCCATCAGAATCTTGGTGCCCTTGAACTCGTCGAGTGAATACTTCTGCACATACTCCCAGAAAGCGCGACTGCCGCCTTCAGCGCTCTTGATCATGAAGGGCAGCTCGAACACTTCGGATTTGGCAAAGCGCCCGGCCTGGTAGGTTGGCACGGTCCAGATGATGTCGGCAACGCCGTCTTTTGCCTGATCGAACAGTTGGGGCGGCGTGCCACCCAACTGCATGGCCGGATAAATCTGGCACTTGATCCGGTTGTTGGATTCCTTGCCAACCTTGTCACACCAGGGACCAAGCAACAATTTCTGCGAAGTTGCATTGGGCGCCAGAAAGTGATGCACCTTGAGTGTCACGTCCTGTGCCCAGGCGCAACCGGTGCCCAGCGCCAGCACAGAGGCTGCCAGCAGGGGGCTGAGTGTCTTGCGAATCTGCATGTCGAATCTCCTCTTTGTAGTTAATGAACCAGCGAAAACTTGCTCAGGCGCTAAAAGTGCGCACCAGGTAGAGCGATATGACCGGAAAGAATACCAGCAGTGCGATGCGCATGAAGTCTGAAATCAGGAAGGGAATGACGCCTTTGAAGGTTTCCATCAGCGGCACATCGACCGCCAGTCGGTTGATGACGTAGACGTTCATGCCGACGGGCGGATGCACCAGACCAATCTCCACCACCATCAGCGCCAGGATGCCAAACCAGATCGACTTGTCGACCTGCGTCAGGCCAAAAAAATCGAGCCCCATGATCATCGGGTAAAAGATCGGGATCGTCAGCAGAATCATGGCCAGCGAGTCCATGACGCAGCCCAGCAGGATGTAGATCAACAGAATCATGCCCATCACCAGCAGCGGCGACATGCCGCTGTTCTTCACCCAGTCGGCCAGTTCCACCGGCATCTGGGAGATGGCGAGCGCCGAGTTCATCATGTCGGCGCCCAGCAGCACCAGAAAGATCATGGCAGTGGCAATGGCCGTGCCCAGCAGGCTCTTGCGAATTTCTTCCAGCCGCATGTTGCCCGACAGCAGCGCCAGAATACCGCAGGACGCAGCGCCGATGGATGCTGCTTCGGTCGGGTTCGCCCAGCCACCGTAGATGCCAACGATCACTACCACGAACACCAGCAGCACTGGCAGCACTTCAAACAGGCAGCGCAGGCGCTGCGCCCAGGGCACACGGGGGCCGGCGGGCCCGGCGGCCGGATTCAGCGTGACCACAATCTGCACCACGGCCATGTAGCCGAGCATGGCGATGATGCCCGGCACTACCGCAGCCATGAACAGTTTGCCAATCGACTCCTGCGTCAGGATGGCGTAGATCACCAGCGGCACCGACGGCGGAATCATGATGCCCAGCGTGCCGCCCGCAGCCAGTGCACCGGTGGCCAGCGCGCCCGAATAGCCATAGCGCTTGAGCTCTGGCAGCGCGACCTGCCCCATGGTGGCGGCGGTTGCCAGTGAGGAGCCGCAGATGGCGCCAAAGCCGGCGCAGGCACCGATGGCCGCCATCGCAATGCCGCCCTTGCGGTGCCCGATGAAGGCGCTGACAAAGCGGAACAGGGAGCGGCTCAGCCCACCGTGCGTGGCAAATTGCCCCATCAACAGAAACAGCGGAATGACCACCAGATCGTAATTCGACAGGCGCGCATAAGCCAGATTCTTCAGCGAGTTCAGCAGGGTGTTGGTGTCACCGCCAGTGAGGTACACATAACCGCCACCACCGGCCATGAACATGGCAACGCCGATCGGCACGCGCAGCACCAGCAGGGTCAGCAGTGCGCCGAAGATGATGAAACCGATGTGGGTGCCGCTCATGACCTGGACTTGCCTCGCGTCCAGGGTTGCACACACATGTAGAAGCCAGCCAATGCCATCAGAACAAAGCTCGGCACCATCAGAGCCTGGGCCAGCCACACCGGGATCTCCAGAATGGCGGACGACTCGCCAGCCTCCTTCAGACTCAGCGCGCCGACGCCCGTGCGCCAGGCCAGCAGTGCACCGAGCAGGGCGATCAGCAGCGAGCCTGCGCTGTCGAGCAGGACACGGCGCTGGCTGTTCATGTTGGCGGTAAAGAAATCAACCTTGACGTCGCCATGCATCAAATGGCAATAGGCGAAAAATGTGGCGGAAGCAAAGGCGGCCGACAGCTGTAGCACCTCCACATCGCCCGGCACCGGCGCGTTGAACAACTTGCGCCCGACGATAGAAACAACCGACATGATCACCAGACCGATGAAGACCACGCCACCAACGTAGGCAAACCATGTTGCCGTCGCAAACAGTACTCGCCCATACGGGCCGCGCTCCTGCGTCTCCTGCATCCTTGTTACCTCATTTGTTCAATCAAAGTATAGAGGTAAGCCCTTCTGTCGAAATGGGTTTTTCATGCTGGTTTTCCCGCCTTGCGTTGGCGCAGAATCGCTGTCTTGAGCAGAGCGAGCCGATCGTTGCCGAAGTACATGTCGTCCCCCAGAAACATCGTCGGCGAACCAAAGCCACCTCGCCTGATCACTTCTTCGGTGTTCGATTTGAGCTGTTCCTTGATGGCAGGCTGCGCAATGCCTGCCAGAAATTCCGCGCCATCAACACCAAGGGTCTGGCAAATTTTGAGCAGCACCGCATCCTGCGAAATGTCTTCTTCGCGCGACCAGTAAGCCTCAAAGACGGCGCTGGCGAAAGCCAGCAGCTTGCCCTGAGGCTCCAGCCAGAGGCAGCCGCGCATGGCCTTCACGCTGTTGACCGGGAACACCTTGGGCGGCATCACGATCTTCAGTCCCGCCTCACGTGCCCAGTCCTGCATGTCCTTGAGCATATAGGCTGCTTTCGCCGGCACCGGCTTGTCGCGCTGCGCGTACACGCTGGGGTTGACCGCGTTAAAGATGCCACCCACCAGCACCGGTCGCCACTGAATCGGCTCCTTCAATTCGTCAGCCAATGGCTGAATATTGTGAAACGCCAGGTAGGTCCAGGGGCTGGAGCAGTCAAAGAAGAATTCAATCATGGCCGTGTGTTCTCAAACCAGTTTGTGATCGCCCGAGCGCACGCTTTGCGCGGTCTGGCCAAACAGCGCCTTGCGTGCTTCCTCGCTCAGACTGGCCGCACGCAGTTCCTTGAGCAGTTCAATCCCGCGCCGTACCGCCGGGCGCTCCATCAGTGTGTCGTACCAACGCTCCACGTGAGGAAAGTCAGCCAGCGCCACCTGCTGCGCTGTGTGGGTTCGTATCCAGGGAAAGATCGCCATGTCGGCAATCGAATACTCGTCGCCCGCGACAAAAGCGCCGGTTGCACCGAGTTGGGTATTGAGTACACCGTAGAGCCGGTTGACCTCCTTGCCATAGCGGTCAATCGCGTAGGGCACCTTTTCTGGCGCATAGAGCAGAAAGTGACCGTTCTGTCCGGCCATCGGCCCCAATCCTCCCATCTGCCACATCAGCCACTGCAGGACCTGGTTGCGACCCCGGACGTCACGCGGCATGAAGCGTCCTGACTTTTCTGCCAGATAGATCAGAATGGCGCCACTCTCGAAGACAGAAATCGGCGCGCCAGCGTCTGAGGGTTGATGGTCAACCATGGCCGGCATCCGGTTGTTCGGGCTGATGGCCAGAAAGGCCGGCGCAAACTGCTCGCCCTTGCCGATGTTGACCGGCAGCGTCCGGTAGGGCAGGCCGCATTCCTCCAGCATGATGGAGATTTTCCAGCCGTTGGGCGTGGGCCAGTAGTAGAGCTCGATCATGGCTTGTCCTTTATGCAGGCAGTGAGGATAGTAAGCCACCCCCGCTTGGCTACCAACCCATTGTGCCGTTTATGCTGCTAATGTTGGAAAGCTGGTGCAAGCACAGACGATGGTGGCAGCCAATACTACCGCGGGGAATGTTTGATACGCCCTTCATCATTCAAGCTCTTGCGTTTGATGGTTGCGATACCGACCAAAAGCACCAGTGAAACTGCGTCAGGCGTGCGTAGACCGCTGAATACATGAATGCACAAAGTGCCAAACCGAGCACCAGGGCCGATGTGTCGGTATAGAAGTGGAGCGCAATACTGGCCGGCAAGAGCCCGGCTCCCCACATGAGGGCTCCTGTGACCGAGTTACGCACCAGACGGCTTCCCTTGGGAAGCAGGCGCCGAACCAGGCGACGATTGACCAGGCTGTGCAGGTGCAATCTGTCGGGAGCACCGATGTCTTGCTGACGCCGCCAGCGTCGGTGGATGCTGAACAAGACTTCCAGAATGGGAAAGCCGCAGATCAAGAGGGGTGCCCAAGCCGACACCACAGGGTGACGCGCCAGCATCAACACAGCCAGCCAGGCAACGCTAAAGCCGAGAAAATAGGCACCTGCATCACCCAGAAAGATCTTGCCGAAAGGCCAATTGATCAACATAAAGCCGAACACGCCCGCACCCAGAACCAGGCACGTCTGCACCAGCGCTGCATCACCCAGCGTTTGACTGATCAGGGCAAAAATACCCAGATTGATCAGGACCGTGCCGCTGGCCAGCCCATTCATCCCGTCGATGATGTTGACGGCATTGGCTACTCCGGCAACGGCAAAGGCCGTAAACGCAACTGACAGCAGGGGGAAACCCAGCAGCCAGTCGATTCCGGGAAGGCTGACCGCAGTAATTGAATGGCCGGTGAGAAAGTAGCCCAGGACACCACAGGCCATGGTGGCGAGCAGGCGCGCGCGTACGCTCACCCGTTTCGTCAGGTCTTCAGCCAGTCCAAAGCCGAAGGCCGGTATACCTGAGACGATCAAGCATCCCAGCAAATACTGTCCGACCTCAGGAGTCCATACCCATCCTGCCAAGACACCGGTCAGCACGGCAACGCCGCCAATGCGAGGCGTTGTTTCGCTGTGATTTCTTTGCACGCCAGTGCTGCTGTCCAGGCTCAGATGACCATGCCAACGCAGGGTGGCGAGCAGCAACAGGTTCACCAACAAGGCAAGCGCTGTTGCAACAACTACTGGTGTCAGCATATTCAAGAAGTGCATGATCGGTTACCGAAGGCTTTTCATGTTGACAACCATAGCACCAGTACCGCCAGTTTCCTATCCCCCATTTGGGGGATACCGCTTATCCATTTCAAGGCAGTGAGGATTTACCCTTGGGCAGCCTTGCGCCACCAGCGGCAAGCAATCCTTGGCGGTCTATCAGCGCTTTCGTCTGACAGAGCACGAGCGACTTCTGAATTGAAGACGCAGCTTCAGTTCTGCGCCAACGCTTCCATCAGTTCCGTCTCAATCGCAATTTGCGCGCGGTTTTGCTGCAGTTCGGCGCCCTCGATCAGGAAGGTGTCGTCGACCCGCTCGCCCAGCGTGGCAATCTTGGCCAGTTGCAGGTTGATCTTGTGCCTCGCCAGCACGCGTGCGATGGAGTACAACAGGCCAACGCGGTCGCTGGCTGAAATATTGAGCAGCCAGCGTTGACCTTTTTCATCCGGGCGCAGTGTGACGCGCGGTGCAATCGGAAAACTCTTGACCCGGCGCGACACCCGGCCGCGGCTTGGTGGTGGCAGCGGTCCTGCTTTGGCGATGGCGCGGCTGAGTTCGCTTTCCACCATGCTGGTGAGCTCGTGGTAGTGCTCGGGCAAGGCCGAGGTGATGACCTGAAATGTGTCCAGCGCATAGCCGTTGTTGGCGGTGTGGATGCGCGCATCCAGAATGCTGAAACCACCCTGGTCAAAATAGCCGCAGATGCGGGCAAACAGATCGGTCTGGTCGGGCGTGTAGACCACCACCTGCATGCCTTCCCCCACAGCGGACTGACGGGCTCGCACAATCGACTTGCCGGCACCGACATGGCGCGAGAGCTGACGCGTGTGCCAGGCAATGTCGGTGGCATCGTGGCGCATGAAATAGCCCACGTCCAGCGTTGCCCACAAGGCTTTGTGCGCCTCAAAGGGCAGGGCGTGCAGGGCCAGCAGAATCAGGGCTTCGCGTTTGCGCGACTCCACCTCGGCGTCCGGATCCGGCGCGCGGCCACCCAGCGAGCGCAAGGTCATGCGGTACAGGTCTTCCAGCAGCTTGCCTTTCCAGGCGTTCCAGACCTTGGGCGAGGTACCGCGCAGGTCAGCCACCGTCAGCAGATACAAGGCAGTGAGATTGCGCTCATTGCCGACACGACGGGCAAAGTCCTGGATCACGGCGGGGTCGCTGAGATCGGACTTTTGCGCGACGCGGCTCATGGTCAGGTGTTCTTTCACCATGAATTCGATCAGCGCGCTGTCTTCTTTGGCAATCCCGTGCAGCTTGCAAAAACGCCGTGCTTCCACCGCACCGAGCTGCGAGTGATCGCCACCCCGTCCCTTGGCAATATCGTGAAACAGCGCGGCCACGTACAGCACCCAGGGCTTGTCCCAACCCGAGGCCAGCTGCGAGCAGAACGGGTACTCGTGCGCGTGCTCGACGATGAAGAATCGCCGAACGTTGCGCAGCACCATCAGCACATGCTGATCAACCGTATAGACATGAAACAGGTCATGCTGCATCTGACCAACGATCTTGCGAAACACCCACAGGTAGCGCCCCAGCACCGAGGTCTGGTTCATCAGGCGCATGGCGTGCGTGATGCCGTCGTGCTGCATCATGATTCTCCGAAAAGTTTCGCGGTTCACCGGGTCATTGCGAAACTTGCCATCCATCAATCCGCGTGCGTTGAAGAGGGCGCGCAGGGTGCGGGTTGACAGGCCCTTCAGGCCCGGGTTGCTCTGGTAGACCAGAAAGGTTTCCAGAATCGCGTGCGGCTCGCGCTGGTAAAGATCGTCGCTGGCAACCTCCACCGTGCCGGCTTTTTCAAGAAAGCGCGCGTTGATCTGGCGTGGCTCATGGGTCGAGGGGTTGAGCCGCTCCTCGATGTTGAGCAGCAAAATCTGGTTCAGCTGTGTCACTGCCTTGGCGGCCCAGTAGTAACGCCGCATCAGCGCCTCGCTGGGACGAATGAAGGGGCGTTTCGCCGACACGTCAGTGCGCAGCGTGGGGGCATCGCCATAGCCGAAGGCCTGGGCCACCGCCGTCTGTAGATCGAATACCAGACGGTCCTCGCGCCGCTGCGCGATCAGGTGCAGCCGGGCGCGAACCAGCCGCAGCAGGGCCTCGTTGTGTTTGATCTGCGTGACCTCGAAGGCGGTCGCCAGACCGTTCCTGGCCAGCGCGTCCCAGTTGCTGCCAAAACCCGCCGCCTTGGCCACCCAAAGGATGAGCTGCAGATCACGCAGGCCACCGGGCGACTCCTTGCAGTTGGGCTCCAGCGCATAAGGCGTGTCCTCGTACTTGCTGTGGCGCTGCTGCATCTCCAGTGTCTTGGCAACAAAGAAGGCGTGCGGATCCAGCGCTGAAAAGAAGTGTTTCTCGAACTCTGCGAACAGTTCGGTGTTGCCGACGATGAGCCGGGCTTCCAGCAGCGAGGTCTGGATCGTGACGTCATGGGCCGCCTCGTGCTGGCACTCGCCCAGTGTGCGCACGCTCGAGCCGATCTCCAGGCCAACATCCCAGCAGTTGCCGATAAATCCTTCAATCCGTGCTTTCAGACCAGCGTCATGCTCGGGTGAATGGCCGTCTGGCACCAGCAGCAGCACATCGACGTCGGAGTAGGGGAACAGTTCACCACGACCGAAGCCGCCGACCGCCAGCAACGCGAAATCGCTGGCAAAACCGGCTTGCTGCCAGAGCGAACGCAGACTTGCATCGGCCAGAGTCGAGAGTGCAGCCAGTGTCGCGCGCACACCTCGCGTGGACGAAGTGCCGCTCGATGCCAGGGACTCCAGCAAGGCAGCCTTTTGCTCCTGGAAGTGACAGCGCAGCGCGGCCATTTTCCTCATCTCAGGTGATCTGCGGCGTGGTCGGTCTGGGAACAAAAGAGGGAGCGGCTGGGCAGAGGGCAGACAGCGTCAGCACCTCATAGCCGGTCTCGGTGACCAGCACCGTGTGTTCCCACTGGGCGGAGAGCGACCGGTCCTTGGTGACGATGGTCCAGCCGTCACCCAATTCCTTGATCTCGCGCCGGCCGGCGTTGAGCATGGGTTCGATGGTGATGGTCATGCCGGCCTTGAGTTGATCCAGGGTGCCGGGGCGGCCGTAGTGCAGGATTTGCGGCTCCTCGTGGAAGTTGCGACCAATACCGTGGCCACAAAACTCCCGCACCACGCTCAGGCCATGGCCCTCGGCAAAGGTCTGAATGGCATGCCCGACGTCGCCCAGGTAGGCGCCGGCCCTGACCTTGACGATGCCATGCCACATGGCCTCGAAGGTCAGCGCGCACAGGCGCCTGGCGGCCAGCGGCACGTCGCCGACCAGGAACATGCGGCTCGAATCACCATGCCAGCCGTCCTTGATGACGGTGACGTCGATATTGACAATGTCACCCTTTTTGAGCGGCTTGTCGTTGGGGATGCCATGGCAGACCTGCTGATTGATGGAAGTACAGATGGCCTTCGGGTAGGGATTGTGGCCCGAGGGCGCATAGTTCAGCGGTGCCGAGATTGCGCCCTGTACCTGCGTCGTGTAGGCGTCAGCCAGCTTGTCGATTTCATTGGTGGTGACGCCGGGCTTGACGAACGGTGCCAGGTAATCCAGCAGTTCGGCCGCCAGACGGCCCGCGACACGCATGCCGGCAATGCCTTGTGCGTCTTTGTAGGTGATGGTCATGGGGCCGGATTATCCCATCGGGCGGGTAAAATCAGGACACATCCCCGTCGGCCCCCCTTTCAGGCACCCAAGTGACCCTGCACATCACAACATTCGAGGGCGGCAGCGCCCTCAGCCCTTTCCGTATCAAGCAACTGTTGCCGGTCCTTCAAGCCGTTCACGAGCGTATCAGTGCTGTGTCGGCGCGCTTCGTCCATCTGGTGAGCACGGACGCGCCACCGAGCGAGGCGCTGTCGGAGCAACTCGGCGCGCTCCTGACTTATGGTGACCCCTACCGCGGTCCTAGCGATGGCGACCTGATTGTGGTGACACCGCGCTTTGGTACGGTCTCACCCTGGGCTTCCAAGGCCACAGACATCGCCCATAACTGTGCCCTCGCAGTGCGGCGTGTCGAGCGGGTGCTGGAGTACCGGGTCTCGCTCACGGCCGGTCTGCTGAGTCGGCCCACCCTGTCACCGGCGCAGCTGCAGCAGATTGCCGACTTGCTGCACGATCGCATGACCGAGAGCGTGATGTTTGACCGTGCCGGTGCCAGCGCGCTGTTTGCTGAACTGCCCGCCGCGCCGCTGGCGCAGGTGGATGTGCTGCACGGTGGCAAGGCAGCGCTAGAGCAAGCCAACATCGAGTTTGGTCTGGCCCTGGCCGAAGACGAGATCGACTATCTGGTACAGGCCTTCACGCAGATGCGGCGCAATCCTACCGATGTCGAACTGATGATGTTTGCCCAGGCCAACAGCGAGCACTGCCGGCACAAGATTTTCAACGCGGCTTTCACCATCGACGGTGTGGCGCAGGCCAGCAGCATGTTCGGCATGATCCGGCACACCCACCAGACCAATCCGCAACACATGCTGGTCACCTATTCGGACAACGCCTCGGTGATGGAAGGGGCGGCGGTGCAGCGCTTGGTTGCGAGCGCAGCCAAAGTCTTGCCCGGAGGCGCTCCCGTCTATGAAAAGCAGAGCGCCACCAACCACATCCTGATGAAGGTGGAAACCCACAACCACCCGACCGCGATCTCGCCGTTTCCCGGTGCCGCGACCGGTGCCGGCGGCGAGATCCGCGACGAGGGGGCTACCGGACGCGGTTCCAAACCCAAAGCCGGCCTCACCGGCTTCACCGTTTCGACCATTAATTGGGGTCAGACTCCAATTAATTCGACTTACGGCAAGCCCGAGCACATCGCCAGCCCCTTGCAGATCATGATCGAAGGGCCACTGGGTGGTGCCGCCTTCAACAACGAATTTGGCCGTCCGAATCTGCTCGGCTACTTTCGGGAATATGAACAAAGCCTGCGCTACACAGCGACCGATGACAGTGGCCAGTCCAGCGAGATTGCTGAGCAGCGCGGCTACCACAAGCCGATCATGATCGCCGGTGGCCTTGGCGTGATCGATGCGACTCAAACGCACAAGATTGCCTTTGCGGCCGGCAGTTTGCTGATCCAGCTAGGCGGCCCGGGCATGCGCATCGGCATGGGCGGCAGCGCCGCGAGTTCCATGGCCAGCGGTGCCAATGCGGCGGCGCTCGACTTTGACTCGGTGCAGCGTGGCAACCCCGAAATCGAGCGGCGTGCGCAGGAAGTCATCAACCAGTGCTGGATGCTGGGGCAGGGCGGCGACGGCCAGCCGGGCAATCCGATTCTGGCGATCCACGACGTGGGGGCGGGTGGTCTGTCCAATGCCTTTCCGGAACTCACCAACGACGCTGCGCGCGGTGCCCGCTTTGACTTGCGCGCAGTGCCGCTGGAAGAGTCCGGTATGGCACCGAAAGAGATCTGGTGCAACGAGAGCCAGGAGCGCTATGTGCTGGCGATTGCGCCGGAGTCCTTGTCACTGTTTCAGGCGCTGTGCGAGCGCGAGCGTTGCCCGTTTGCCGTGGTTGGCGTGGCAACCGAAGAACGTGATCTGGTGGTGACCGACGAATCCGCCGCGCGGAGCGTGGGGGCACCCGTCCAGATGCCCATGGAGGTCCTGCTGGGCAAGCCGCCCAAGATGCTGCGCGACGTGAAGAGTGTGAGCAGAAAGTTTGCGCCACTTGATCTCAGCGGCGTCGATCTTCAGAGCGCTTGCATCAGCGTGCTGGCCCATCCCACCGTCGCGTCAAAGCGATTCCTCATCAGCATCGGCGACCGCACCGTGGGCGGTTTGACGCACCGCGACCAGATGGTCGGCCCCTGGCAGGTGCCGGTGGCCGACTGCGCCGTGACGCTGGCTGACTACCAGGGCTTTGCCGGTGAGGCCATGAGCATGGGCGAGCGCACGCCGCTGGCCACGCTCAACGCGCCGGCCTCCGGGCGCATGGCGGTGGCCGAGGCGATCACGAACTTGCTGGCGGCACCGATGGAACTTTCCCGCGTCAAGCTCTCAGCCAACTGGATGGCGGCCTGCGGTGAGGC
>QYPX01000061.1 GCA_007280205.1 Comamonadaceae bacterium
CCATGCCCCAAGGCAAGTCGGGGCTACAGACGCGACCCCACAGTTCGCCGTTGATGAAGTTGCCAATCCGCCCCGCTGCCAAGCCGGTGGGTACGCAGGGCGCAACAAAATCAGCCACCTGCAGCCAGGGCCTGCTGCGTGATCGCGCGAACCAGAGCATCGCCACAATGACGCCCAGCATGCCACCATGGAAACTCATGCCACCCTGCCACACGGCAAAAATCTCAAGCGGGTGTGCCAGGTAGTAAACGGGCTTGTAGAACAGGCAATAGCCCAGTCGCCCGCCAAGGACGACACCCATCACACCCAAGAAAAGAATGTCTTCCACATCCTTGCTGCTCCAGCCGCCATTTGTTCTGATGGAAGCAAAGGGCTCATGCAACAGACGACGCTGGCCGAGCAGCATAAACAAGCCGAAGGCCGCCAGATAAGTCAGTCCATACCAGTGAATGGCCAGCGGGCCGACTTGCAGGGCAACAGGATCGATTTGAGGATGAATCAGCATGACTGGATTGTGCACTCAGGCTCGACTTCCTGAGTGATCTATAAAATGCACAGAATATACAAAACCGCGCCCGGGTGCCGCCCTGGCCTCAACGACCAAACCCATTAGCGAGAAGCATCCCATGGCCAAGCAACCCGTCATCCTCAACCCCAGAAGCCGGAACATCACTGAGGGCAAGTCACGTGCACCGAATCGCTCCATGTACTACGCCATGGGTTACGAGGCAGAGGACTTCAAGAAGCCCATGGTCGGTGTAGCCAACGGCCACAGCACCATCACGCCCTGCAACAGTGGTTTGCAGAAGCTCGCCGACGCAGCCATCGAGGCAATCGAAGCGGCCGGCGGCAATGCCCAGGTATTTGGCACGCCCACCATCTCCGACGGCATGTCCATGGGGACCGAGGGTATGAAGTACTCACTGGTCAGTCGCGAGGTGATTTCCGACTGCATCGAGACCTGCGTGCAGGGCCAGTGGATGGACGGCGTGATCGTGATTGGTGGCTGCGACAAGAACATGCCTGGCGGCCTGATGGGCATGCTGCGCGCCAACGTGCCAGCTATTTTTGTCTACGGCGGCACCATCCTGCCGGGCCACTACAAGGGCAAGGACCTCAATATCGTCAGCGTCTTTGAGGCCGTTGGAGAAAACGCGGCTGGCCGCATGAGCGACGAAGACCTGCTGGAGATCGAGCGCCGTGCCGTGCCCGGCCCGGGCTCCTGCGGCGGCATGTACACCGCCAACACCATGTCCTCCGCCTTCGAGGCCCTGGGCATCTCGCTGCCCTACTCCAGCACCATGGCCAATCCGCACGACGAGAAAGTCAACTCGGCCAGAGAGTCAGCCAGCGTGCTGATCGAGGCCATCAAGAAGGACCTCAAGCCGCGCGATATCGTGACCCGCAGGTCGATTGAGAACGCGGTTGCGGTCATCATGGCCATCGGTGGCTCGACCAATGCGGTATTGCACTTCCTGGCCATTGCCCATGCGGCTGGCGTTGAATGGTCGATCGAAGACTTTGAGCGCGTACGCCAGAAGACTCCGGTTTTGTGCGATCTCAAGCCCAGTGGTCAGTATCTGGCGGTTGACCTGCACCGCGCCGGCGGCATTCCCCAGGTCATGAAGATCCTGCTGACCGCGGGTCTGCTGCATGGCGACTGCATCACGATCACTGGCAAGACCATCGCCGAAGTATTGCAGGACGTCCCGGCCGTTCCCCGCGCCGACCAGGACGTGATCCGCCCGCTGTCCAACCCGATGTACGAGCAGGGCCATCTGGCCATATTGAAGGGCAATCTGGCGCCCGAAGGATGCGTTGCCAAGATTACCGGGCTGAAAAACCCCGTGATGACCGGACCGGCTCGCGTGTTTGATGACGAACAGTCCGGCTTGGCGGCCATCCTTGCGGGAAAGATCGTTCCGGGCGACGTCATGGTGCTGCGCTACCTTGGCCCAAAGGGCGGACCCGGCATGCCTGAAATGCTGGCACCCACGGGGGCGTTGGTCGGTCAGGGTCTGGGTGAATCGGTCGGTCTGATTACCGATGGCCGATTCTCCGGCGGCACCTGGGGTATGGTGGTAGGACACGTCGCGCCTGAAGCCGCCGTAGGCGGCACCATCGCCTTTATCCAGGAGGGTGACTCGATCACCATCGATGCGCGTCAGTTGCTGCTGCAACTCAATGTCAGCGACCAGGAGATCGCCCGACGCCGCGCCGCCTGGACGGCGCCGAAGCCACGCTACACGCGTGGCGTGCAGGCCAAGTTTGCCTTCAACGCCTCGACCGCCAGCAAAGGCGCGGTGCTGGACAATTACTGATTCGCTGTCAGCGCTTTTTCTTCTTGCCCGAGGTCCCGAGGGCCTCGTGGTTGCGCTCGATGCGCTCCTGGCGTCGCTTGTCCTCTTTGGCTATGGCTACCTTCTTGGTGTGCCCTGACCAGTCGGCCCAGGACCACCAGAGCACCGCCATGCCGAAAGGCGAAAGCACCCACCACCACTCCCAGGCCGCCACCGGACCCAGGCCGAAATACTTCATGATCAAAAAAACCAATCCAAGTCCGAGCAAATACACCGCTATCCTCCTATGATGATCAGGCTGCTTTCTGTGCCATGACGGGTCGACCCAATCACTACAATTGCGCTTAGCGACTGTACCCTAACCCATGAGGAAATAGCCCATGCGACCTGCGCTGTTGATTTTGCTTGCCGGTTCTTTCATCTGTCCACCCGCCCTGGCCGACCAGGCCTTGGCCAAGGCCAAGAACTGCCTGTCATGCCATACCGTGGACAAAAAAGTCGTGGGTCCCGCCTATCAGGATGTGGCCCGAAAGTACGCCGGTCAAAAAGACGCACCGGACAAACTGGCCGGCAAGATCATGAAAGGTGGAGCCGGCGTTTGGGGCGTCATACCGATGCCGGTCAACAGCCAGGTGAATGAAGCAGAAGCCAGGAAACTGGCGAATTGGATTCTTTCCCTGAAGTAGGATGACGCAGCTACAAAAGCAAAGGGCCCGCAACTGCGGGCCTTTTGCTTGCTACAACTCTACCTCAATAGGTTTGACCCAACTGGCCCAAGATGGCCGGATTCTCCAGCGTCGACGTATCCTGGGTAATGGATTCGCCTTTGGCCAGCGAGCGCAACAGACGCCGCATGATCTTGCCGGAGCGCGTCTTGGGCAGGTTTTCACCAAACCGGATGTCTTTCGGCTTGGCAATCGGACCAATCTCTTTGGCCACCCAGTCGCGCAGTTCCTTGGCAATGGCGCGCGCCTCGTCGCCGGTTGGACAGGGGCGCTTGAGCACGACAAAGGCGCAGATCGCCTCCCCCGTCATGTCGTCGGGTCGGCCCACCACAGCGGCCTCAGCCACCAGGTCGGTCTTTGACACCAGCGCCGATTCAATTTCCATGGTCCCCATGCGGTGCCCGGACACATTGAGCACGTCGTCGATGCGCCCCGTGATCCGGAAATAACCGCGGTCAATACTGCGCACGGCGCCGTCGCCAGCCAGGTAGTAGGTACCCCCCATCTCTTCCGGGAAATAGCTTTTCTTGAAACGATCCGGGTCGTTCCAGATCGTTCGAATCATGGACGGCCAGGGGCGCTTGACCACCAACATGCCGCCAGATCCGTTAGGCACGTCGTGGCCCGCTTCGTCAACGATTGCCGCCATGATGCCCGGCAGCGGCAAGGTGCAACTGCCCGGCACCAACGGTGTGGCACCCGGCAGCGGCGTAATCATGTGCCCACCGGTCTCCGTCTGCCAGAAAGTGTCCACAATAGGGCAGCGCTCACCACCCACGTGCTTGTAGTACCACATCCAGGCCTCCGGATTGATAGGCTCGCCCACTGAACCCAGGATTCGCAAACTGCTCAGATCAGAGCGGGCCGGATGTACTTTTTCATTGCTCTCGGCGGCCTTGATGAGAGAACGAATCGCTGTTGGTGCCGTGTAGAAAATGCTGACCTTGTGACGCTCGATCATCTGCCAGAAGCGGCCCGCATCCGGGTAGGTCGGAACACCCTCAAAGATGACCTGGGTCGCACCCGCAGCCAGCGGCCCGTAGGCCACGTAGGAGTGACCGGTAATCCAGCCGATGTCGGCCGTGCACCAGAACACATCCGAAGGCTGCAAGTCAAAAGTCCAGTCCATGGTCAGCTTGGCCCACAGCAAAAAGCCACCCGTGGCATGCTGTACGCCCTTGGGCTTGCCAGTGGAACCCGAGGTGTAAAGAATAAAGAGCGGATGCTCGGCACCGACAAAGGCCGGCGCACATTCGCTGTCCTGCCCAGCCACCGCTTCGGCAAGAGTGATGTCACGTCCCGCCACCATATTGCAGACACTGGCCGTGCGCTGGTAGACGAACACGTTCTTGATCGACTCGCAACCGCCCAGGGCCAAGCCCTCATCGACGATCGCCTTCAAGGGCAACTCCTTGCCACCGCGCATCTGGAAATTGGCGGTAATCACGGCCACGGCGCCAGCGTCAATGATGCGCTCCTGCAGGGCTTTGGCGGAAAAACCGCCGAACACCACACTGTGGGTGGCGCCGATGCGGGCACAGGCCTGCATCGCAATCACGCCTTCCAGCGTCATTGGCATGTACACCAGAACCCGGTCGCCCTGTTTGATGCCGCTGGCCTTGAGCGCATTGGCGAACTGGCTTACTTTAGTCAACAATTCCCGGTAGCTGGTCTTGGTTACGGTACCGTCATCCGCTTCAAAAATGACGGCGGTCTTGTTTTCCACCGGCGTGCCCATGTGCTTGTCCAGGCAGTTGGCCGAGGCATTGAGTTCGCCGTCGCTAAACCACTGGTAGAAGGGCGCGTTGGACTCGTTCAGCGTCTTGCTGAAAGGCTTGTTCCAGACCACGTTTTCACGCGCCAGACGGGCCCAGAAGCCCTCAAAGTCGGCTGCAGCCTCGGCGCACAAGGCGTTGTAGCCTTCCATGCCAGATATTCGGGCGGCGCTGATGACTGCCTGACTCGGCGGGAAAACACGGTTTTCGACCAATACGGATTCGATGGCGGACGATGGTGTACTCATGGCTGGGACTCCTCTAGTAGTTTTGGACTGCCCGCGACTGTCACGGTTTGCACTTACATGCCACTGACTAAGGTCAAACTTTGGGCTGTCCCGTCACGCTTGCAGGGCCAGCGCCCGCCTACAATTCGCCGACATTGCACAACCTGAGGTCTACTTCATCATGAGCACCATCCGCCAATCCGACCTGATCGAATCCATCGCCGCCGCCCTGCAGTACATCAGCTACTACCACCCGGCCGACTACATCGCCCACCTGGCCCGTGCCTACGAGCGCGAGCAGAGCCCGGCCGCCAAGGACGCCATCGCGCAAATCCTGACCAACAGCAAGATGAGTGCCATCGGGCACCGCCCGATCTGCCAGGATACCGGCATCGTCAACGTTTTTCTCAAAGTCGGTATGGACCTGCACTGGGGTGATTTCACCGGCAGTCTGGACGATGCCGTCAACGAGGGGGTACGCCGCGCCTACAACCACCCGGACAACACGCTGCGCGCCAGCGTCGTGGATGACCCGCAGTTTGATCGCAAGAACACCAAGGACAACACGCCGGCGGTGATTTTCACTGAAATTGTTCCCGGCAACACACTGGAAGTCACGGTCGCAGCCAAGGGCGGCGGTAGCGAAAACAAGAGCAAGATGGTCATGCTGAACCCGGGTGACTCGGTGGTCGACTGGGTCCTCAAGACCGTTCCCACGATGGGCGCCGGTTGGTGCCCGCCCGGCATGCTGGGTATCGGTATTGGTGGCACGGCCGAAAAAGCCGTGCTGATGGCCAAGCAGAGCCTGATGGAAGATCTCGATATGTACGAGTTGCAGGGCAAGTCATCGGCCGGTCTGGCACTCACGAAAACCGAAGCGCTGCGTCTGGAACTGTTCGAGAAAGTCAATGCGCTGGGCATTGGAGCGCAGGGTCTGGGTGGGCTCACCACGGTGCTGGACATCAAAATCAAGATGTACCCGACCCACGCGGCTGGCAAACCGGTGGCCATGATTCCCAACTGCGCGGCAACACGGCATGCGCACTTTGTGATGGACGGCAGCGGTCCGGTCTATCTGACGCCACCCTCGCTCGATTTGTGGCCCGATGTGCAGTGGACGCCCGACTATGTCAAGAGCAAAAAGGTGGACCTCAATACGCTTACCAAGGAACAGGTGGCAAGCTGGAAGCCAGGCGACACCCTGCTGCTCAATGGCAAGATGCTGACGGGCCGCGACGCCGCGCACAAGCGTATCCAGGACATGCTGGCCAAGGGTGAGCAGTTGCCGGTGGACTTTACCAACCGGGTGATCTACTACGTTGGTCCGGTCGACCCCGTCAAGGACGAAGCGGTCGGCCCCGCCGGACCCACCACAGCCACCCGGATGGACGGATTTACCGAGATGATGCTGAGCAAGACCGGCCTGATCTCCATGATAGGCAAGGCCGAGCGCGGACCGGTAGCGATTGAGGCGATCAAGAAGCACAAGAGCGCGTATCTGATGGCCGTTGGTGGCGCTGCATACCTGGTCAGCAAGGCGATCAAGACAGCCAAAGTGCTGGGCTTCGCTGATCTCGGGATGGAAGCCATCTACGAATTTGACGTGGTCGACATGCCGGTCACCGTGGCAGTGGATGCCGGCGGCACCAGTGCCCACATTACCGGTCCGGCCGAGTGGGAGAAGCGCATCGCCAGTGGCGAATTCAAAGGCATTGCAGTCAAAGGCGCTTGAGCAGCAGCCGGCGCTTTATCGGCTGCAAACCGATCGACTGGTAGCTGCATACCATCCGCGGGCACCCATACGCTGACACAGAGCTACTAGTCGAAGGGTAGCCCGCCATCATTCACATGGGGGGCCAGTGCTCCGAAAATTGTTTCATCGCCAAAGAGTTGGCAGTGACAACAAATGATCGGAGAGTCCCTGTGAAACGCAGTCTGAACAGTTTCCTGGCAAGTGCCTTGGTGGCGACCTGCACTTTCGTCGGCAGTCAAGCTTTCGCCAGCGGCACGGTCTATGTGAAGGAAAACAATTCCATCAGCATGGAGTCTCTCAATCTGGTGCTGCCGATTCAAAGCGGCGCACACAATTACGACACCGGCTCTCTGAATATCACGGTGGGAACCGGCCTGCGTGAGGGGTCGATCACCAATGGCACGTCGTTTCTGGCCTATTGCATCGATCCCTTTCAGTGGAGTTCGTCGTCAGCTCTGACCTACAGCACAGTGGCCCTCAGCACGCTGGGAACAAGCCAGGAAGCCGATGTGACCAAGCTCTACTCGCAGTCCTATGCCGGCACGAACGGCAACAGTGTCAACAGCGCAGCGTTCCAACTGGCCTTATGGGAACTGGCCAAGGATGACGGTGTCCTGACCACGGGCAGGGTCCACACCACCGATGTGACCAACGCTTCGGTGGTGGCTGCTGCCAGTAGCATGATCTACAACGCCCAGCACGCAAACGCCGGCTCAAGCCAGTACTCCTTTAACCTCTACACCAATGGCAGCAAGCAGGACTACCTGGTCGCCACGCTGGGTTCCGTCACTCCGGTGCCGGAGCCTGAAACTTACGCCATGCTGCTCGCCGGGCTGGGTCTGATCGGGTTCACGGCAAGCCGGCGTCGCGTATCCAAATAGGCGACCTTTTTGCCGGTTCCACTGATTGACGTCGACCGGCTAGAATTATTGAACTGAATTTATTCCAGCCTTACCGACCAACATGCAAGCTACCTTGAAGGGATGATCCACCATGAAGAAGTTAGCTGATGCAGCGCCCGCCAAACACAGCCGAAGCAAGCGCATTGGTGCTGCCATGCCAACCTGCCTCCAGGGTGTGAACGGGACAACTCGAGACATCAGCGCCAGTGGCCTGTATATCCTGCAGGACAGCCAGTGTCAAACCGGCTCACTGATCGACTTTTGGGTAGACTTGGAGACTCCAGGCGGGAAGCTCAAGCTCTGCTGTCAGGGTGAAGTCGTAAGGGTAGAGAAAGTCGATCACCGTTTTGGCATCGGCATCAAGATCCTTGATCAAGTGATCAAGAGCGTCAACTAGAGCGCTTCAGCGGTCCAGTGCTTGTTGCAGAACACATAAAGTTCCAGCCGACTCGTCACACCCAATTTTTCGTAAATTGCTGCCAGGTGATTGCGCAGCGTGTGCTGACTGATACACAAATCGTCGGCCACCACCTTGAGTTGCTTGCCGGACGACGCGACCACCGCCTGCAGCACCTTTTCTTCCTTCTTGGTCAGACTGGCGAGCTTCTTTTCTTCCGGTCCGCTTTCCTTGGGCGCGTGTGCCCGGGCAACTTCCAGCAAAATGCGCGCGGTCGCGCTGCGGTTTAGCCAGAGTTCCCCCTCATGAATCTTTTCGATCGCATTAAACAGTGTCTTGGGCAACTCATCTTTCAAGACGACGCCGCGCGCCCCCGTAATGACAGCCTGGTCATGCAGAACCAGATCCTTGTTGCCCGTCAGGACGACGATCTTCGCTTTGCATTCTGCGTGCAGCAGAGGAATCAGATACAGGCCATTGTCCTGCCCCATGTCCAGTTCCATGACGATCACATCGGGTGGCTGCCGCCGGATCTGCTGCAACGCTTCATCCCTGTCAAGCGCGAAGCCACTGACCACGAAGCGCGAGTCGGTCTCTATCAGCAGTTTGAGACCCGCCAGCGCAATTCGCTGACAGTCTATGAGCTGTACTTTGATTGGATCCTTGGTCACTTTGGACATTGTCGATTAGGCCTGTTATCCCGATAGAGTGAATACTATAAGGGAATGCTCCCGCAAACGGGGCTATGTTACCGCGATTTCAACATTCCCAGAAGTTCGCAACGACAGGCAAAATGAAACTGCTTCCTGTATTGATCAGGATTCTTGTGCCGGAGCCTGCTACTCTGTGCATCCCGTTACCCCTACACTGGAGTCCGCTATGACTATTTGTCCCGTTGCCATCGCCGTCGGTTGCAGCAAATGCCCGGTTCTCAAGGTCTGTCCCTTGAAGAGCGTACTTGGTGACGCCGCCAAGCCGCCAGCGGCCAAGCCTGCGACGACTCGCAAGAAGAAGTAGCCAGGCTGGATAATCGGTGTCCATGAACTCACTTCTTTCCCTTCTGCAGCCCTACCCTTTTGAGCGCTTGCGTCAGCTCTTTGCCGATGTCACGCCGAACCCGGCCTTGGCGCATATCAGTCTGGGTATGGGTGAGCCCAAGCACCCGACGCCGGCTTTCATCCAGCAGGCAATGATCGACGCCATTGCGAGCACACCCAGCGGTCTGGCCAGTTACCCCGCCACCGCAGGTGAATCCACCCTGCGCGACGCCTTCGCCCAATGGCTGCAAGGGCGTTACCACCTGAAGGTGGATCCGGCGACCCAGCTGCTGCCAATCAACGGCTCGCGCGAAGCTCTGTTTGCGCTGGCCCAAACCATCGTCAATCAGGCGCCAAGCCGCAAGGCGAGCGACGCCAAGCCGGTGGTCGTGTGCCCGAACCCGTTCTACCAGATCTACGAGGGCGCCGCGCTGCTCGCTGGCGCCGAGCCCTACTTTGTACCGACCGACGCCGCGCGCAACTTTGCGCAGGACTGGGACAGCGTTCCTGATGCAGTGTGGCAGCGCACGCAACTGCTGTTCGTCTGTTCACCAGCCAACCCGACCGGCGCCGTGATGCCCTTGTCGGAATGGAAAAAGTTGTTTGAACTGAGCGATCGCTACGGCTTTGTCATCGCCTCCGATGAGTGTTACAGCGAAATCTACTTTCGCGACGAGCCACCGCTGGGCGGTATGGAGGCCGCGGTCAAACTCGGCCGGCTTGATTTCAGGAATCTGATTTCGATGACGAGCCTGTCCAAACGCAGCAACGTGCCCGGCATGCGCAGCGGCTTCTGTGCCGGCGATGCCAGCATCATCAAGCAATTTCTCTTATATCGAACCTACCACGGTTGCGCCATGAGTCCGGTCGTGCAGACCGCCAGCATCGCGGCATGGCGGGATGAAGAGCATGTCATTGAAAACCGTGCCAAGTACCGCAGCAAGTTCGCCCAGGTCACACCCATGCTGGCCGCTGTGCTGGAGGTCGCCCTGCCGGATGCAGGCTTCTATTTGTGGGCCAAAGTCCAGGGCAGCGACGTCGATTTTGCCCGCCGCCTGTTCGCTCTCTACAATGTCACGGTCTTGCCCGGTTCCTACCTGTCGCGCAGCTGTGACGGCATCAATCCAGGCGAGCAACGCATCCGCATGGCTCTGGTAGCCGAGACGGCCGAGTGTGTGCAGGCCGCACAGCGCATCGTCGAATTTGTCAAATCCGGGCTCTGAGCCCAGTCCCTTACCTTGATCTGAAAGTCGCCACTGTATGACCCAACAAATCCAGCAAATCATTGACAGCGCGTGGGAAGACCGCGCCAATATTTCTGTCAGGACTGCCCCCAGTGATGTCAAGGAAGCCGTCGAACACGTCATCGCCCAGCTCAACACAGGACAATTGCGCGTCGCTACCCGCACCTCGGTCGGTCAATGGCAAACACACCAATGGATCAAGAAGGCCGTGTTGCTGAGCTTCCGCCTGAAGGACAATGAAATCATGAAAGCCGGTGAACTGGGCTTTTATGACAAGGTGGCGACCAAGTTTTCGCATATGGACGATGCGGGCATGCGCGCGACCGGTGTGCGCGTCGTGCCGCCGGCGGTGGCCAGACGCGGCAGTTTCATAGGCAAAGGAGTGATCCTGATGCCCTCCTACGTCAACATCGGCGCCTACGTCGATGAAGGCACCATGGTTGACACCTGGGCCACCGTCGGGTCCTGCGCGCAGATCGGGAAGAATGTGCATTTGAGCGGCGGTGTCGGCATTGGTGGTGTACTCGAACCCATGCAGGCCGGCCCAACCATCATTGAGGACAACTGCTTTATTGGCGCCCGCTCGGAGGTGGTAGAGGGCGTGATTGTGGAAGAAAACTCGGTTCTCTCGATGGGTGTTTACCTGGGCCAGAGCACGCCCATTTACGAGCGTGCGACCGACACCGTCAGCTATGGCCGCATCCCGAGTGGTTCGGTGGTCATCAGCGGCACTCTGCCAAAGAACGGCGGTCAGTACAGTCTCTACGCAGCCATCATCGTCAAGCGGGTTGACGCCCAAACCCGCGCCAAGACCAGTTTGAACGACTTGCTGCGCGATTGATTTTTCCAGCAGCGACACCAGGACGGAGGGACTACAGCATGGCAACTGAGGGCAACGCAGGCACGATGGAGCGAATACTGCGCCTGATGGGAGAGAAGCGTGCTTCTGATCTCTATCTATCGGCACATGCGCCGGTACTGATCCGGATCAACGGGCAATGCGTACCGATCAACAGCCAGACCCTGCCGCCCGAGGGGCCACGCAATTTGCTGGCTGAAATTCTGTCGGCACAGCATTTGAAGGAACTGGACGAAACCAACGAACTCAACATGGCCTGGGGCTTGGCCGGCGTCGGCCGGTTTCGCATCAGCGCCATGCGTCAGCGCGGCTCGATAGCAGCCGTCATCCGATACATACTGATGGATATCCCGCCACTGGCCGCCCTGTCGGTGCCACCTATTCTGTGCGATCTGGTGATGGAGAAAAGAGGCTTGCTGCTGATGGTGGGTGCGACAGGCACCGGCAAGAGCACCACCCTGGCTTCCATGCTGGACCACCGCAACGAGAACTCGGCGGGCCATATCCTGACGATCGAGGACCCGGTTGAATTTTTGTTCAAGAACAAGCGCTCCGTGGTCAATCAGCGCGAGGTCGGTGCCGATACCGCTTCGGGTCAGGTGGCGCTGAAAAACGCCTTGCGACAGGCTCCCGATGTGATCCAGATTGGTGAAATTCGTGACCGTGAAACCATGTCGGCAGCCCTGGCCTATGCGCAGTCGGGGCACTTATGCCTGGCGACCATGCACGCCAATAACAGTTATCAGGCACTCAACCGCGTCCTCAGTTTCTACCCGGTGGAGGTCCGCCCCACCATGCTGGGTGACCTCGGCGCCGCCTTGCGTGCCATCGTGTCGCAGCGCTTGCTGCGCACAACGGCGGGCGGGCGTACGCCGGCCGTCGAAATACTGCTCAATACCACGCTGGTAGCTGAAATGATCGAAAAAGGTGACTTCTCCGGCCTGCGCGAGACCATGGAAAAGTCGATGACCGAAGGCAGCCAGACTTTCGAGCAGGACATTGCCCGCCTCATTACCGACGGCACGGTGGATCGCAAGGAGGGTCTGGCGAATTCTGATTCACCAACCAACCTGATGTGGCGACTGCAGAACGACTTCAGCGCTCGCGCCAAGGCAGAGGAGCCCGTGGATGACCCGGACGACGAGCCATCCTTCACTGAAATCACGCTGGACGTCAACCATTGACAGCACAGAACGCGCCAGGGAGGACGGTTTTCGAACTGATTACCGCCGCCGCGCAAGCACTGGAAGAGGCCGGCGTCAGTTTTGGTCACGGCACGACCAATGCATTCGACGAAGCCGCCTGGTTGGTCCTTTGGCAACTGGGTTTGCCGCTTGACTCCGCTCTGCAAGGCGATGACTGCGTCGCCGACCAGGTGCCAACAGCCGAACAGCACGAGCAGGTGTCGGCCCTGCTGAATTCAAGAATCCAAAGCCGCAAGCCGGCGGCCTACCTGACGCATGAAGCCTGGCTGCAGGGCCTGGCTTTTTACGTCGATGAGCGCGTCATCGTACCGCGCTCACTGATTGCAGAATTGCTGGTCAACGCTGCCCTGGATTCCTGGCTTGACGCCACGACACACCGGGTACTTGACCTGTGCACCGGTAACGCGAGTCTGGCCATTTTTGCCGCCCTGGCCTACCCGGAAGTGAGCATAGACGCAGCTGACATTTCGGTTGATGCCCTGGCAGTGGCGCGCATCAACCTTGACCGCTACCAGTTGTGCGAGCGCATCAGGCTGCTTGAATCCGACGGCCTGGCCGGCGTTCACGGTCCCTACGACCTGATTCTGTGCAATCCGCCCTACGTCAATGCACAGAGCATGGCAAGCCTGCCGCCCGAGTACCGCGCCGAGCCCAGCCTGGCACTTGATGGCAACCGCAGCGGTGCCAGCGACGGCATGGACTTTGTCCGGCAACTGCTGGCCGATGCGAGCGCCCAGATGAGCGAACAAGCCATACTCGTCCTGGAGATTGGCAACGAGCGCGACCACTTTGAGGCTGCTTTCGCCAGTCTGGAAGCAATTTGGCTCCAGACCAGTGCCGGTGAAGACCAGGTCTTGCTGCTGACGCGCGACGCACTACTAAAATACGCAGGACAGAGTTGATCGACGCCGTCGACGGCTCCGTGTCCCAGAAAGTTTCCCTTGATAACCCTCAAAAATGTGACCTTGCGCCGCGGCGCCAAGGTGCTTCTCGACGCTGCCAGCGTCACCATCAATCCGGGTGAGAAGGTGGGTCTGGTCGGACGCAAC
Organism: Comamonadaceae bacterium; assembly: GCA_007280205.1. Classification (GTDB taxonomy): domain Bacteria; phylum Pseudomonadota; class Gammaproteobacteria; order Burkholderiales; family Burkholderiaceae_C; genus Rhodoferax. The sequence continues at coordinate 13,474 of QYPX01000061.1, forward strand.
GGCGCCGGCAAGTCTTCCCTCTTTGCCCTGCTCAATGGCACGCTGCATGAAGACGGCGGCGAGTACTACGTGCCACCGCAATGGCGCATGGGTCAGGTCGCGCAGGACATGCCTGAGACCGAACAAAGCGCCACCGACTTCGTGGTCGAAGGCGACACCGCCTTGCTGGCCGCGCAACTGGAAGTGAGCGCCGCCGAGGCGACCGACGACTACGACCGCATGGCGCACGCCTACATGGAACTGCAGGACGCCGGCGCCCATGACGCACCGGCGCGCGCCCAGGCACTGATCCTGGGTCTGGGTTTCAAGACCACCGAACTCGCCAACCCGGTGAACAGTTTTTCCGGCGGCTGGCGCATGCGGCTGCAATTGGCGCGCGCGCTGATGTGCCCCTCCGACCTGCTTCTGCTCGATGAGCCAACGAATCACCTGGACCTGGACGCCCTGGTCTGGCTGGAGGCCTGGCTCAAGCGCTATGAGGGCACCATCATCGTCATCAGTCACGACCGTGAGTTTCTCGATGCAGTCAGCAACGTGACGCTGCACATCGACGCCACCAAGCTGATGCGCTACGGCGGCAATTACAGCAAGTTTGAAGACATGCGCGCCGAGCAGATGGAGTTGCAGCAGAACGCTTACAGCAAGCAGCAGGACAAGATTGCCCACTTGCAGAAGTTCATTGCCCGCTTCAAGGCCAAGGCAAGCAAGGCCAAGCAGGCGCAGAGTCGGGTCAAGGCACTCGACCGAATGGAGAAGATCGCGCCGCTGCTGGCCGAAGCCGATTTCACCTTCGAATTCAAGGAACCCGCCAACCTGCCCAACCCCATGCTGGCCATGCAAGGTGTCAGTTTTGGCTATCCCGCAGCCGAGGATGCGCCGCCCGGCACCGGTCCGACAGTGATCGTCAACCATGTCAGCCGCTCCGTGTTGGCAGGCCAGCGCATCGGTATCCTGGGCGCCAACGGACAGGGTAAATCGACGTTGGTAAAAACCATAGCCCGCACCCTGGCGCCGATTGGCGGCGAGCTGACGGAAGGCAAGGGCCTTAACGTGGGCTACTTTGCGCAGCAGGAGCTCGATGTGCTGCGCCCGCTCGACACACCGCTGGAGCACATGATCCGTCTCGTCCGGGAAATGACCGCCGCCGGGAAAATGCTAGGACAGGCGACACGCGAGCAGGATCTGCGCAGTTTTCTGGGCACCTTCAACTTCGGTGGCGACATGGTGAAGCAGCCCGTTGGCAGCATGAGCGGCGGCGAGAAAGCACGTCTGGTGCTGTGCATGATCGTCTGGCAGCGCCCCAACCTGCTGCTGCTCGATGAGCCAACCAACCATCTGGATCTGGCCACGCGCGAGGCGCTCTCCATGGCGCTTAACGAATTTGAAGGCACCGTCATGCTGGTCAGCCACGACCGGGCGCTCTTGCGCGCCGTCTGTGACGAGTTCTGGATGGTGTCACGTGGCGGTGTCGAGCCCTTCGATGGCGACCTCGACGACTACCAGCGCTACCTGCTCGACGAGGCCAGGCGCCAGCGCGAAGCCATCAAGGAAGCCAGCAGCAGCGCTGTCAAGGCCGAGCGCAAAGCGCTGGCAAGTGCAAGCGCACCCGCCAAAGCAAAGCCGGCGGCGCGCGGCACGCTGAAACGCCAGCTACAGGACATCGAAGCGCGCATGGCCACGCTGCAAGGCGAAGGCGGATCGCTGGAAGCGCATCTGTGCGCAACGCCACCACCGGCCGACTATGCCGAACTCGGCATGCGGCTCAAACTGGTCAACGATGAACTGCAAGCACTGGAAGAACAGTGGCTGACGGTGACCGATCAGCTCGAATCCGTGTCAGCCTGACTGCGCTTGGCGCAGTGTTTGGCAGCCTCAACCCATGTGCAGGCCGCCGTTGACGGAAAAATCCGCCCCCGTTGAATAGCTGCCATCGTCCGAGGCCAGCCAGGCGATGATGGAGGCGATCTCGCCGGGCTCGCCGAGTCGCTTGACGGGAACCGTGGCGATGATCTTGTCAAGCACATCCTGCCGGATCGCCTTCACCATGTCCGTGCCAATATAGCCAGGGCTGACGGTGTTGACGGTCACGCCCTTGTTGGCCAGTTCCTGCGCCAGGGCCATCGTGAAACCATGCATGCCGGCCTTGGCAGCCGAATAATTGGTCTGCCCGGCCTGGCCTTTGGCGCCATTGACCGACGAAATGTTGATGATCCGGCCCCAACCCTTCTCGACCATGTCGGCCACCACCTGTTTGGTGACGTTGAACATGGAGTTGAGGTTGGTCTCGATCACGGCATCCCAGTCTTCACGCGACATCTTGATGAACATGCGATCCCGCGTGATGCCTGCGTTGTTCACCAGCAAGTCAATCGTTCCGTGCTCCGCCTTGGTCTTGGCAAAGGCATCGACCGTGGAATCCCAGTCACCCACATTACCCACTGAGGCGTAAAACGTGAAACCCAGAGCGGTCTGTTCGGCCAGCCACTTGGCGTGATCACGCGTCGGACCGCAACCCGCGATGACCTTGAAGCCTTCCTTGTGCAAACGCTGACAGATGGCGGTTCCGATGCCACCCATACCACCAGTGACGTAGGCTACTTTTTGACTCATGAACTTGCTCCCGATAGGTTGAAAAATTTATACATTGTCTTCACTATAGCGATTAATCTGCATATCCGTATTGCGGAAAACACTGAGATCAACGCTTGCCCAGAGCCGCTTTCCAGTCCCGAAACACGTCAAGATCGAATCCATCCGGATAAAACAGATAGCCCGGCTTGTGGCCCTTGGTGTCGGTGACACCGTACTGCCAGATGAATTCCTTGGTCTTGCGGTCAATCACCAGCACGCGATCACGCAGGTCGTCGACCACAAAGATGTCGCCGGTGTCTGGCAACTCGCGGGCAATGCTCGAATGGTCCAGCATCTTCTCGCCGTCCTTGACAAAGTACTCCCAACTGATCTTGCGCGTCGCCGGATCGAAGATCACGACGCGCCCGGGTTTCCAGAAGTCAGCCACGATCACCTGCTTGCCATCGACCGTCAGAAAGGCGTCGGACGGATAGCGGATATTGGGCGCCTGCACACTCCACAAAACCTTGCCCTCGCGCGTGATGCGTGAAATCCAGGAACCGGTAATTTCCGTCACCAGAATGTCACCGTTCTCCAGCGGCGTGGCGCCATTGGGGTGGCCCAGCTCGTGCGGCGGCTTGTGATTGCATTTGCCGGGCGTGCCCCATTGCGTTGCAATGCTGTTGTCCTTGGGGTCAATGATCAGAATCCGGCAATTGCGGATGTCGGCGGTGATGAACTTGCCGTCGGCCAACAGATGCGCGTCGTCCGGATAATTCAGGAAGCCGGGTGCCTTGCCGCGAAAGTCAGGCGTGCCATAGGTCCAGGTCAAGGCCTTCTTTTCGTAATCGACGATATGCACATCGAAGTTGTCCTCCTCGCTCACCGCCAGCAATTTGCCGTCCGGTGAAAAATTCACATCCTCGTTGCCCCGATAAACCTTCAAGGCGGGTGACACAAACTCCCAGACAATGCTCTTGTCAGGCGCGATCTCGATCAGGCGGTTGTTGCGGCGATCCGCAATCACGACCGGATACGGCAGCGGCTTGCCCCAGGATGGCACCGGATTCTTGCGGTTGCCGGTGATGGGCGGAATCGGGGGCAGAGTGACGCCGGCCGAGACAATGCCAGCGCCGGTCATTTCCGCAGTCACCGTGACCTCAACCCCGGGCACTTTGGGCTTGCCTGCCTTGGTCGTGCCCTGGGCCCATACCGGTGCTGCGCCAAGGCCCACCGCCAACAAGAGGGCGATCAAGACGGCTTGCCTTGACGAAACTCGCCGGGTATTCCTGTTCATGAAGTATTCCTTTTGAAATGCACTGCGCTGTCTACCAGCTTTCCTGGACGACCCGCCCCTGCAGCTTTTGAGGGGGTCGAATGTTGTCGGCGAATCGTGTTCGCCAGTACGCCAGTTGCTCGGCCGATACCGTCAGGGGCTGCTTCATCACAAGCCAGGTCACACCCTCGGTACAGGGCGCAGCCGTGAGAGAACCTTCGTAACGGTAATAAGCGTGTCCGGCGGGCAGCAGGGCCGCAGGGTCGGCCACGGCATCCGCCATGTTGAGATCGCCACCGGCGCGCGCCGGAATCCTGGGCCACAACGCTGCCAGCGCTGCGTTCTCTGCGCCCTGACGAAACAGCACGACCAGGGCCAGCAACTGGCCCGACTGGCTCTTGTGCAGCAGGTGCGCCGCCATGGCAAACTCCTCGCCCGCTATCCGGTCACCGCCCGGGGTGTGAAAGTGAAACTGCTGCAGCGTATAGCTCTTTTTGCCGATCAGCAGCCGGCTGCCCTTGGCCATGCGCACCCTGGCGGTGTGCCCGTCGTTGGCGATCCTGAGTGGCGACTGACTATACTGAAAGTCCAGCGCAGCCATCTTTTGTTTGACCGGCGTCACGATGTCCACCGGCGACTGTTTACGCCCGCTTTGACACAAGGAATTCTCAGCCCGCAGCAGTTGCGGCGCCAGCAGCAGCGCCCAGATCACTGGAGCACTGCCGGTGCGCAACAGCAAGGTCAGATTCAACGCTCGATCGTCAGCGCCACACCCATGCCACCGCCGATGCACAGGGAGGCGATGCCGCGTTTGGCATCGCGACGCTGCATTTCATGCAGCAGTGTCACAAGAATGCGGCAGCCAGACGCGCCAATCGGATGCCCAATGGCAATAGCGCCGCCGTTGACGTTGACTTTGGAGGTGTCCCAGCCCATCTGCTGGTTGACCGCGCAGGCCTGGGCGGCAAAAGCTTCGTTGATCTCCAGCAGGTCCAGATCGGCCGCCTGCCAGCCGGCGCGGGCCAATGCCTTCTGCGACGCCGGAACCGGGCCCATGCCCATCAGCGCCGGATCCAGCCCACTGGTGGCAAAGCTGGCAATCCGACCCATCGGCTTGAGCCCCAGGGCAGCCGCCTTCTTCGCACTCATCACCATCACGGCAGCCGCACCGTCATTGATGCCAGAGGCATTGCCAGCGGTCACACTACCGGCCTTGTCAAAAGCCGGACGCAAGCCCGCCAAGGCGTCTGCGTTGGTCTTGCGGTTGAGGTATTCATCGGCCGCAAAAACAATAGCATCGCCCTTCTTCTGCGGGATGCTGATGGACACGATTTCGTCCTTGAACCTGCCGGCGTCCTGCGCCGCGGCAGCCTTCTGCTGACTGGCCAGCGCCAGCGCATCCTGCATGGCGCGCGTGATGCCGTACTGCTTGGCCACATTCTCGGCCGTGACGCCCATGTGGTACTGGTTGTAGACGTCCCACAAGCCGTCGACGATCATGGAATCGATCATCTTCCAGTCGCCCATGCGCTGGCCATCCCGCGATCCCTGCAAGATATGGGGCGAGGCGCTCATGTTCTCCTGGCCACCCGCGATGACGATCTCACTGTCGCCCCAGGCAATCGACTGCGCTGCCAGCATGACGGCTTTGAGGCCGGAACCACAAACCGCATTGATCGTCAAAGCCGGGGTTTCCTTGGCCAGACCACTCTTGATCAGCGCCTGGCGTGCCGGATTCTGGCCGGCACCGGCAGCCAGCACCTGACCCAGGATGACTTCACCAATCTGGTCGGCGCCCAGACCGGTACGCGCCAGCAAGTCCTTGATGACTGCCGCACCCAGTTCGGGTGCCGAAATCTTGGCCAGGCTGCCACCGAACTTGCCAACGGCGGTACGGGCAGCGGAAACGATAACGATGTCTTCCATTTGATCTCTCCAGAGTAAAAATAAAAACTTGTCAGGCCTTGGCTTTGACGTAGCGACCGGGCGCAGCCTCGATCGCCTTGTGTTTGCCCTTGCCATAGGTCTTGGGTGCGGCAATCTGTTTGCCGGCGTGGGTCTTGAGCCACTGCGACCAGTCACCCCACCAGCTGCCCGCGTGCTCGCTGGCGCCAGCGAACCACTCGGCCTGAGTCTTGGGAAACTTGCCGTCCTCGCGCGTCCAGTGGCTTCGTTTTTTGGCCGCAGGTGGATTGATGACACCGGCGATATGGCCGGAGGCGCCCATCACGAAACGCTTCTTGCCGGCCAAGGCCTGGGTCGAGGCGTAGGCACCGCCGATGGGAACGATGTGATCCTCGCGCGAGCCGTAAACGTAGACCGGCATGTCCAGCGTGCGCAAGTCGATGCCGACGCCGCAAACCGTCGCCGCGCCCGGTTTGACCAGCCTGTTTTCGAGGTAGGTGTTGCGCAGATACCAGGCGTAGAAAGGCCCCGGCAGGTTGGTAGAGTCGCTGTTCCAGTAAAGCAGGTCAAACGCCGGCGGTGTCTCGCCCTTGAGGTAATTGCCAACCACGTAATTCCAGACCAGATCATTGGGGCGCAGAAAACTGAAGGTGCTGGACAAATCCTTGCCCTTCATCAGGCCGCCCGCTCCCATCTCTTTTTCGCGGTAATTGACGAACGATTCATCGATGAAAACGTCCAGCACACCGGTGTCAGAGAAGTCCAGGAAGGAGGTCAGAAAGGTCGCGCTGGACACCGGCTTCTGGCCACGCGCGGCCAGCACCGCCAGCGCGCAACCCAGCAGCGTCCCGCCAACGCAAAAGCCCAGCGCATTGACGCTCTTGGCAGCGCTGATTTCCTGCACAACCGCGATCGCTTTGATGACGGCATCCTCAACGTAATCGTCCCAGCTCTTTTTCGCAAGCGTTGCATCGGGGTTGCGCCAGCTCACGACAAAGGTGCGGTGGCCCTGCGCCACCGCATAGCGGATCAGCGAGTTTTCTGGCTGCAGGTCCAGAATGTAGAACTTGTTGATGCAGGGCGGCACCAGCAGGAAGGGCCTCTCATAGACTTTGGCCGTCAGTGGTTTGTATTCAATCAGCTGAAACAGCTCGTTTTCAAACACCACGGCACCCTCGGTGGTCGCAACGTTCTTGCCGACCTCAAAAACACTTTCGTCGGTCATCGAAACATGACCCTGACGTATATCGTGAATCAGGTTGCCAAGGCCCTTGGCAATGCTTTCACCCTGGGTCTCGATCGCCAGTTTCTGTGCCTCGGCGTTGAAGGCCAGGAAATTGCTTGGCGCCGCGGCAGCGGTCAACTGCTCCACAGCAAAGCGGATGCGCGCGCGCGTCTTGGCGTCGGTCTGCACCGCGTCGGCCAACCCCATCAGGGTACGGGCATTGAGCAGATAGGCGGCAGCGGAAAAAGAGGCCAGCGGGTTGTTGTCCCAGGCCTCGGTCGCAAAGCGTTTGTCCTTGGGTCTTTGCGTGCCGTGCATGCCCTGGGTCCACAAACCGGCTGCGTCTCTGAGGTACTGCTGCTGCAGCTCCTGCAATTTTTCCGGCGCAAAGCTGATATCGGGTGGTTTGGGTGGTGGCGTCGCGCCGCCAACGCCCGCTGCGCCCAGATCAACGTTCTGCAAAGCGCCGAGGGCCTGGCTCCAGTTTTCAGCCAGCGACTGCTGAAACTGCTGCACCGACTGCGCCCAAAAATCAGAGGATTCCTTCGTCATGCTGTGTCCTGTTTACTTAGCCTATCCAAGTAGAAACCCGAGTATCTCAGGTCCGGCCCTTCAAAATACTGACATTTTCCGGCCAACCACGATTGTCCCGCAGTTCGAGCCGGTCGCGAGCGGTCAGGCCAGCCAGATGCAGGCAGCCATGCGGCCGCTGACGCCATCCCGCCGGTGCGAGAAATAGCGCGCCGGATCGCTCACGGTGCACCAAGCGCGTGTACCGTCATTGCCATAAATCCTGCGCACACCCAGCGCGGCCAGGCGAAGACGCGCCAGGCCCGCCAGATCAGCCAGCCATTTTTCACCTGCTTGCGCAACAAACATCGCTGCTGCCTGCGGATCCTGCGAGACAAAGGCTTTGTGCACATCACTGCCGACGACAAAAGCCTGCGGTCCGATGCATGGCCCAAGCCAGGCCAGAATGCCGGATCGACCGCTCAGCGCATCGCCCCCCTGCAACAAATCCAGCGATGACAAGACGGACTCAAGAATGCCAAGACCGCCCTGCCCCGCCAGACCGCGCCAACCCGCATGCGCCGCGGCCACCACACTGCCGCGCTCGTCCGTCAGCAAGACCGGCAGGCAATCGGCCGCCATGACCGTGCAGACAAGCCCGGCCTGCTGGGTGCAACAAGCGTCTGCCTGCGCGCCATCAGCGCTCGCATCGGACAGCCTGAGGGTCTGCACACCGTGCACCTGCTTCAGGAAGATGGGTCGCGCCCCCAAGGCCTGGCGCAGCAGGGATCGGTTGGCAGCGACGGCGGCCGGGCTATCGCCCACATGGTCACCCAGATTCAGGGAATCAAACGGCGCTGCGGAGCTGCCACCTGTGCGTGTCGTGCACAGTGCACGTACATGAAACGGAGCCGGCCATTGCGGTACAAGCCAATCCATCAGCGTTGTCAGCCGTTGCGGCGCGTCAGGCAGTGTGCGGATGCACCTTGTCGTAGGCCATCAGCAATTTGCGATGCATCTCACAAGCTTCAAGACCCAGCCCCGGCGAAGGCAGGCCCATGAAGCGATCGGTCTGCATGATCAGCGCGTGCGCCTGCGCCACGGCCCCTGCACCATAGAGCTGACGCAAGGCATCCAGATAAGGACCGCTGTCACCCATGTCAGCCAGGTTGATCAGCGTCTCTATACAGGCGTAAACGTTGCGACGCTGTGCATTGAGCTGATCGAAGTGCCGGATCCAGTCGCAGCCCTCCAGCGTTGCCGCCTCGTCGCCAATGGCCAGCGCCAGCAGCGTCTTGAGTTCGCCGATGCGCAGGTCGCTCCAGAACGATCCGACGTCTGCCGCCAGACCGATGACCGCGGCCACCGGACGCTGGTCAGCCAAGGCAGACTCGTTCAGGGTTTCCAGCAGATCAGCGCATTCATGGTCGTCCAGATCGCCCAGATTCAGAATCGCCTCGCGGATCTCGTTGCCAACGCTGTTGTTCTCGAACTCCAGGTCGTCCACCGGGTAGATTTCCGACATCCCGGGTACCAGCACGCGGCAGGCGTAGACCCCCAGGTGGGTGAAGTCGGCGATGTAAACGTCGAATCCATCGCGCTGGATGCGCTCGATCGACCACGCATAGTCTTCTGCTGTGCTGTTGCTGAAGTTCCAGTCACAGAATTCGAAATCGGGCTGATCGCCAAGAAACTTCCAGTGGATGACGCCGCTGGAATCGACGAAATGAATTTCGATGTTGGTTGAACTGGCTACTTCTTCCAGATCAAAGCCGGGGATCGGAAAGCCGGCCAAGGCGTCGAGCGCGCGACCCTGCAACAGTTCGGTCAAGGCCCGTTCCAACGCAATCTCAAAGCGCGGATGGGCGCCGAAACTGGCGTAGCAGCCCTGGTCCAGCGGGTGCAGCAGCGTCACATTCATCACTGGATACTGCCCCCCCAGGGAAGCGTCCTTCACCAGAATGCCAAACCCTGCGGCGCGCAGGGCATCGATACCGGCGGCGATACGCGGATAGCGTCCGATCACCACCTCAGGCACATCGGGCAGGCACAGGCCTTCGCTGATGATGCGAAACTTGATGTGGCGTTCGAAAATTTCCGACAAGGCCTGGGTCCGGGCTTCGGCCTCGGTGTTACCCGCCGACATGCCGTTGCTGACGTACAGGTTGCCAATGATGTTGACCGGAAACCAGGTCGTCGCGCCGTCACGCTGACGGACGTAGGGAATGGCACAAATGCCGCGCTCGACATTGCCCGAATTGAACTCGACCAGGCTGCCCGCATCAACCGTACCTTCCGGGTTGTAAAGGGCTTGCAGCTTCGGGTTGAGCAGTTCTGCCGGCCAGGCCGCACCAGGCTGCACCGCAAACCAGCGCTCCTGTGGATAGTGCACGAAGGGACGGTCAGCCACCTCAGGCCCCAGGTAATAGTGGGTCCAGAAGTAGTTGGTGGAGAGGCGCTCCAGGAATTCACCCAGGGCGCTGGCCAGGCAGGCCAGCCGGGTCGCACCCTTGCCGTTGGTGAACAGCAGCGGGCAATCCCGGTCCCGGATGTGGACCGACCAGATCCCCTCCACCGGATTGAGCCAGCTGCGCTCCTCGATGTGAAAACCGAGCGCCTGCAGACGCGTTTGCAGCGTCTGGATGGTGGACTCAAGTGAGGCGTCTTTGCCGGGGATGAAGTTTTCGGTGTGCATGGGTGCCAGCATACCGCACGGCAAGCGCCCGCGGCACTGGCGCTAAACTCAGGCCTCAGACGATGGAACACTGCTTGCTGGAGACTTTCATGATTCTTGAACTCGCCGATATTCGCATTCACCCCGGTCAGAACGCCGCTTTTGAAGAGGCGATCGTGCGCGGCTTGAAGCATGTGATCCACGAAGCCAAGGGGTTTCAAGGCTACAAGGTGAATCGCGGTATTGAAAGCAGCGAGCGCTACGTTCTTCAGATATTCTGGGACACGCTGGAAGACCACACCGTCGGATTTCGCCAGTCCAGTGCCTTCGCCAAGTGGCGCGCCATCGTCGGTCCGTTCTTTGCAGCCCCCCCGGTCGTCGAGCACTTTGAGCTCATTGCCAAGTCCGCCTGAAGAAAGATGTCATGAGCTACGTTTTCAATCCTGCCCCGGTTGTCTCGGTCCCCGTGTTTGGCAGCGCCCTGCGCTTTCCGGTGCATCGCATTTACTGCGTGGGACGCAACTACGAAGAGCATGCCAAGGAGATGGGTTTCAGCGGCCGCGAAGCACCCTTTTTCTTCATGAAGCCGGCCGATGCACTGCTCGTGGTCAACCCCGGCGAAACCGGCCGCATGCCCTATCCCACACTGACCAGCAACCTGCACCACGAAATCGAACTGGTGGTGGCGCTTGGCAAGGGCGGAAAGAACATCGCGGCTGCGGACGCACACAAGCACATCTTTGGCTACGCCGTTGGCCTGGATATGACACGCCGCGATCTGCAAAACGAAATGAAGAAACTGGGCCGACCCTGGTCCATCAGCAAGGGCTTTGACCACTCAGCACCCATCGGCGCGATCACCGCCGCGGCCGATGCACCCGACATTGCCAGCGCCGAAATTCTGCTGCAGGTCAATGGCCAACAGCGCCAGCGCAGCCAGATCGCCAAGTTGATCTGGAACATCAGCGAAGTCATCGAGCACCTGTCGGCGGCCTGGGAACTGCAAAGCGGCGACCTGATCTACACCGGCACGCCTGAGGGCGTCGCTGCCGTCGTGGCGGGCGACAGCATGAGCGCTGGCGTTACCGGGCTGCAATCGATCACGGTCACGGTTGACTAGCTCGCACCGCCCTGCGGCCATGCTTCGCAAACCCATCAAACACTGCAAGGACTGTGGCGCTGCCGCGGTCTATCGCATTCCGGACGATGGCGACACGAAGGAGCGCGCGGTCTGCCCGGCCTGCCACAGCATCCACTACGAGAACCCCTTGATCGTCGTCGGGACCGTGCCCTACTGGGGCAGCAAGGTCCTGCTGTGCAAGCGCAATATCGAGCCGCGTTGGGGCAAATGGACGCTGCCGGCCGGCTTCATGGAGCTGAACGAAACCGTGGCCGAGGGCGCTGCTCGCGAGACGCTGGAGGAGTCCGGCGCGCAGTTTGCGCTGGAAGGTTTCTTCTCACTGCTCAATGTGCCCCGCGTCGGCCAGGTTCATATGTTCCATCTGGCGCGCCTGCTCAGCGAGAGCTTCAACCCCGGCTTCGAGACCATCGAAGCCCGTCTGTTTTCTGAAGAAGAAATTCCCTGGGATCAAATTGCGTTCAGGACCGTGAAAGAGACGCTGGAACACTACTTCCGCGACCGGGCCGCAGGCCATTTCAGTTTCCATGCAGTCGATGTTGTCTGATCCGTCGTCCGCTGCAATGGAGCGCCTGCAGTTCTGGTTCTACCGGATCGGTGGCTATCTGCTGCTCAACGTGATCGACGAGCCGGCCTGGTTGGCACTGATGTTCTGCTAGGGTCGCGCGCCATGCTGCCCTGCTATGTTGTGCTGGACCTGGAAACCACCGGTGGCAGCCCGCAGCGTGACCGCATTACCGAAATTGCCGCAGTGCGCATGGAAGGCGGCCAGGAGGCAGCGCGCTGGAGCACACTGGTCAACCCAGGGACACCGATCCCCTTTTTCATCCGGAACCTGACCGGCATCAGCAACCAGATGGTGCACGATGCGCCGACTTTTTCCAACGTAGTACCGCGACTTCTCGAACTGCTTGACGGTGCCGTGCTGGTGGCCCACAACGCGCCTTTTGACCACGGCTTTCTGCTGGGCGAGTTTGCACGACTGCAGATCGATTTGCGCGTGCGGACACTCTGCACCGTGCGCTTGTCGCGCGCCTTGTATCCGCAGCACCGCAGCCACAGCCTGGACGCCATCATGCGACGCCATGGTATGAGTAGCAGCGCCAGACATCGGGCCATGGGTGATGTGGACGTGGTGCTGGAGTGGCTGAACATCGCCAGACTGGAGCACGGTGTGGAGCAGGTCCGGCGTCATGCGGGCAGATTGGTGAAGGGCATTTCGCTGCCGCCATCGCCAATGAAAACTGCACTCGACGAACTCCCTGTGGACTGAAGGATCTTGGTGGCAGAGCGTGGGGCATGGGCTCCCGCCTCATACTGTCAAATGCCCAGAAAACGAAGTTTCAGTGGAGACTAACTTGCTTGCAAGTTATGTCGTAACTAAATCGGCGGGAACCCATACCCCACACTCTGCAAGTGACGCTGCTGGTTTGCCGCACTGACTTCCGAATGCGAAAGACTGAGAAGCAGCGTTTGTTGACGGTCGTGACGGTCAGCTCGTTGGTCGTTGAAATACCTAGCCGCGAGGCTATGCCATCGCCATCTTGGACTGCGCCCAAACATTTCCAAACTACTTGGTCGCAATGGCGTTCAGGCTAATTGGAAAA
>QYPX01000183.1 GCA_007280205.1 Comamonadaceae bacterium
GAGCTGGCTCGCTTCGCGTAGCTGCGGTCTGCCCCACAATGTTTCACGGTTAAAAAAAAACCGCCGGGGCTGCCGGCGGTTCTTGGAAGATCAGGACGTTTTTCTCAGGTACGTTCAGAACTCTCTACCGCCGCAGGCGCTTGAGAACCAAAAATAGCTAAAGTAAAAACTGGCCGACTTCATGGCTTCGAATGTATCACAATCATTGGGGACAACCGACTCAGGCGGTCCCGCCGACGGTCAGGCCGTCAATGCGCAGCGTCGGCTGGCCGACCCCGACCGGGACGCTTTGGCCCTCCTTGCCGCAGGTGCCGACACCGCTGTCGAGCTTCATGTCATTGCCGATCATGCTGACGCGCTTGAGGCACTCGGGGCCGCTGCCGACCAAGGTCGCGCCCTTGACGGGGTACAAGATCTTGCCGTTCTCGACCCAATAGGCCTCGCTGGCGGAGAAAACAAATTTTCCTGAGGTGATGTCAACCTGTCCGCCGCCGAAGTTGCTGGCGTAAAGCCCCTTCTTGATGCTGGCAATGATCTCTTTGGGGTCCTTGTCGCCGCCGAGCATATAGGTATTGGTCATGCGCGGCATCGGTACCGAGGCATAGCTCTCGCGCCGGGCGTTGCCGGTCACCGGTACACCCATCAGGCGCGCGTTCATGGTGTCCTGCATATAGGCTTTGAGAATGCCGTCTTCGATCAGCACATTGCGCTGGCTGATGTTGCCTTCATCGTCCACATTGAGCGAGCCACGGCGATCCGCCAGCGTACCGTCGTCCAGCACGGTCACGCCCTTGGCAGCGACACGCTGGCCGATGCGGCCGCTGAAGGCGCTGGAACCCTTGCGGTTGAAGTCACCCTCCAGACCGTGTCCAATGGCTTCGTGCAGCAAAATGCCAGGCCATCCCGAGCCCAGCACCACCGTCATTTCTCCGGCCGGGGCGGCACGTGCCTCCAGATTGGTCAGCGCGGCATGCACCGCCTCATCCACATACTGGCTGATCCGCGCCGCGTCGAAATAGGCCAGGCCAAAGCGGCCGCCACCGCCGGCAGAACCCACTTCGCGCCGACTCTTGCCAGCGATCACCTGCTCAGCGATGACCGTGACCGACAGACGCACCAGTGGTCGCACGTCGGCCGCCAGCGTGCCGTCAGAGCGCGCAATCAGCACCACGTCGTATTCACTGGCCAGACCCGCCATGACCTGCGCCACACGCGGGTCCTTGGCACGTGCCAGACGCTCCACGGTTCCGAGCAAGGCCACCTTGGCTGTGCTGTCCATCGAGGCAATCGGATCCAGACCCGGGTAGAGCGATCGAGCCGTTGCCAGTTTCTTGGCGCTGGAGCGCACGCGCGCGGTTTGCGCCGCGTTTGAAATGGTTCGCACGGTGCGCGCAGCGTCCAGCAGCGACGCTGCGGAAATATCATCCGAGTAGGCGAAGGCGGTTTTTTCTCCGCTGACAGCGCGCACGCCGACGCCCTGGTCGATGCTGAAGGAGCCGGTTTTGACGATCCCCTCTTCCAGACTCCAGCCCTCGGAGCGGGTGTACTCGAAATACAGGTCGGCCTCGTCAACCTGATGCGACTTGATTTCGTTCAGGGCGCGTGTCAGGTCGGATTCGTCCAGACCAAAGGGGTCGAGCAACAGGGACTTGGCAGTGGCCAGGCGTTCAAGAGTGGGTTCGCGAGAGATCATGGTCCATATTATCAGTTGAGGACAGAGCTGGCGGACATCCGACATCCCGCTATCAGTTGTGGACAGAGCTGGTTCGCTTCGCGTAACTGCGGTCTGTCCCGCAACGTACTTGGGATGTAGCTGCGGTCTGTCCCGCAAGGTATCACGATTGCACCAGCCGCTTGGACTTGGCAATCGACATCAATATGCCGAGTCCCATGCCCAGTGTGACCATGGCGGTGCCGCCGTAGCTGACAAAGGGCAGTGGCACTCCGACCACCGGCAAAATGCCGCTGACCATACCCATGTTGACAAAGGCGTAGGTGAAAAAGATCAAGGTGATGCTGCCTGCCAGCAGTCTTGAAAACAGGGTTGGTGCTTCCAGCGCAATGTTCAGACCGCGCAGGATAAGGAAGACAAAACCCGTGATCAGCAGCAGATTGCCAAACAGACCGAACTCTTCGGAAAAAGCGGCAAAGATGAAATCGGTCGTGCGCTCCGGGATGAATTCCAGATGGGTCTGGGTCCCCTGCATGAATCCCTTGCCCCAGAATCCGCCCGAGCCAATCGCGATCATGCCCTGAATGATGTGAAAGCCCTTGCCCAGCGGGTCGCGCGTCGGATCCAGCAGGGTGCAGATGCGCTGCTGCTGGTAGTCGTGCAAGACCGGCCAGCGCATACCGTCTGCGCACAGCTGTGGCTCCAAGCCGATCAGCAAGGCCACGCCCAGCACGCCCAGCAGCAGGGGCGGCAGGATCAGTTTCCAGGACAGACCGGCGAAGAAAATAATCGACAGACCGGCTGACAACACCAGAATGGCGGTGCCCAGATCCGGCTGGCGCACGATCAGCGCGATCGGTACGACCAACAAGAGGGCGGCCACGGCAAAATCAAGGGGTCGCAGTTGACCCTCGCGCTTCTGGAACCACCAGGCCAGCATCAGCGGTACGGCGATCTTGAGAATTTCACTGGGCTGGATCGTGATGCCGACATTGAGCCAGCGTCTCGCGCCTTTCTTGGTGACGCCGAAAACCGCCACCGCGATCAGCAAGGCGATACCAACGAGGTAGAGCGGTACCGCCAGTGACATCAGGCGTTGTGGCGGAATCTGCGCCACAACAAACAGGATGAAGCCGGCCAGCAGCATGTTGCGTCCGTGATCTTCAAAACGCGTGCCCTGGTCAAAGCCGGATGAATACATGGTCAGCATGCCGGCGCAGGCGAGCAGGAATACGGCAAAGGCCAAGGGCCCGTCAAAACCGCGAAACCAGGGCGATATGCGCTGCCAAACCGATAGATTCTTGAAAACCACTGCCATCGGGCAATTATCCCTTGCCGACTGGCCAGAGCTTTTTGCTGGGACAATGTCCTTCATGTATTTATTGTTTGAAGAAGCCGGAAAATTCATGGGCGGACGCGCCTTGTCCGAGACCGAATCGTCGGCGCAAATCGAGCTCGACAGTGGCAAGCGGATCAAGGTCAAGGCTGCCAATATTCTGCTGCGTTTCGAGGCGCCAGCGCCGACCCAGTTGCTGGCGAGTGCGCAGCTTGTCAGCCAGAACATTGAACTGGAGCTGGCCTGGGAGTTCTCGCCGGAAGAGGAATTCGGATTTGCCGATCTGGCGCGCGAGTATTTCAGCAGCAAGGCGAACCAGCCAGCCACTCTGGAGCAACAGGCAGCCACCTTGTTGCGCCTGTTTGAGGCACCCCATTACTTTCGCCGCGCCGGCAAAGGGCGTTTTCGCAAGGCGCCGGCCGACATCCTGGCGCAGGCTTTGGCGGGGATTGAAAAGAAGAAGCAGATGGCGCTGCAGGTCGGGCAGTGGGTCCAGCAGTTGAGTCAGGGGCATTGCCCTCAGCCAGTGCGTGAGCAACTGTACAAGATCCTTTTCAAGCCCGACAAGAACGCGCCTGAGTACAAGGCGGTGGTGGAGGCTTCGCGGGCGACCCATCTGGGACCGCTGGAACTGCTGATCAAGGCCGGTGCGATTGACTCACCCTACCAGTTTCACTGGAAGCGCTTCCTGCTGGAGAACTTCCCCAAGGGAACCGGTTTTGCCAGGCTGGAAGCACCGCCGATTCGCGAGGACTTGCCCCTGTCGCCGGTTCGCGCCTTTTCCATCGACGACTCCGCTACCACCGAGATCGACGATGCGCTGTCGGTGCAGGGACTGGGTTCGGGTCGGGTCCAACTGGGTATTCATATCGCGGCTCCAGGTCTGGCCATCCTGCCCGGCAGTGTGATCGACGCAGCGGCGCGCCAGCGTCTGTCCACTGTTTACATGCCGGGTTACAAGATCACCATGCTGCCCGAGGATGTGGTGCAAAGCTACACCTTGCAGCAGGGCTGCGATTGCCCTGCTATTTCACTCTACGTTGAACTGGATGAAACGACGCTGGCCATCTTGAGCAGCCGAACGCAGATCGAGCGTGTTCACATAGCCGCCAATCTGCGCCACGACCAACTCGACGCCATCGTCACCCCACAGTGGCTGCAAGACCCCGCCTGGCTGCACCCGACCGAGCCAGAGGCTTTGCAGCCACAACGCGAGGACTTGTCCTTCCTGTTCCGATTGGCGCAGCATTTGAAAGCCGGGCGCGAACTCGCACGTGGCAAGCCCGAGACCTTCAACCGGCCGGACTACAACTTCAGGCTGATTGAAAACCAGGGCGCCGAGCCGCAGGGCACGGAGACCGTGCAGATCAGCGTTCGTCAGCGCGGCGCACCGCTCGATCTGATCGTCTCGGAAGCCATGATTCTGGCCAACAGTACCTGGGGCAACTGGCTGGCAGAGCATGGCGTACCGGCCATCTACCGCAGCCAGGCTTCGTTGCTGCCTGGCGTCAAGGTTCGCATGGGCACCAAGGCACTGCCGCATGCGGGTATTGGTGTGAGGAGCTATGCCTGGAGCAGTTCGCCGCTGCGCCGCTATACCGATCTGGTGAACCAGTGGCAGATCATTGCCTGCGCGCGCCATGGCAAGACGGCCGCCCTGGTGGCGCCATTCAAACCCAAAGACGCGGATCTGTTTTCTATCATTTCAAGTTTCGATGCCGCCTATTCAGAGTACAACGGATACCAGGGAGCGATGGAGCGATTCTGGACACTCAAGTACCTGCAACAAAATGCCGTGACCGAAATCGATGCCACGGTGTTCAGGGAGAACATGGTGCGTGCGGATGAACTGCCCTTGGTGCTGCCGGTGATCGGCGCACAGGGTTTGCCGCGAGGCGCACGCCTGCGGGTCAGGCTTGGCCAGATTGATGAAGTTACGCTGGATGTGACGGGAACGGTGCTGGCGCGACTGGACACCTTGCCAGCCAATGGCAACGCAGCGCTGGACGGCGATGAGGATGAAGTTGATGAAGGCGTCGCGGTCGGCCCGATTGCCATTGCGCTCGACATGAACGATGCCGATGCTGCCGCCAGCGCAGCGGCCAGTGATGACTCCGCATCGTGAAGTGGTTGTCCGTTAGCAATCTGCAGTGGGCCCTGGGCGCATCGATTGCTGTGCATGCTGCCTTGCTGTCAGTGCGCTTTGTCGATCCGCAGACGTTCAACCGCCTTTTTCAGGAGACGCCGCTGGAAGTGATTCTGGTTAACGCGCGTACCAATGAACGTCCGGTCACGGCTCAAGCCATTGCCCAGGCCAGTATCGTGGGTGGCGGCGATGCGCCAGCGGGCCGCTCCACCAGCCCATTGCCGCCGGCACCTCTGTCGCAGTCCGGTGATGCCAATGAGGCGCAGGCGCAGGCCCAGTTGCAGACGCTGACGGAGCAGCAAAATCTGCTGTTGGCCGAGGTCAGATCACGCCTGGCAGCGATGCCGGCGCCCGACCCGAACCGGCCTGACAGTCCGGCGCCGGAGCAGGTTCAGCGCGAGCAAACGCGTCGCCAGTTAAGCAAGTTGCTGGCAGAAATCGAGAAGCGTATCCAGACCGAGAACGAGCGCCCCCGAAAGCGTTACATTGGACCTTCGACCCGGGAAGAGGCCTACGCCATCTATTACGATCGATTGCGCCGGCGCATTGAGGACAAGGGCACCGAGAATTTCCCGGAAACGGCTGGCAAGAAGATGTACGGAGAGCTGACATTGGCCGTGACAGTCAATTTTGACGGGAGGATTCACCAGGTCGAAGTTGTTGAGGGCTCCGGCAACCGCGCTTTGGATCGACGTGCCGTGGCGATTGCCAGGAGCGCCGGCCCGTTTGGCCGATTTAACGCGACCATGCGCCGTCAGGCCGAACAGATCTGGGTTGTTTCCCGTTTCAAGTTCACGCGCGACGAGACGCTGGAAAGCCGACTCACGACAAACTGAACCCACGTTGAACCAAGGACCAACCAGAACATCTATGGATCTCTACTGCGTCATGGGCAATCCGATCAATCACAGCCAATCGCCCTGGATTCACGGACGTTTTGCTGAACTTACCGGTCAGACACTGCACTACGACCGCAGGCTTGTTCCCCTCAATCGGTTTGCCACCGAGGTGAAGGCCTTCTTTTCCGAGGGCGGGCAGGGTTGCAACATCACGGTGCCCTTCAAATTTGAGGCAGCGGCCTTGGCCAAGCATCAATCGGAGCGTGCCACCTTGGCCGGCGCGGCCAACATGTTGACCTTGCAGGACGGCGAGCTGCTGGCCGACAACACCGACGGCGCTGGTTTGGTCAAGGACATTGAATGCAATGCCGGAGTTCGCCTGAGCGGGCGCCATGTGCTGCTGATTGGCGCCGGCGGGGCGGCGGCCGGGGTACTCGGCCCGCTGCTGCTGGCCAGTCCGGCCAGCATCACGCTGGCCAATCGCACGCTGGCCAAAGCCAGTGCTTTGGTGGCGCGACATGCGGCGCTGGCGGCACAGCAGGGGACTGAACTCTGTGCGCAGGGCTTGCAGTCATTGACGACCAGGTTTGATGTGCTGATCAATGCCACGACCAGCAGTCTGACGGCTGGCGCCATACCGGTGGCTGCGAGCACCCTCAAGCCTGGCGCATTGGCTTACGACATGATGTATGGCAGTGCGGCGCAGGGCTTCATGAACTGGGCCCAGGCGCATGGTGCGCAGGCGCGTGACGGTCTGGGTATGCTGGTGGAACAGGCGGCAGAGGCGTTCGTGATCTGGCGCGGCGTGCGCCCGCCGGCTCAGCAGGTGCTCGCCGAACTGCGCCTGCGCATGGCCTGAGCGGAAAACGGCAATGAAGCCTTTGCTGCGCTGGTTCGGTTTGACGCTTCTTGCGGTGCTGGCACTACAACTCTTCTTTGTCTGTCGTATTGCGGCGATGGCTGTGCTGGAGCCGCAATCGACGGCCTTTCAGCGTTCCGAAGCCTGGCGTGTGCAATCCGAAAAGGCGCGTCTGCCCTGGCGCCAGCAATGGGTGCCCTATGAACAGATTTCCGACCTGCTCAAACAGGCAGTGATTGCCAGCGAAGACGACGGCTTCAGCAACCACGATGGCGTCGATTGGGACGCGCTGGAAAAAGCCTGGCAAAAGAACGCCAGGGCGCAGGCTCGGGCAGAAAAGGCGCCGGGCAGCAAAGCGCCTGCAGCGGCCAGGAGCAATAACAAAGCCGTTCTGCGCACGCCCAAAGTCGTTGGTGGATCGACCATTACGCAGCAGCTGGCAAAAAACCTGTTTCTGTCGGGCGAGCGCACGCTGCTACGCAAGGGTCAGGAGTTTGTGCTGACGCTGCTGCTGGAGACTTTGCTCAGCAAGCAACGCATTCTGGAAATTTACCTCAACAGCGTGGAGTGGGGCGAAGGCGTCTTTGGTGCCGAAGCGGCAGCCCAGCACTACTTTCGCAAACCAGCGTCCAGACTCAGTGCTTATGAGTCGGCACGGCTGGCGGTGATGTTGCCGCGACCGAAGTATTTCGAAAAACTGCCCAACTCCAGCTATCTTGCCGAGCGTGCCGGTGTCATCGCTGCTCGCCTGGGTGGCGCTGAATTGCCGTAGCAGCCATTTTCTTGTCCTCGCCACTGCGCACCCCTGGATGCCGGGTCGAGCCCGGCATGACAATTTCCATGTTGGTCATTGCGCCATTTTTCGTCATTGCGTTATTTTTTTCGTCATTGCGAACGAAGTGAAGCAATCCATGACTTCGGACTGCATGGATCGCCACGCTACGCTCGCGATGACAACTTGTCTTCATTCGGTATCATCACCTCCATGCGCGCCAAGTTGATGAGTTACTTCCTGCTCGGGCTGATCCGGGTCCTGACCGGCTCCCAGGCGCGCTGGTATGGCTGCCCACCCAAAGCGGAGCAACGCATCTACTTTGCCAATCATCAAAGCCATGCCGATCTGGTCATGATCTGGGCTGCGCTGCCCAAGGAACTCCGCTCCACAACCCGGGCCATCGCGGCCAGGGACTACTGGACCAGGACCGCCTTCAAGCAGTGGATCACGACGGCTGTGTTCAATGTCATCTATGTATCACGTGAGCGCAACGCCGAAGAAGATCCGCTGGAGCCGCTGTTCGAGGCGCTGGACCATGGCGACTCCATCATTTTGTTTCCGGAAGGCACGCGTGGTAACAAGGACGAGCCGCAAGCCTTCAAGGCGGGACTCTACAACCTGGCGTGCAGGTATCCGGAGGTTGAACTGGTGCCGGCCTGGATCAACAATGTCCAGCGTGTCTTGCCCAAGGGCGAGGTGGTGCCGGTGCCGGTCTTGTGTTCTGTCACCTTTGGCGCTCCGCTTCATTTACGGGATGGAGAGGAACGCCAGGTCTTTCTGGAGCGCGCCCGCAGCGCCGTCATCGCCTTGCGCGAGGTCTGACCACCATGTACCAGGCTTTGAAGAATCTCAGTGCCACCCAGCAGGTGGGTGCCCTCTTCACCATTGTGTTCGGTATCCTGCTGCTTGCCAGCATCGTCGCCGTGTTGCTGTCGATGCGCGAACTGGGCGACAGCCATCGTGCCGAGCAACAACGTGGTGACCTGCGTAATTTCGAGGGTGTGCTCAGGACCAGTTGGCTGGTGATGCTGGTGTTCTGGGTCGGCTGGCTGGCTGGCGACTGGGTTGCACTGACCCTGTTCGGACTGGTTTCCACTTTTGCATTGCGTGAGTTCATGACGCTCTCGCCGACGCGCCGCGGTGATCACCGCAGTCTGGTGCTGGCTTTTTTTGTCGTGCTGCCGGTTCAGTACGCTTTGGTCGGCAACGAACTGTTCAACCTGTTCACGGTGTTCATTCCGGTCTACGTGTTTCTGGCGATCCCGGTGGTGAGTGCCTTGGCGAATGACCCGCAACGCTTTCTGGAGCGCAATGCCAAGCTGCAGTGGGGCATCATGGTCTGCATTTACGGTATGAGCCATGTACCGGCGCTGTTGCTGCTGGACTTTCCGCACTATGACAAGAAGAACGCCTTTCTGGTTTTCTTTCTCGTGTTGGTGGTGCAGACCAGCATGATCGCGCAGCACCTGGCCTCGCGCCGACTGCAAAAGCCACCAGCGGCGAGCGCCATCAGTCAGAGCTTTAACTGGCCGAGCTGGTGGATTGGCATCGCCGTGGGCAGTCTGCTGGGTGCCTTGCTGGC
>QYPX01000011.1 GCA_007280205.1 Comamonadaceae bacterium
AACAAACATAGGGTTTCTACTATGCAAAGAAAAATCTTGTTTTGGTACAAATGACCCCACGGGATTGCGGATCCCCTTGTTCTCGTCCTTTGGTTCAGGGTCCAAAGGCATGTGCAGCACCTATTAACCAGTCCAACCAGTCTCAGGAGTAGTGAATGAAAATTTTGCCGGAACAGCGCTTGGCGAAGCATGGCTCGCAGCGGTCTCTTTTTAAGCTTGGCCCGGTTGCCGCCGGTTGTGCACTGTTGCTGCTGGCCTCCGGCTCTGTGCTGGCGCAGCAGGCGAGCACCAGCACGGACCTGAGCACAGTGACCGTGACCGGCATCCGCAAAGGCATTGAGGCCGCTATTTCGGTCAAGAAAAATTCTGATTCGATTGTCGAAGCGATCTCTGCCGAAGACATTGGCAAACTGCCGGACTCAAGCATCGCCGAGTCGATGGCCCGTCTGCCAGGCCTGACGGCACAGCGCACCCAGGGCCGTGCCCAACAAATCAGCATTCGGGGCATGTCACCAGATTTTTCTACCGCTTTGCTGAACGGTCGTGAACAAGTGACCACGGGCGACAGCCGTGGCGTCGAGTTCGATCAATACCCCTCTGAGTTGCTCAGCGGCGTGGTGGTCTACAAGACGCCTGACGGCGGCTTGGTCGGCCAGGGCCTGTCGGGCACGGTGGATCTGCAAACGGTGCGACCGCTCGACTTTGCCAAGCGCACGCTTGCCGTCAACTACCGCAAACAACGCTCCGGCATCGATACCGGCATGGCTGAAGGCAATGGCCAACGCCTGAATTTCTCCTACATCGACCAGTTTGCTGATCGCACCGTCGGTGTTGCACTCGGTTTTGCGCGTTTGAGCGAGACCGGTGCCACGACATCGCGTTTTGACTCCTGGGGTGGTGGTTCCGCCAAGGTCAATGGCGCTGGCGCCGATGTCAACGTGCCTTACAACGGTTTTGGCTGGTTCGCCGACCAGACTACGCAGACGCGTGAAGGCGCGATGGCGGTCTTGCAGTTCAAACCGACCAAGGACTTCTCCAGCACGGTGGACCTGTTCCATTCCAGCTTTGACAAGGTCAAGGCGACCAAGGGCTTTCAGGCGCCTTTGAACGATTCCTGGGTCAGTGGCTTCAACTACGACAAGGCGGGTGTCCTGACCAGCGCCACACTCAATGGCAGTGACGCCACAGCCGGTGTCTTCAACAACGTGCGCGGCGTGGTTCGCAACGACTCGGAAAGCACTCAGGACACGCTGAGTTCCTATGGCTGGAACTCCAAGCTCAAAATGGGCGAGTGGACCGGTGCGCTCGATTTGGCGACCTCCAAAGCGGTGCGTCGCGGCGGCATCATGGAAACCACGGCTGGTACGGCACAGGCCGCTCTGGGCACGGCAGCGCTGGACACCTTGACCTTCAACAATGCGCAGGGCTTTACGCCCGGCTTCAACTATGGCGATCGCAGCATCATCAAGCTGACCGACGTACAAGGCTGGGGTGGTGGCGTGGGTTCACCGCAGGCTGGCTACTCCAAGCTGCCGCACGTCGAAGACAAGCTCGACTCCTTCCGTCTGAGTGGCAAGCGCAACCTGCCCGACGGCTGGTTCCTGAGCGCGCTGGACGTGGGGATGAATGTGTCAGACCGTGCCAAGACACGCGAGTTCATCGAAGGCCGTCTGGTGATTCGCGGTGGCAATCCGCTGGGCTCGGCTGACATGCCTGGCACCAGCACAAGCACCGTGGCCGGCATCAACATTGCAACCTTTAACCCGGTCGGCACCATCGGCAGCATTTACGACGTCGTACCCAAGCTGCACCCGGACATCTTCAACAAGGACTGGACCGTCAAGGAGAAGGTCACCACACTGTACAGCCGTGGCGACATCGACTCCAAACTGTTTGGTCTGCCGGTGCGTGGCAATATCGGCCTGCAATATGTCAAGACCGATCAAAGCTCGACGGCTTTCAACGTGGATCGCGATGCTTCGTCCTGTATCAGCGATCAGAACTGTCCAGCGGCCACCTCGACGGTAGGCACTTCCTACAACGATGTGTTGCCGAGTACCAACCTGGTATTTGACCTCGGTGGTGACCAGACGCTGCGCCTGGGGCTGGCGCGGCAAATGGCGCGACCCACACTGAACGACATGCGTGCCAGTTTCTCCTTCAGCTATGACGCGACCAAGGGCATTTACACCGGCGACGGTGGCAACCCGAACCTGAAGCCCTTCCGTGCCAACGCGCTGGATGTGTCGTACGAGAAGTACTTTGGTACCAAGGCCTATGTCGGCGTCGCCGGTTTCTACAAGGACCTGAGCACCTACATCGTCAACATTGCCGATCCGATCTACAACTTCTCGTCCTACGTCAACGGCAACACGCCGGTTGCTCCGACACCCATCGGTCAGTTCACGCGGCCGTTCAACGGCAGTGGCGGCTCGATCAAGGGGATCGAGTTGTCGGCTTCGCTGCCGTTCAACCTGCTGGCCAAGCCGCTGGATGGTTTTGGGACAGTCGCCACCTACTCGAACACATCGAGCTCGGTTAATCTGCCGACCTCCGGCGTGTCGAACGATGGTATTACCACGGGCACCATTCCCCTGCCTGGCTTGTCAAAAGTCGTCAGCAGCCTGGCGGTGTATTACGAAGCCAACGGTTTCTCCGCCCGCGTGGCACAGCGTCGTCGCTCGGCCTTTGTTGGCGAAGTTACCAACTTCGCGGGTGACCGTCAACTGACCTACATTGACGGCGAAGCCATCAACGACCTGCAACTGGGCTATGAGTTCCAGTCCGGCCCGGCCAAGGGTTTGTCGATCATGTTCCAGGCCAACAACCTGAGCAATGCCCAGTTTGTCCGTTACAAGGACGTACCGACCAACATCATCGAAAAAACAACCTACGGCAAGACCTACCTGTTTGGTCTGAATTACAAGTACTGAACGTAGGAACCGAAATCTCCAAGGGCTTTGCCCCTTGTCGGCTACAGTCGGCAAGGGGCTTTTTATTTTGATCAGGAGCAGTGTGAAATGAGCAGCAAGGGCTTGCAGAACATCGTGATCGTGGGCGGCGGCACATCGGGCTGGATGACCGCCACGGCCCTGGCGACCGTGCTGCGCGGCAAGTACAGCATCCGCGTCGTCGAATCCGATGAAATCGGCATCATTGGCGTGGGTGAAGCGACCATTCCGATGATCCAGCGCTTCAACAAGATTGTCGGGATCGATGAAAACGAGTTTCTGCGGCAAACCCAGGGCACCTTCAAGCTCGGCATCGAATTTGTCAACTGGGGCAAGCTGGGCGACCGCTATATGCACGGCTTCGGTGGCCTGGGCCAGGATCTCTGGACGGTTCGTTTTGACCAGTACTGGCAGAAGATGCGTCGCCTGGGCAAGGCGCAGGATCTGGAAGCCTATTGCATCACCCGCATGGCGGCCAAAGCCAACAAGTTCATGCCGCCGCGCTTTGATGTGCCCAATTCACCGCTGGCTGACCTGAACTACGCCTACCATTTTGACGCGAGCCTGTACGCACGCTACCTGCGCAAGCTCGCGCAGGAGCGCGGTGTGCAGCGTACCGAGGGCAAAATCGTCCAGGTTTCGCAGCGTCCAGGCGACGATCATGTGGACGCGGTGCTTCTCGCCAGCGGCGAGCGGATCGAAGGGGATCTCTTCATCGACTGCTCCGGTTTTCGCGGTCTCTTGATCGAGGAGACCCTGAAGACCGGCTACGAGGACTGGACCGAGTGGCTGAAGTGTGACACGGCACTGGCCGTTCCCTGTGAGTCGGCGCCGCAGTTGCTGCCCTACACCCGCTCCACGGCGCACCGGGCCGGCTGGCAATGGCGCATCCCCTTGCAGCACCGCATTGGCAATGGCTACGTCTACTGCAGTCAGTTTGTCAGCGACGACGAAGCGGCTGCCACCCTGCTGGCCAATCTGGACGGCAAGCCGCTGGCCGAGCCACGGCGCTTCAAGTTCGTGCCCGGACTGCGCAAGCAGTGCTGGAACCGCAACGTGGTGGCGATCGGTCTGTCCAGCGGTTTTGTGGAGCCACTGGAGTCGACTGCCATTCATCTGGTGCAGTCGCAAATTGCCAGACTCATCAACTATTTCCCGGATCAGGGCTTTAACCCGGTGGACATTCAGGAGTACAACCGGCAATGCCGCTTTGAGTACGAACGCATCCGCGATTTCATCATCCTGCACTACAAACTCAATCAGCGTGAGGATTCGAAGTTCTGGCAGCATTGTGCGCAGATGGCCGTTCCGGACACGCTGACACACAAAATGGAACTGTACCGCGCGCATGGCCGCTTGCTGCGCATCGACGACGAGTTGTTTGCCGAACTGGCCTGGTTGCAGGTGATGCAGGGGCAAAATCTGGTGCCGCAGGGCTACCATCCCCTGGTCGACCTGCAGTCAGAAGCCGATACCCAGGCCTATCTGGAGAGCGTGCGGGAAGTGATCGCCAAATGCGTCGAGGTGATGCCCGATCACGGCGCCTACATCGCCAAGAATTGCGCCGCCACGGCCTGAGCCTGCGAGCCGCGGCAAGGGACGATGAATAGCTTCGACCTGTCCGTCCTGTTCTTTTTGCAGCTGGCCTTCATTCTGGCGGTTTGCCGGGTCGTTGGCATCCTTTTCAAGCACCTGGGCCAGTCCCAGGTTGTCAGTGAAATGATTGCTGGCGTGGTCATGGGGCCCTCGCTGATGGGTTGGTTGCTGCCCGACTTCAGTGCCTACCTGTTCCCGCCGGAATCCAAGCCCATTCTGTTTGCCGTCTGCCAGGTCGGCCTGGTGCTCTACATGTTCCTGATCGGCGTTGAATTCGACATTGAGCTGATCCGCTCAAAGCTGCGCAGCGCGGCATCGATTTCCCTGGCCGGCATCCTGGCGCCCTTCGCCTTGGGAGCCCTGCTGGCCTTCTATCTGGCCGGTGACTCGAGCTTCTTTTCTCTCAAGACGACGCCACTGCAGGCGATGCTGTTCATGGGTGCGGCCATGTCGATTACCGCTTTCCCGATGCTGGCGCGCATCATTTTCGAGCAAGGCTTGTCCAAAACTTCACTGGGCACGCTGGCGCTGGCGGCGGGTTCCATGGACGATGCGGCGGCCTGGTGTGTGCTGGCGGTGGTGCTGGCCAGTTTTCAGAACAACATCAGCATTGCCATCTACGCCATTGGTGGCGGCGTGTTGTTTGCACTGGTGACGCTGCTGGTGATCAAGCCGCTCCTGCAAGCCTGGGGCAAGAAGGTGGCGGAGAGCGGTGAAATGAGTGTCGGCATCCTCAGCTCGGTGCTGATGTTGACGATGCTGGGTGCCTGGTTCACCGACTTCATTCAGATCTATGCGGTCTTTGGCGCCTTCGTCATGGGCATCGCCATGCCGCGCGGAAAATTTGCCCAGGAGTTGCACCGGATCATTTACCCTTTGACGACAGCCTTGCTGCTACCGGTGTTCTTTGTTTACTCCGGTCTGAATACCAAGATCGGTCTGGTCAACACGCCCTTTCTCTGGCTGATTGCTGCTCTGGTGCTGCTGGCCGCCATCGTCGGCAAGGGCGTGGCCTGCTATCTTGCCGCGCGCTGGCATGGCGAAAGCCACCGAGAAGCCATAGCCATCGGTACGCTGATGAACGCACGCGGCTTGATGGAACTGATCATTCTCAATATCGGCTTGCAACGCGGCATCATTGAGCCCGCTTTGTTCGCCATTCTGGTGTTGATGGCAATCGTGACGACCTTGATGGCCACGCCCATTTTTGAGCGTGTCTATGGCACCCGCGAGGAGCGCTGCCGCACTCAGTAAGCCAGCAGCAGCGTGCCAAAAAGTGGCGGCACGGTGAAGCTGAGCTGACCCTGGACTGCTGTGTAGCTGGCGCCGGTCAAGGCATCGGTGAAGGCGGCTGCGTGGAATTGCTCAGGCAGGGCTATCGTCACCGTCTGCGCCGTCTCCGAATTGTTGCTGGCACTGATCGCGACTTGCTTGTCCAGTTTGCGTCCGAGCACGATCACATGGTCATCGAGCAGCAGCGGGGCTTCGATGGAACCGCGCCGCAGCACCGGGTTGTCCTTGCGCAGCTTGATCAGGCGTTTGACCTCGGCCAGCATGTCGGTGTCGGGCTGGCCACCCTGATCCGCCCAGGGGTAGGGCGCGCGGTTGTAGGGATCGTCACCGCCGGTGACGCCGACCTCGTCGCCGTAGTACACGGCCGGTGCGCCAGGAAAGCTCATCTGGAAGAACAGCGCCAGTTTGAAGCGCTGCTTGGCGCGCGCGATGAGGGCTGGAGCGTCTTTGTCGCTTTGCCAGCCCAGGTAGTGCAGGCTGCGCGCCTGGTCGTGCGTGGACAGCAGATTCATCAGCGCATAGAAGGCTTGTGATGGGTAAGCCTCGCGCATCAGCTCCATGTTGCGATACAGCTCGCTGGCCTTGCCGCCCGCCGCATACTCCAGCACGGTGTTGCGAAAGATGTAGTTCATGGTTGAATCAAACATGTCGCCAAGAAAATACTTGGAAGCGTCAAACCAGGTTTCGGCCACCGTCAAGGCGTCCGGGCGATGCTGTTTGATGGCGCTGCGCCATTCGCGCCAGAAGTCGTCTGGCACCCAGGGCGCCACGTCCATGCGCCAGCCGGCCGCGCCGCGGTCCAGCCAGAGCTTCATCACCGAGTCGGCAGCGCCGTAAGCGTAGTGCCGGAACGAGGCCGAGGCCTTGTTCAACTCGGGCAGGTCGCTCACGCCGACCCAGCCTTTGTATTGCTTGTCGGGCCGGGACTGCTTCGCGTCAAACGTGTACCAACTCGCATAGGGCGAGTCGGCGCGAATCCGGCCGCCTTCAAAGGCGCCGGCAGACTGGTGATTGCCAAAGCGGTCGAAGTAGATCGAGTCGCTGCCGCTGTGGTTCAGACTGGTATCCAGTATCACGCGCATGCCGCGCCGCTCGGCCTCACCGGTGAGGCGAACCAGGTCCTGGTTGCTGCCAAAGCCGGGGTCGATGGTCTTGTAGTCGGCCGTGTCGTACTTGTGGTTGCTGGCGGCCCTAAATACCGGCGTCAGGTAGAGGGTGTTGGCGCCCAGCTCCTGGATGTAGTCGAGCTTGTCAATGATGCCCTGCAGATCACCGCCGAAGAAGTCGTTGTTGTAGCTGGCGTCCGAGCCATCGCCGCTACCCGGTCGCCACGGTTTGTCGAGCCAGTCTTTGTGCAGTTCGACCGTCTTGTCGTGGTACCGCGCGACGCCAGGCTGCGGGTCGTTGCTCGGGTTGCCATTGCGGAATCGATCCGGAAAGATGTAGTAGTAGACGATATCGCTTGCCCAATCCGGCACCTTGAAATCCGTCGCGTAAACGGTCTGTCGGAAACGCCGGATGGTTCCGGCTGCCGCCGGCTTGTCAGCAACTTCTCCAAGGCCACCGGAGCCTTTTTCCCGCGTCCAGAATATCGGGTCGGCGTTGTTCTGGTAAACGAAAGTCTGGCCGCCGATCTCGGCCTCGAACCAGTAGCCGTAGATGCTGACCTCGGTGAAGCGGTGGCTGGCACTCCAACGTTCTCGACCGCCTTGCTGGCTGCGCGTCATCGCCAGTCGCGCCACCTCGCTGTATTCCAGCCGTTCCTGATTGCCTTCCATGCGACGCGTCTCAATCACCAGGCTGAGCTTCTGGATGCCGGGCATGGCGCTGACGTGGAAATCCATTGTGCTGCCAACCGGCACGGCGCCGAACGGGGACTTGTCAGCCAGCGCGCGCGAATCGAAACGCAGGCTCAAGGCCGTCGAGTCGGTGACGGCACGCGCTGTGGGATCGGCAAAAGTCTTGACACCAATGTCAAGCTGCGGCCGGCCGCCCGGGAAAGCCAGCCGGATCGTGTGTTCGCCGGCGAAGTTGTGCGACAGGTTGCCGCTGCCCCCTGCGAGCAGGTCGGCGCTGCCACTGCTGCCGAAGCTGAAAGCCTCCTGCCAGGCGGCATCGGCAATTCTGAATTCGTGCCGTGTCGGCAGCTTGACGTTGAGGTAGTAGGCATCGCAGCTATACCTGAAGGCGTACTCGTCCAGCGCCGCCCAGTTGTTCATGCTGCCGCGCAGGAACAGGGTGGTCTGCCCCAGTGGCGCGTCAGACGGGCAGTTCTCTACATGCAGGGTGGGGGCGGTGTTGGCAGTGTCCATGGTCAGGGTGAAGCGATGTACGCCGTTAAAAAGCTGTTGCAGTTCGGGGCCCTTGAGCGCCAGTTGTTCGCCTGCCTTGCTGTGGCCAAAATCCGCATCAGGCGACCAGGCTTCATCGGCAATCTTGAATTTGTGCGGACCACGGATCCGGGTCACCAGTTGATACCGGTTGCAGGCCCAACTGAACTTCTGGCTGTCCGCTGCATTCCAGCTGTTGAAAGTTCCACGCAGGTAGAGCGTGCGAGCGCCCAGTGGCTGAGCCTGGCAGCTGGCGTCGGTAACGACGGGGGCCCCCTGCGCGGCGCCCTGGGCCAGCAGCAAGGCAGCGCAGCAAGCGGTAGAGCGCAGCAGCGTTCGCCCATGGACCGGCAGTTCCAGCATCACCCTTTGACGCCACCGGCGGTCAGGCCCGACACAATCCAGCGCTGCGCTGCCAGAAAGACCAGGGTGATGGGCAGGCCCGAGAGCACGGCGGCGGCGGCGAAATCACCCCACAGGTACTTCTGCTCATAAAGGTAGTATTTCGAGCCGACCGCCAGCGTCAGATTGGGCTCCTCGCGCAGCAGAATCGAGGCCACCGGGTACTCAATGATGGTGCCGATGAAAGCCAGTACGAACACCACCATCAGGATCGGCACGGCCATCGGCAGCAGCACCAGGCGAAACGCCTGCCAGTGTGTGGCGCCGTCCACCTTGGCGCATTCCTCGATCTCCATCGGTATGGTTTCAAAGTAACCCTTGATGGTCCAGATATGCATGGCAACGCCGCCCAGATAGGCCACGATCAGGCCGGCGTGGGTCTCGATGCCGAGCCAGGGCAGCTGGGCGCCAACACCGTCGAAGATGGCGTAGATCGCCACCAGGGCCACCGCGACCGGGAACATCTGCAGCAGCATCATGCTGTTGAGGATGAGTGCCTTGCGAGCGAATTTCAGACGGGCAAAAGCATAGGCTGCGGTGGTCGAGATGGCGACGATCAGGCTCGCCGAGATCGTGGCGACTTTGATCGAATTCCACAGCCAGAGCAGCACCGGGAAGGGTGGCTGCGTTACGCTGCCATCGATCGCGGTGTAGGCCATGCCCAGTGCCAGCTGCCAGTGTTCCAGACTGATGCGGCTCGGAATCAGCGAGCCGGTGGCGTAATTGCCGGGACGCAGCGAGATGCTGAGCACCGCCAGCAGCGGGAACAGCGTCAGCGCCAGCAGCGCCCACAGACCGAGGTGTGCTGCGACGACACGCCAGCGTTGTTTCTTTCCTGTGACCATGGCCATGGTGTCTACCTGTTTTGCTCGGCTTGCCGAGTGATTCTGAGTTGCAGCAGCGCCATCAGCGCGACCATCGCGAAAATCAGGGTCGAGATGGCAGCGGCCAGACCGAAATTTTGCCCGCTGTCGGTGAAGGCGATGCGGTAGGTGTAACTCACCAGGATATCGGTGGTGCCGGCTGGCAGCTTGGTATTGAGGTAATCGGGTCTACCGTCGGTCAGCAGCGAGATCAGCACGAAATTGTTGAAGTTGAAGGCAAAGGCGCTGATCAGGAGCGGTGTCAGCGGTCGCGCAATGAGGGGCACGGTGATCTTGAAGAAGTTGGTCAAGGGCGTGGCGCCGGCGATGGCCGATGCTTCGTACAGGTCGGCGGGGATCGACTTGATCAGCCCGCTGCACAAGATCATGATGTAGGGATAACCAAGCCAGGTATTGACGATCAGGATCATGATCTTGGCCAGCAGCGGGTCGGCAAACCAGGCCGGGCGCACACTGAACAAGGCGTTCAGGATGGCGTTGATCTCACCAAAATTCTGGTTGAACAGGCCTTTGAAAACAAGAATGGAAATAAAGCCCGGCACCGCATAGGGCAGGAACAGCAGGGTGCGGTAAAGCGTGCGGTACTTCAGCGCTGGCCACTCCAGCAGCACCGCCAGCGTCATGCCCAGCGCCGTTGAAAACAGCACGGTCAGAGCGGCAAACAGCACGGTCCAGACAAAGATGCTGACAAAAGGACCGCGGAAGTCGGCGTCCAGCAGCATGCGGCTGTAGTTCGCGAACCCAATATTGACTTTGAAGCCCGGTTGCATGCGTTCGCCGGCGTCGGTCTCAAAAAAACCGCTGTGCGGGTTGGCCCGGTAGATGCTGGCGCTGGCGACTTGGGTCAGGGAGCCATCCGCGTTGGCGCGCCACAAGGGCTCGATCGGACCGAATTCGCGCAGACCCGCATAGCGCAGCAGCTGACCGTCGGGCAGGCGCAACTGCAGCGCGCTGAGTGCATCGCGATGCACTAACAACTCGCGCAGGTTCAATGGCGCTTGCAGCACGTTCGCGCCCATAGCTTGCATGGCTAGCGGCGCGCTTGTCGGGCTGCGGCTCAGGTCCAGCGCGCTCGACACCAGCGCTGCATCGCTCTTGCCGTCCTGGGCGCTCAGCTTGAGAAGCAGCTTGTCGCCATCGCGGTGCAGGGTGTAGGGGCGGCTGTGTTCCTGGTCCACCACCGACTGGTCCAGCAGGTAGGCGCGCGCATGCTCGAAGTCCAGCAGGTGGCTGGACGAAAAATTGGTGAAGCCGATCTGCACCGTGTACAGCAGCGGGAACGCGACAAAGAGCAGCATCGCGGCGACCCCCGGGAACAGGTATTTCCAGGCCACCGACTGCGCCTTGCTGTAAATCACAAGGGCCGAGCCGCCCAGCGTCAACGTTCCCAGCGCTGTCAGCGCCTGACCGGCCCACCACAGGCTAAAACTCAGCCAAAGCAGAGCCAGCGAGAGGGCGGCGAACAGCAGCGTGGACAGACTGCGGGCCAGCGTGCTGGGGCGCTGAGAAGTTGCAATCATGTCATTGGGCCAGCATGCGAGCTGCCGCACCGTCAAGCGCATCGCGCGCAGACTGGCGACCGTTCGTGATGGCCTCCAGGGCGGCATCGATGGCCGGGAAGAAGCGACCCATTTCCGGGATGTTGGGAATGGGCTCACCGGCTCTGGCGTTGGCCATGGTGGCGACGATGTTCGGATCGCTGCTGAGTTCCTGGTAATAGGCTTTGTTGGCCGGCGTCCCCAGCGGAACGTCAGCACCGATCGTCTTCAGGCTCGGCAGCGTCAGCAGATGATGCTCGATGAACTCGCGCGCCACGTCCTTGTGCTTGCTCGGCGCTGTGATCATGCAGCCGAGCACGCCGACAAAGGGCTTGGCCGGCTTGCCGGCGATGCCGGGAATCGGCGCCACGCCGAAGTTGATGCCGACCTTGCGCACGTCGTCCCAGGCCCAGGGGCCATTGATCATCATGGCGACCTCGCCCCGCGCGAAAGCACCCTCCATTTCGGCATAGCGTGCGCCTCTGGGCATGTGGCCGTCACGGATCAGGCGCTCGAGCATCTGGGCGCCCTGGTAGGCGCCGGCGTTGTTGACGCCGACTTTTTTGGGATCGAGCTCACCCTGGCTGTTGCGCTCGAAGACGAAGCCACCTGGACCGGCCAGCAAGGGCCAACTGAAGAAGGAATTGTTATAGGCCCACAGAATGGCGTGCTTGCCCTGCGCCGCGAGCTTGCGGTCGAGTTCGATCACCTCGTCAAAAGTGCTTGGTGGCGTGCTGACGAGCGCCTTGTTGTAGATCAGGCCAATGGCTTCGATCGCCAGTGGATAGCCCCAGACCTGACCGCGGTAGGTAAAGGCGCGCCAGGCGCTCTCGTCGATCTGGTCTCGAACCTGTTTGGCTGGACGAATCGGCACCACCAAGCCGGACTTCGCCCACTCACCGACACGGTCATGCGCCCAGCACATGATGTCCGGTCCCTTGCCGGCAGCCGCGGCAGCGCTGAATTTGTCGGGCGCGCCCTCGGGGTGCTGCACGACCACCTGCACGCCGCTGTGTTGCATGAATTTGTCGCCGACCTTTTGCAGCCCGTTGTAGCCCTTGTCGCCGTTGATCCAGACCAGCAGGCGCAAAGGCGCGGCCGCATGCGCGTTGCCCGACAGCAGCAAGGCCAGCGCCACACTGGCGGCGCTCAGCATGCGTGGCTGCCGGCTGAAGCGTTCAGGCGGCACGGCTCTGCTCCACAGCGCTGTGACGGCGAAAGGCCTTGCCCTGGGCATCGAACAGATAGGCTGACGCGCTCGGGATGCCCAGCGCCAGTGCTTCACCGATACGCACCGGCCGCTGGCGCTCCACCGCAGCGGTGAGCACTTCCTGGCTGGCCGGGTTGCTGCAGTAGGCGTAAGTGATGCTGCCCAGGGATTCGACAAAAGTGACTTCGGTGTGCAGCGCGTTGACGGCATCACCGAGCCGAAAATCTTCCGGCCGCACACCCAGGGTCACGGCGTCGCCCGTGCGGGCGCGCGCGGCGTCGACCCGGCATTCGATCAACTCGCCGCCGCTGAGCCGAATGCTGGCAGATTCGGCGCTGGCAGCCACGATTTCGCCTTCGATCAGATTCATGCCCGGAGAGCCGATGAAGCGCGCCACGAACAGGTTGTCGGGGTGCTCATACAGCTTCAATGGCGAGCCGACCTGTTCGATGCGACCCGCCGACAGCACGACAATGCGGTCGGCCAGCGTCATCGCTTCGACCTGGTCGTGCGTCACATAAACCATGGTGGTCTTGAACTCTTCGTGCAGCTTGGCGAGTTCGTAGCGCATGCGTACGCGCAGCGCGGTGTCCAGAT
Organism: Comamonadaceae bacterium; assembly: GCA_007280205.1. Taxonomy (GTDB): domain Bacteria; phylum Pseudomonadota; class Gammaproteobacteria; order Burkholderiales; family Burkholderiaceae_C; genus Rhodoferax. The sequence continues at coordinate 12,802 of QYPX01000011.1, forward strand.
TGGACAGCGGCTCATCAAACAGAAACACCTCTGGCTTGCGCACAATCGCGCGGCCAATGGCCACGCGCTGACGCTGGCCGCCTGACAGGTCTTTCGGTTTGCGCAACAGCAAATGGTCGATATTGAGAATTTTGGCGGCCTGGTGAACCGCCCGGTCGATCTCGTCTTTGGGCAGTTTTGCAAGCTTGAGCCCGAACGCCATGTTGTCATACAGGTTCATGTGCGGATACAGCGCATAGGACTGAAACACCATGGCAATGCCACGCTCTGCCGGCGCCACCTCATTGACGCATTTGCCGCCGATGCTCAGCTCACCCTGCGTGACGTCTTCAAGTCCGGCAATGATGCGCAAGAGGGTGGATTTGCCGCAGCCCGAGGGGCCCACGAAGACCATGAACTCGCCGTCATGAATCTCCAGGTCAATCTGCTGCAGGATGAGGTTGTCGCCAAAGGACTTGCTGACATTCGAAAGTTTTACATCCGCCATGGAATACCTCAGCGCTGGCGCGCAGGAACCAGTCGACGCGCCGATCCGGGCGATGGGCGCTGCATTGGCTTGAGTATACCTTGAATAGATGTAGTTATACAACGGAAAATATGGAGCAGAGCAACTTGTACCAAAGCAATGAGTTCTTGGTAATATGCGGTTTTAGATTTGCTAAATGTAATTTAACTACACATTCAACGCCTCTTCTTATGAATTCTGAACCCTCTCTCGTATCGGATCAAGACGCCTTGATGCGCGCCGTTGCAAGCTCACCGGCCCTGCATGCCATGCTCGCGCAACGCTGGGCCCGAACCCAGTCCAGGGACAGCAATTCTGTCGGTAAAGGCGCGGTGCGCCGGGTGCACTACCTGTCGATGGAGTTCCTGATGGGCCGGGCACTGGGTAACGCGCTGGCCGCACTTGGTCTGGAAAAGGATGTTCGTCGGCAACTGGAAGTCAACGGATTGCAACTGTCCGATGTGCTGGAACTGGAGAACGATGCGGCCTTGGGCAATGGTGGGCTGGGTCGCCTGGCGGCCTGTTTTCTCGATTCCTTTGCCGAACTCGGCCTGCCCTCGTTCGGTTACGGACTGCGCTACCAGTACGGCATGTTTGCCCAGCAAATTCAGGATGGCCGGCAAACGGAAGTACCCGACGACTGGATGCGCTGGGGCAACAACTGGGAAGTGCTTCGTCCGGAAGTCCGCTATACCGTTGGCTTTGGTGGTCACGTCGAGGCCAGAGGCACCGGGCGGCATTGGGTGGCGGCCGAGCGCGTCATAGCACAGGCCTACGATTTCATCATCCCGGCGCATCGCAGTGATCGCGTCTCCACCCTGCGACAGTGGAGCGCCAGCGCGGAGCGCGCCATCGATTTCGCGGCCTTCTGCCGTGGCGACTTTCTGGCCGCAAGCAGCGAGCGCGTTGCCGCCGATGTACTGAACTGGGTGCTCTACCCTGATGACAGCACGGCAGCCGGGCGTGAACTGCGTTTGAAGCAGGAGGCGTTTCTGGTCAGTGCATCGCTGCAAGACGTGCTGGCGCGTCATCTGCGTGAAGGCCGCAGTTTGCTGCAGCTGGGTCGCGCCAACGCCATCCATCTCAACGACACCCATCCGGCGCTTGCTCCGGCCGAATTGATGCGCTTGTTGCTGGACCAGCATGGGCTGCAGTGGGATGCTGCCTGGAGTATCACCCAGCAGGCGCTGTCCTATACCAACCACACCTTGATGCCTGAGGCACTCGAGACCTGGCCAGTGCGCATGTTCGAATCCTTGTTGCCGCGTCATCTGGAAATCATCCGCGAGATCAACCGCCACCTTTTGGAACAGGTGCGAACCCGATTCCCGGGTGACGAGGCGATGGTGAATCGGGTTGCGCTGCTCGATGACAGCAGCGACGGGCGCATTCACATGGCTTCGCTTGCGATTGTGGCCTCGCACAAGGTCAACGGTGTCTCGGCCCTGCACTCCGAACTGATGGTGCAGACGATTTTTTCCGACTACGCGCGACTGTATCCGGACAAATTCCACAACATCACCAACGGCGTCACGCCACGGCGCTGGTTGATGCAGGCCAACCCGGAACTCTCCAGCCTGATTGACCGCACCATCGGTCACGGATGGCGGCACGATTTGTGCCAGCTCGGTGCGCTCAAACCGCTTGCGGCAGACCTCCAGCTGGGGCGTGACTTCATGCTCGTGAAGCGGCACAACAAGCAGCGTCTGGCCGCACTGATAGAGGCGCGCCTGGGGATCAAGGTTGACCCCGCCAGCCTGTTCGATGTACAGGCAAAGCGGATCCACGAATACAAGCGCCAATTGCTCAATTTGTTGCAGTTGATTGCGCGCTATCAAGCCATCGTTGACCAGCCAGAGGCGCATTGGACGCCACGCACGGTCGTGATCGCCGGCAAGGCGGCGTCGGCCTACCACATGGCCAAGCTGATCATCGAGCTCACGCATGGTGTCGCCTCGGTGATCAACGCCGATCCGCGTGTTGGTGAGCGTCTGAAACTCGTCTTCATTCCCAACTACGGTGTCAGTCTGGCTGAAATCATCATACCGGCGGCTGACTTGAGCGAACAGATTTCGACCGCCGGAACCGAGGCGTCCGGTACCGGCAATATGAAGTTTGCCATGAATGGTGCGCTGACCATCGGCACCTGGGACGGCGCGAACATCGAGATGGCGCAAGCCATGGGTGAGGAAAACATGTTCGTTTTTGGACTGCGGACCGAAGAAGTGCAAAGTATCAAGGCCGGGGCCTATCGTCCGCGCGACCAACTGGACGCCAGTCCCCGGCTCAAGCGGGTGCTCGGCGCCATCATGGCAGGCGACTTTTCTGACGGTGACACGCAGCGCTATCACACGCTCGTCGATCACCTTCTGGAGCGCGACCCCTACCTCCTGCTGGCCGATTTCGATGCCTATGTGGCCGCACAGCAGCGGGTGGACGCCGTGTTTGACGAGCCAGAACTGTGGGCGCAGCGTGCCTTGCTCAACGTGGCGGCGATGGGCGGCTTTTCGGTTGACCGTACCATTGGCGAGTACATTGAGCGCGTCTGGTCTGCGCCGGCGCTCTCTTGAGGACTTGAATCTACATGCTGGTTTTGTCAGAAGGTCGAGTTGAACCGATGGGCACCGAGGTGCGCGACGGCGGCGTCAACTTTGCGGTCTTTTCGCTGCACGCGCAGCGCATCGAGCTGTGCCTGTTTGACGCCGACGGCCAATCCGAGATACAGCGCTGTGACCTGGCTGGTCCACACGACGGTGTTTTTCACGGCTTTCTTGCTGGCGCCGGCCCCGGCCTGGTTTACGGTTTGCGCGCGCACGGCGTTGACGATCCGCAGCACGGGCAGCGCTTCAACGCCAGGCACTTGCTGCTGGACCCGAACGCCCGCGAGATTGTCGGGCGCTATGGGCAAGGCTCGCAGGAGAATGCCGCCGCCGCACTCAAAGCGCGGGTTGCCGCTCCCTTGAGCGTGGCGCCGGGCTACCTGAACGCGCCGCACCACGCGGTGGCCGATCTGGTGCTCTATGAAGTCCACGTCAAAGGCTTCAGCAAGACCCATCCCGGCATTCCGGCAGCCCTGCAGGGCACTTATGCCGGTCTGGCGCATCCGGCGGCCGTGGCTCACTTCAAGTCGCTGGGGGTGACCACGTTGTCGCTGCTGCCGGTGCAGTATTGCCTGGATGAGCCGGCCCTGACGCAGCGCGGACAAAGCAATTACTGGGGCTACAACACGCTGGGCTTTTGTTGCCCGGATCCGCGTCTGGCAACGCGGCCTGATGACCCTGCAGCCGTCACTGCCGAATTCCGCCAGATGGTCGAAGACCTGCATGCACAGGGACTGGAAGTGGTGCTGGACGTGGTCTACAACCACACGCCCGAAGGCAACGAGCATGGGCCAACGCTGAGCTTTCGCGGTCTTGACAACGCCAGCTGGTACCGGCTCGATCCGGCAGACCGCAGCCGCTATGAAAACTACAGCGCCTGTGGCAATACCCTGAACGTCGCGCATCCCAAAGTGAGCCAGTTTGTGCTGGACTCGCTGCGCTACTGGGTGCTGCAGATGGGGGTCGACGGCTTTCGCTTTGATCTGGCTCCGGTGCTAGGGCGCACTGAAAAGGGCTTTGACCCCTGCGCTCCTTTCCTCGCGGCGCTGCAGCAGGACCCGATACTGGCGCGCGCTCATCTGATTGCCGAGCCATGGGACAGCGGCCCGAACGGCTATCAGGTGGGACGTTTCCCCGGGCGTTTTCTGGACTGGAACGACAAGTTCCGCGATGCGGTCCGCGGCTACTGGCTGCAGTGCGGCGTCGATCGCGCCGAGTTCGCCCGGCGCATGACGGCGTCGAGCGACCTGTTTCAGCACGGGCAGCGCCGCCCCAGCGCCAGCGTCAATTTTCTTGCAGTGCATGACGGCTTCACGCTGCATGACGTGGTGAGCTACAGGCACAAACACAATCAGGCCAACGGTGAAGAGAATCGGGACGGCCGTGACGGTGAGCTGAGCGAGAATTTTGGTGTTGAAGGGGAGACTGCGGACATCGCGATCAATTTGCAGCGCCGGCGCGTGCAGCGCGCCATGCTGGCTTCGCTGTTGCTGGCGCAAGGGACGCCGATGCTGTGTGCCGGCGATGAAATTGGCAAGACCCAACAAGGCAATAACAACGCTTATTGCCAGGACAACGCGCTGGGCTGGCTCGATTGGTCAAGGGCCGACGACGGTCTGCGCGACTTTGTCGCTGACTTGCTGACACTGCGGCGCTGCGAACCGGCCTTGCACAGCAACCAGTGGTCGACGTCCACCCCAGGCGAACCGGGTGCTGTGCATCGGATCTGGCGCACGCCGTGCGGGCAGGAAATGCAAGGCCATGACTGGAACGACGCAAGCCACGCTGCATTTTCCTGTGAAAGTGATCCCGTCCTTTTGCTGTTCAACCCGGAGTCGAATCCGACTGCTTTCACGTTGGGCGGACAATGGCAGTTGCTGCTCGACAGCAGCGCAGAACTCTCGCCAGGCTTGCCAGTCTCAAGTTCTCAGCTGGTGCCGGCGCATGCGGTCCTGGTGCTGCGACGCAGTACCATGTGATTTCATTATCTGAAGCCAAGCATGATTGACCTTGAACAGCGCAGCGCTGGCGTGTTGCTGCACATTACTTCCCTGCCCGGGCCGCATGGCATCGGCGACTTCGGGCCTGACGCCTTCCGCTTTGTGGACTGGCTGGCTGCGGCCGGTCAAGGGATCTGGCAGCTACTGCCCACAACGCCCATAGGCCCGGGTGATTCGCCCTATCAAAGTGTCTCGGCGTTTGCTGGCAGCCCCTTGATGGTGGCGCTGGAGCCGCTGGTAGCTGCCGGCTGGCTAGCGCAGCCCGAACTGCCGACGGAGGGTTTTGACAGCCGGCGGGTCGACTTTGCGCGCGTGGTTCCCTGGCGGCTGGCTCAGCTGCGCTCGGCGGCAGCCGGTTTTGCGCGCAAGGCAAACCGGGCTGAGCACGCTGCGATGAGCGCCTGGTGTGCCGAGCATGCGCACTGGCTGGAGGATTACGCGCTTTTCATGGCGCTGGAAACGGCGCATGCGGGCCAACCCTGGTGGCAGTGGGAGGCGGCCTTGCGCCAGCGCAAACCCGCTGCCCTGCGCAAGGTGCGGCGCAGGGATGCGGCAGAAATTGATTTCTGGAAGTTCGTGCAATGGTGTTTTGACAGTCAGCTCCATGCGCTGAAGGCCTATGCAAATGAACGCCATGTCGCCATCATGGGCGACTTGCCTATCTTCATCGCCCATCACAGCGCCGATTGCTGGGCGCGCCCCGATCTCTATCAGCTTGACGCTGACTATCAGCCCACGGTAGTGGCCGGTGTGCCGCCGGATGAGCTGGGTCCGCTCGGTCAGCGCTGGGGCAACCCCTTGTACGATTGGGAGCGCATGGCCGTGGAAGATTTCGCCTGGTGGACGGCGCGCGTGCGCCGTGCCTTGCAGCAGGCCGATCTGTTTCGCATTGATCACTTCCGCGGCTTTGCCGGTTATTGGGAAATCCCGGCGAGTTGCCCGACGGCGATCGAAGGACGCTGGGTGCCGGCACCGGGCAAGGCCTTGTTTGAAGCGATAGCGCACTCTCTGGGAAGCGTGCCCATCATCGCCGAAGATCTGGGACTCATCACCCCGGATGTGATCGAACTGCGCGACCACTTTGGGTTTCCCGGCATGAAGATCCTGCAGTTCGGCTTTGGTGGCGACGCGACGCATGAGTTTCTGCCGCACAACTACGGTACGGCTTGCGTTGTCTACCCCGGCACCCATGACAACGACACGGCGCGCGGCTGGTGGGACCATGCACCGCAAAAGGAGCGTCAGTATGCCGGCGCTTATCTGGCTGCCAGTGCGCATGACATCCATTGGGGCATGATCCGGGCCGCTTGCAACTCGGTCGCCGCGATGGCGATTTTTCCGCTGCAGGACGTGCTCGGTCTGGGCAGTGAGCACAGGATGAACCTGCCGGGAACCCTGGGCGGCAGCAACTGGGTCTGGCGTTTTGACTGGAGCATGGTGGGCAGCGAACCGGGTAGGGTTCTCGGCCTGATCAGCGCGGCCAGTGGGCGCGCTCCGTTTGCACTGTTGGGCTTGTCCAGCAAGGCATGAATCCGCTTCCGACGCGACCGCGTTTGCTGGCGCTGGCCTGGCCCATGCTGGCCGAGATGGTGCTGGGTTTTGCCGTTGGCATGCTGGGTCTGTGGTTGGCTTCACGCGAGTCCGATACCAGCGCGGCCGCCTTCGCGCTGGCCAATCAGTTGCAGGCCGTTTTCTTCCTGTTGTTTCGCGTCATTGGCATGGGTGTGAGTGTTGTCATCACGCAAAACCTGGGTGCCGGCAATCGCGCCGCAGCAAAGGCCACGGCCAGGGCGGCGTTGGGTGCCAGCAGCTGGCTTGGACTGGCCACCGCGCTGCTGGTGGCTGCCGGTGCCGGCGCCTTGCTGGACTTGCTGAACGCGCCACCGGCGGTTTTGCAGTTGGGGCAACCGTATCTGCAGGTACTGGCTTTGGCGCTGCTGCTCGACGCCTTCAACGCCAGCATGGCGGCGGTGATGCGCGCCCACCTGCGCACGCGCGACACGATGTTCAATATTCTGGCTATGCACGGCGTTCATCTGCTGCTGTGTCTGCCGCTGATGCGCGGCTTTGGTGACCTGCCGGCGCTGGGCCTGGTCGGTTTTGCGCTGGCCATGGCATGGAGCCGGCTGTTTGGGCTGCTGGTTCATCTGGCTCTGTGGCGCTGGCGTTTGCAGATCATTCCCACTGGCGCAGACTGGTGGCGCCTGCGGCGCTCGCTGCTGCGCCCGGTGCTGCAGATCGGACTGCCGGGAGCGGCCGAGAACGTGGCCTACCGGCTTGCCATGCTGGTGTCGGTGACGGTGGTGGCGGGCCTGGGTTCGCAGTCCTTGGCAACGCAGACCTACGCCTTCCAACTGATGAACGTGGTGGTGTTGTTCAGCGTGTCGCTCGGCTTTGCCAGTGAAATCCTGATCGGACACCTGATTGGTGCAGGTCATTTGCAGGAAGCGCATCGCCTCTTGCGCAAGAGCCTGTTATGGGGTTTGCTGGTTTCGATCAGCATGGCGCTGCTGGTGGCGCTGAGCGCGCCCTGGACCCTGACCCTGTTCACGAATGACGCCCAGATCATTGCCAGTGCCACCACCCTGCTGTGGCTGACTGTGTTGCTGGAGCCCGGTCGCACCTGCAATATCGTGATCATCAATGCCCTGCGTGCCACCGGTGATGCGCGTTTTCCGGTGGCTGCCGGCGCGGCCTCGATGTTGTTCGTGATGGCTGGTGGGTCCTGGCTGCTGGGCGTACATTTCAAACTGGGTTTGCTGGGCGTCTGGATTGCCTACAGCGCTGATGAATGGTTGCGCGGTCTGGCCATGGCGGCGCGCTGGTTCGGCCACGGCTGGGTGCCCGCAGCCCGGGCGACCCGACGCCGCGTGCTGAGCCTGGGCCGCAGTTAGCGCGGCTGCGATGTCGTCAAGAATTGGGAGCATGGACATGAAATACTTGCAGTTGGGTTGGAACTGTGTCAAGCCCGCCTGTTGGTTGGCAACGTTGAGCCTTGTCGTCAGCGCAGCCTGGGCGGGCGCGGGAGCGACCTTGCAGGATTGCAATCGCCCGGAGTTTCAGACCGTTCTGCAGGCTGCACCCGGCAACACAAAGTTGCCGGCGCGCGCCCATTGGCTGAGCGGCCAGATCGTCCAGTGGCCGGCGATCGAGGCCGGCGGACGCTTCAAGCTCTATTACTCGGCCCGGGCGCAGGCAGTTGCCAGTGCAGGTCGCACCGTCAAGGGCGCTGATGGCTTCTTGTCAATGGAAGTGTTTCAAGGTGCCTTGCCGGCCGCAGTGGCAGCGCGCTTCAAGTTTGTCGCGCCCGGCGTGTTGCTGGGAGTTCGCCCGCGTGACCGCACGAGGCTCAAGGATTTGCTGACACAGCAAGTGCTGCTGGTGCAGGAAGATCGCGCGGGGCGGGTGCTTCACGCGAGCGCCCTGCAAGTTGCCGGGGCACTGGACGATCTGTATGCCAGTGCGCAGGCCGTCAATGATCTGGGTGCCAGTGTCAGGCGCGGGCAAACCGAATTCAAGCTCTGGGCGCCAAGCGCGCAGCGCGTCTGGCTGTGTCGCTACGCCACCGGTGCGGGAGCGGCCTTGGCGCTGGAGGCGATGCAAGTGCAGCGCCGCAGCGGTGTCTGGTCGGCGCGTCCCCGCGGCGATTTGAGCGGCCAGTACTACCGCTTTCTGGTCGATGTTTTTGTGCCCGGCGTCGGCATCGTGCGCAACCGGGTGACCGATCCCTATTCCGTCAGCCTGACCAGCGATTCCAGGCGCAGCTACGTCGCCGATCTGGAGCGCCCTGAGCTCAAGCCTGAGGGTTGGGACTCTGCAAGCGCGCCGGCCAAGGTGCGGGCGCAGACCGACATGGTGGTGTACGAGTTGCATGTGCGCGATTTCTCCATCAACGACCCTTCCGTCAGCAGCGCGCGACGCGGCAAGTACCTGGCTTTCACCGAAGGTCACTCGAACGGCATGCAGCACCTGAAAGCGCTGTCGGCAGCGGGTTTGACCGATGTGCATCTGTTGCCGGTGTTTGACTTCGCCACCATCGCCGACCAAGGCTGCGTCACACCTGCCGTGCTTGACGCAGGCCCCGACAGCGAATCCCAGCAAGCCAGCGTCATGGCCAGTGCCGGCAGCGACTGCTTCAACTGGGGCTATGACCCCTACCACTTCAACGCGCCGGAGGGCAGTTACGCCAGCGACGCGGCCGACGGCGCGCTGCGCATTCTGGAGTTTCGTCAGATGGTGCTGGCCTTGCACCGCGCCGGCCTGCGCGTTGGCATGGATGTTGTCTACAACCACATGGCGGCCTCGGGTCAGCAGGAAAAGTCGGTGCTGGATCGTATCGTGCCGGGCTACTACCACCGGCTCGACGCCAATGGTGTCGTCGAACGCAGTACCTGCTGTGACAACACGGCGACCGAGCATCTCATGATGGGCAAGCTGATGATCGACTCGACGGTGCTGTGGGCGACGCACTACAAAATTGACTCCTTCCGTTTTGATCTGATGGGGCACCAGCCGCGCGCCGTCATGCAGGCTCTGCAGAAGCGTGTCAATCAGGCGGCGGGACGCGCAGTGAACCTGATCGGCGAAGGCTGGAACTTTGGCGAGATTGCCGACGGCGCCCGCTTTGTGCAGGCCTCGCAGCTTTCCCTCAATGGCACGGGTATCGGAACCTTCAGCGACCGCGCGCGCGATGCGCTGCGCGGGGGCCGTGCTGCTGACGGCGGCGCGGCGCTGGTCAGCAAGCAGGGCTACATCAATGGTCTGGTGTACGACGCCAACCCGCTGGCCACGTCGCCCGCGTCGGAGTTAATGCAAACTGCGGACCTGGTGCGCGTGGGTCTGGCCGGTTCGATCCGTGACTATTCCATGACGACTTATCTGGACCGCAGTGAGACCCTGCAGGAGATCGACTACAGCGGACAGAGCGCTGGCTATGTCAGTGAGCCCGGTGAAGTGGTGAACTATGTGGAAAACCATGACAACCAGACGCTGTTTGACATCAATGCCTACAAACTGCCTGTGAACACCAGCCGCGAAGACCGGGTACGCGTGCAAATGCTGGGTGCTGCCATCAATGCGTTCAGCCAGGGCGTGGCCTATTTTCATGCCGGCATTGACACCCTGCGTTCCAAGTCGATGGACGGCAACAGTTACGACTCGGGTGACTGGTTCAATCGCCTGGACTGGAGCTATCAGGACAATTACTTTGGCAGCGGTGCCCCGCCCAAGACTGACAACGGTGGCAACTATGGTTTGATCAAGCCCTTGCTGGCGAATCCGGACATCAAACCAGGCGCTGGCGATATTGCGCTGGCGCGCGACATGTTCGCTGATCTGCTGAAAATCCGTGCCAGCTCGACCCTGTTTCGGCTGCGCACTGCGCAGGATGTCAAAGCGCGATTGCACTTTTTCAATACCGGATCAAAGCAAAACCCGACCTTGCTGGCAGGGCGTCTTGATGGTGTTGGCTACCCCGGTGCCGCCTTCAAGGAACTGCTGTATCTTGTCAATGTGGGCAAGACGGCGCAGCCCTTGCTGCTGCCCTCTGAAGCAGGCAAGTCTTACGCGCTGCATCCGGTTCATCTGGCTCCCAGGGCCGCCGACAAGCGCGTGGCCGCGCAGGCCCGCTATGACCGGGCAAGCGGCGCTTTTGTGCTTCCGGCGCGCTCGGCCCTGGTTTATGTGGTCGCGCCTGAGCGACAGGCAGTGCCTTGAAATGAAGCGGCCATGAACTGGCTCAGGGATTTTCGCCAGCCGCCAGCCGCTGATTGATGTCGGCAATGACGGCAGGCAGATCGCGCAGATCGTCGATCACGTAGTGGGCGCCGCTCTCGCACACCAGCTTTTCTTTCGATGCCTGCTCCTTGGCTGCCAGTTCGGCCGGGCTCATCTGCTTCACCGCGTCCCAGCTGTCGGCGACGTAGTTGCTCCACTTGGAGACACCGACACGCCAGCACAACGGTGCACCTTCACCGGCGCCCGACACGGTGTCGTCCACCTTGACCGTGCGACGCAGGGCATTTTCAAGGTTGTAGACACCCATGCGTTCCAGGTTCTTGATCACCATATAAGGTGTTGGACGCGGCATTTCGACCTCGTCACCGGCGCAGGCGGTATCCGGTACAAAACCCTGGCCAGCGGCACCGGAGAGCAGCAGGTCCAGCATGTCGCGCGTGAAGCCGGTCGTGACACCCAGCTTGATGCCCTGCTGCTGCATGCCTTTGACGACTTCGGCCACACCCGGCAACAGATCGTGGTAACTGCCGGCGCGCAGCAGCGCCAATTGGGTCGGCACAAAGTCAGCGAACATGGCGTCCACATCGGACTGATCTGGCGCACGCCCGAACTTGGCGGTGAAGCGCTCGCGCACTGACTTGATTTCGGTGATGGCCTTGATGTGCAGGTCCTTGCGCAGACCCATGGGCTCGCGCGCTTCGGGCATGGTGATCTCGATGCCGTATTTCTTGAACACTTCAACAAAGACGATGGCCGGCGCATCGACATAGCGGTCCATCGTGGTGCCGGAGCAGTCCAGCATCACATAGCCGACACTGCGCTCGGTGTTTTCGTTATCGAACTTCTGCTGCTGTGCAGCTGCATGGCGAAGGTCTTCGGGCACACGGCCCACTGTGGAAAGCCTGGAAACGACGGATCCGGTCATGTGATATCTCCTTTGACGATGGCGCGACTTTAGCCAATCCCCGTGCGATTGTCAACCGTAGTTTGTACATTGTTGACAATTGGCAATGATAGTGGAAGCATGGATAATGGGTTGATCGATGCAAAAACCCAGGGGCACCCGTTGATGCAAGCAAGTTATCCGGTGGAAGTCAGACCATGACGTTGAGCTGGGCCGTGGTCGGCGCGGTGCTGTTTGGCGCCTTGCTGCATGCGAGCTGGAACGCGCTGGTCAAGTCCAGCAGCGACAAGGACCTGGACATGGCCGTCATTCACCTGATCGGCTCCTTTCTCGGCATTCCGCTGGTGGCGCTGGCGGGTTGGCCGGTGGCTGCGGCCTGGCCCTATATTGCGGCCTCGGTGGTCGTTCACATCGGCTACTACCTGGCTCTGACCGGTGCCTACCGTCATGGTGAGCTTGGGCTCACTTATCCGCTGATGCGCGGCGTGGCACCGCTGCTGGTCGCGCTCTCGGCGACTTTCACACTCGGCGAGACACTGTCGCCGCTGGCCTGGGCCGGCGTTCTGGGCATCAGCTGTGGTGTGCTGGTGCTGGGGCTCAACGCCCACGCGCTGAAGGCGCCCAAGGCGGTCGGCTTTGCGCTGGCCAACGCCGTCATCATCGCTATTTACACGGTTATCGATGGGCTGGGTGTGCGCGCCTCGGGCAACGCCCTGCAGTATGTCGCCACCTTGTTCCTGCTCGACGGCTGGCCTTTTGCCCTGCTGATGTTTGCCACGCGCGGCCATGCGCTGGGCCGCTACGCGCGTCAGCGTTGGCCGGTGGCCACGCTGGGCGCCTGCGCTTCGCTGGGTTCTTACGGCATTGCCCTGTGGGCCATGACGCAGGCACCGGTGGCCACCGTAGCCGCACTGCGCGAGACTTCGGTGTTTTTTGCGGTGTTGCTGGGCGCATGGTTCCTGAAGGAACCGTTTACACCGCGGCGGGTCTTGGGCGCCTGCGTTATCGTCGCCGGTGTCATGGCATTGCGGCTGGGTTAGCGTGACAGAATAGTTTGTCATCCCGGCCCCGGATCAGAGCTTGCCCCGGGCTCGATCCGGGGTCCGGGGTTGCAGCACCCGGTATTCATGGATTCGGACTGCATGGATTGCGGATCGGGCCTGCCCCGGACTCCGATCCGGGGTCCGCAATGACAGCCTTCTTTCGTTCTTCGGGGCAGCCCGATGGCCATGGCAATTAGTTGAGTCTTAAGGAGTTCAAAATGAGTCTTCCAAGTCACGCTCAAATCATCATCGTCGGTGGCGGCATCGTTGGCTGTTCCACTGCCTACCATCTGGCCAAGATGGGGCGCACTGACGTCTTGCTGCTGGAGCAGGGCAAGCTCACCAGCGGCACCACCTGGCACGCCGCGGGTCTGGTCGGGCAGATGCGGCCAAACCGCAACATGACGACCATGAGCAAATACGGCATCGAGCTCTATGCCTCGCTCGAAGCAGAAACCGGTCTGGCCACCGGCTGGAAGCAGTGCGGCAGCGTCAACGTGGCGCGCACGCCCGAGCGCATGCAGGTGCTGAAGAAACAGACCGCCATGGCGACCAGCTTCGGCGTCGAATGCCACCTGATCACCCCCTCTGAGGCTGGCGCCATGTACCCCGTCATGCGCACCGATGATCTGCAGGGCGCGATCTGGCTGCCGGGTGACGGCAAGGTCAATCCGGCCGATCTGACCATGTCCCTGGCCAAAGGCGCGCGCAACCGCGGTGTGAAGATCGTTGAAGGCATTGAAGTTACCGGCGTCATCATCGAACACGGCAAGGCGGTAGGCATCCGGACGACCGAGGGCGAAGTGCGCTGCGAAGTGCTGGTCAATTGTGCTGGCCAGTGGGCGCGTCAGTTTGGTTATCTGGCTGGCGTCAATGTGCCGCTGTTCTCAGCCGAGCATTTCTACATCGTTACCGGCAAGATCGAAGGTGTGTTGCCGAATCTGCCGGTGATGCGCGACCCGGACGGCTTTATTTACTACAAGGAAGAAGTCGGTGGTCTGGTGATGGGTGGCTTTGAGCCGAAAGCCAAACCGTGGAAGATGGACCCGATTCCTTCTACATTCCAGTTTGAATTGCTGGACGAAGACTGGGACCAGTTTGAACCCCTGATGACCAACGCCATGCACCGCACACCGTGCCTGGAAACGGCCGAAATCAAGATGCTGCTCAATGGTCCCGAGAGCTTCACGCCGGACGGCAATTTCATCCTCGGCGAAGCGCCGGAACTGCGCAACTACTTTGTCTGTGCCGGCTTCAATTCCGCCGGTATTGCCAACAGCGGCGGCGCCGGTCGCTTGATGGCCGAGTGGATCATAGCCGGCGAGCCCAGCACCGACCTGTGGGATGTGGACATCCGCCGCTTTGGCGCCTTTACCGCGAACCGCAAGGCGCTGTCCGAGCGTACCGGCGAGACGCTGGGCCTGCACTATGCCATGCGCTGGCCGCGGCAGGAACTGGAGACGGCACGGCCGCTGCGTACCTCGCCTCTGTACGACATGCTGACGACAAAGGGTGCCGAGTTTGGCGCCAAGAATGGCTGGGAACGAGTGAACTACTTTCGCCCCCACGCTCCGCCGCTGCGCGGGTCGCTGCCCCCCGAGGGGGCCCTCGCGCCCAGGGGCGGCCCGTCGTCGCTCGATTCCGGCCCAAGCTTCGTCCGTGCCCCTGACTACACACTCGGCAAGCCGGGCTGGCTGCCCTGGATGATGGAGGAGCAGCGCGCTACCCGTGAGACCGTTGCCCTGTATGACCAGACCTCGTTTTCCAAGTTGTTGCTGCAGGGGCGCGATGCGCTGGCTGTGCTGCAGCGTCTGTGTGCCAACGAGATCGACGTGCCGGTCGACAAGATGGTCTACACCGCCATGCTCAACGAGCGCGGCGGGTTCGAAAGTGATCTGACCATCATCCGCCAGCAGCCGACCAGCATGGGCGACAACTTCCTGATCATCACCGGCTCGGCACAGACGGTGCGCGACTTCGACTGGATCAGCCGCCACATCTGCGCAGAAGAACATGCGGTACTGACGGACGTGACGGCGCTCTATTGCGTGCTGTCGGTGATGGGGCCGAAGGCGCGCGAACTGCTGGCGCGGGTCAGTCCGGATGAGCTCTCGCCCGAGGGTCTGAAATTCTCCTGGACCAAGCTGATCGAACTCGGCTTTGGTCGCGTGCGGGCGGCGCGCATGAGCTACGTTGGCGGGCCTGGCTTCGAGCTCTACGTGCCGGTGGAAATGGCGCGCCATGTCTATCTGGCGCTGATGGCGGCGGGTGCCGATCTGGGCTTGCGGGACGCCGGTTACTACGCACTCGACGCGCTGCGCATCGAGCAGGGACGGCGTGCCTGGGGCGCCGAGTTGAGCCCGGATGAGACGCCGTGGGAGGCAGGTCTGGCTTATGCCGTCAAGCTCGACAAAGCCACTGATTTCATTGGCAAGGCGGCGCTGCTGGCCGCCAGGGAAAAGCCGCTGCGCAAGAAGCTGGTGACACTGGTGCTTGATTCGTCAGAGGCTTATGCCTGGGGTGGTGAAGCGATCCTGTTGCAGGGCGAGTCGGTGGGCGAGATCTCGTCGGTCGGCTGGAGCCCGCGCGCCGGTGCCTGCGTGGCGCTGGGCTATGTGCGGGGCGCTGCTGCCAACCAGAGCCACATGGGTACGCAAGCAGCGATCGAGTTGTGGGGTGAACAGTTTGCAGTGCGCCTTTATGACCGTTGGGTACCCTGATTGCGTCGTTGGTCCCAATTGTTGTCATTGCGGGCCCCGACCCGCAATCCAGTGGCCGCGTGGCACTTGATCCCGGATGTTGAAACCCCGGACCAGAAGCGGGGCCGGGATGACAGCTTCGTGATGGCATGACAAGCTGTGGCCAAAAAAATCAACGACTGACAACTCCAGCAATCAGAGTAAGGCAAGCTGAATCCTTGAAGTTGGGCATGCAAAGATGCCGACCCGCGGTCGCCGGTTTGCAGCGTATCTGGAAATGCAGAAGTTCAAATTGACCGCCAGATTGCGGTCATTGCTTCCAGTAGACCTGCGACTGCAGTGTGGTCGCGAATTCGATCAAAGGGATATCCGTAATCGACCGAGACTGTGTCAAAACGCTGCGGGAATATTTTCAATATTAGCCCAAAACGGTAAACAGTTCGTACCCTCAAACGTTATTGAAAGATCGCGTTGTATGCAGGGGAATCTGGATGAAACGTTTCATTGAAGGTATTGATCGTACGCAAGCGCTCTTGCTCCCCGAACAACTCGACGATTACGTCACGGAGAACAATCCGGTGCGT
>QYPX01000091.1 GCA_007280205.1 Comamonadaceae bacterium
GTGGGATCTCAATATTCAGTCCCGCTATGACTTTGAGGGCGCTCGATGGAGCACATATCGGCCTCTGATCTCAAGAGTGTCATGCACTCAAAGCGCGCCAACATCTATTACTTGGAACACTGCCGGGTGCTCGTCAACGGCGGCCGTGTCGAGTATGTGACTGATGAGGGAAAACGGTCTCTTTACTGGAATATTCCGATTGCCAATACGACGACCGTTCTTCTGGGTACCGGTACTTCCGTTACCCAGGCCGTCATGCGCGAACTGGCCAAAGCAGGTGTCTTGGTTGGCTTTTGCGGGGGCGGTGGAACACCTCTATATAGCGCCAATGGAATCGACATTGAGGTTGAGTGGTTCTCTCCACAAAGCGAGTACCGACCGACTGAGTATTTGCAGCATTGGGTAAGGTTTTGGTTTGACGACGCTTTGCGTCTTGCTGCGGCCAAGGAATTTCAG
The DNA here is from genome assembly GCA_007280205.1 of Comamonadaceae bacterium. Classification (GTDB taxonomy): domain Bacteria; phylum Pseudomonadota; class Gammaproteobacteria; order Burkholderiales; family Burkholderiaceae_C; genus Rhodoferax. The sequence continues at coordinate 457 of QYPX01000091.1, forward strand.
CAAATCCGACTGGAAAGGGTCAGGCTGCACTGGGCCAGACTGAACCAGTTAAAGGATAACCCATGCGCGGTTGATGTATCGGCACTGGATCTGAAGTTGAATCGATCGGCGCAAGGCATCGGCGCCGCCTCAAATCAAATGGAGTTGTTGACTGAGGAGGGTCGATTGACCAAGCAGCTTTACCGACTGATTGCCGATGCAACTTGTTTCGGCGACTTTGTTCGTAGTCAGCGCGGAGAGAGCATTGATACCGCAAATCAGTTTCTCGATCATGGAAATTATCTAGCTTATGGGTTGGCTGCGACGGCAACGTGGGTGTTAGGACTTCCGCACGGTTTGGCAGTTCTGCACGGGAAAACTCGCCGTGGTGGTCTGGTATTCGATGTGGCTGATCTGGTCAAGGATGCGGTAATTCTGCCCCAGGCATTTATCTCAGCGATGCGGGGCGACACAGAACAGGAGTTTCGCAAATCCTGCATCGAGAACCTGACCCGTAGCGAGGCTCTGGATTTCATGATCGACACACTCAAGACCGTGGCACTAAAGATCGGCAGACTCGCCCAATGCAAGGTCAGCGTGTGAATATTCTTCTGATCTCCCAGTGCGACAAGCGGGCGCTGACGGAGACAAGGCGCATTCTCGATCAGTTCGGGGAACGGCGCGGTGAGCGCACTTGGCAAACCCCCATCACCAAAGAGGGACTTGACACGATGCGCAAGTTGTTGCGAAAGACCGCACGCAAGAACACGGCCGTGGCCTGCCACTGGATACGCGGTCTCGATCACAGCGAACTCTTGTGGACAGTGGGCAATGCCAGCCGTTTCAACAGTGAGGGGACTGTCCCCACCAACACGACCACGCGAGACATACTGCGCCGGCACGATGAAAACGATTGGCACACCGGTGAAGATATTCACTTGCTAACAGCCCTGGCCGCGCTGCTGCACGACCTCGGAAAGGCCTGCCGCGCCTTCCAGCTGCGGTTGGAGGGTAACCTTGTCGAGCGCAACCAGTACCGGCATGAATGGGTCTCTTTACGGTTGTTTGAAGCGTTTGTTGGGTCCGACGATGACGCGACTTGGTTGGCACGGTTGGCCTCGCCCAGCCTGGCTGATGATGCGGCATGGCTAGATCACCGGCATGGTCGGCTGCGCCGTGACGGGTTAGATGGCCCCGTTCCAACGCCCTTTGCAGGGATGGCGAACGCGCCGCTGGCTCAGGCTATTGGCTGGCTGGTGGTTTCGCACCATCGGCTTCCTGCATTGCCACGGAATAGTGATGGCAGCAAAGGTGCTTTTCAAATTGGGCAACTGTCAAACGTACTTCAACGCATTGACGCTGGCTGGAACGAACGCACCGATGGGGGCGACGCCGATCATTTGCCCTTGTACTGGGACTTTCCTCACGGACTGCCTGTTACTGCTGAACATTGGCGCAAGAGCGCCGTCCGTCTGGCTCAGCGTTTGCAGTCCTTGCGCGGCCATTCCGGCAAGGGCGACTGGCTGGCCAACCCCTATGTGATGCACGTCTCCAGGATGTGCCTGATGCTGGCTGATCATCACTATTCCAGTCTGGAAGAGGATAACGATCCGGGTCGCGTCAAAGTGCCGAAGGGCTACCCGCTCTACGCCAATACCAAAGGCAGTGTCCGTAACTTTAACCAGACACTGGACGAGCACTTACTCGGCGTGGCCCAGCACAGCGCCGAAGTGACCCACGCGCTGCCACGACTCGATGAACACCTTCCTCGCCTGGCCCGCCACAAAGGGTTGCGAAAACGCTCAGCGGACGCGCGCTTTCATTGGCAGGACAAGGCTGCTGACACCGCGGGCGCGATGCGTGAGCGGTCTACCCGCCACGGCGCCTTCATCATCAACATGGCTTCCACCGGCTGTGGAAAGACACTGGCCAATGCGCGCATCATGTACGCACTGGCTGACCCGGAACGCGGTATGCGCTGCGCCTTTGCAATGGGCCTGCGCACCCTAACCTTGCAGACGGGCCGTGCCTTTCGGGACTTGTTGGGCCTGGATGATGACGATCTGGCGATTCGAGTTGGTGGCTCAGCCAGTCGCGCCTTGTTCGAGCACTACGAGCAACAGGCTGAAGCCACGGGTTCAACCTCTCGTCAGGCACTTCTCGATGAAGATTCCTATGTCCACTTTGAGGGCAACTTCGACGCCCATCCACTATTGCGGCGGATCATGGACGATCGCCAAGTGCGCTCTCTGCTGGCCGCGCCGCTGCTGGTTTGCACGATTGATCACCTTACGCCTGCCACCGAAAGCGAACGGGGTGGCCGTCAGATTGCACCCATGTTGCGCTTGATGTCTGGTGATCTGGTGCTTGATGAACCTGACGATTTTGATATCGATGACCTGCCGGCGTTAACTCGATTGGTGCATTGGGCGGGGTTACTGGGTACGCGGGTTCTGCTATCGTCGGCCACCTTACCGCCCGCTCTGGTGCAGGGCCTGTTCGAGTCCTATTGCAGCGGCCGTCAGCATTTTGAACGTAATCGTGGTGAACGATCAGGCGCGGCCAACCAACCGCAAGAAGTGTGCTGCGCCTGGTTCGATGAGTTCAACCAAGTGCAGACCAGTTGTGCCGATATACCAGGATTCATCGCTGCTCACGAGGCCTTTGCTGCCAAGCGCCACGACTGTCTGGGAAGTGCACCGGTGCGAAGGCGTTGCGCGTTATTGCCCCTGAGCCTGGGCCCCGAGCGCGATCTGCAGCCCTGCCAGTTCGCTGAACTGGCTCTAAATGCCGCTCTGGCGCTGCACGCGCAACACCACAGCATTGATCCCCACAGCACCAAGCGCGTCAGTTTTGGCCTCCTGCGCATGGCCAATATCGAGCCGCTTGTTGATGTGGCACTGGCGTTGTACCGACAGGGAGCGCCGGATGGCACACGCATTCACCTCTGCACCTACCACTCACAGTTTCCACTTCTAATCCGCTCTGCAATCGAGCACCAACTGGATCAGGCGCTGAACCGTCGTTGGCCTGACAGTCGGCAGCCTGAGCCCGTCTTCGAGTTGCCTGACGTTCGTGGACGCCTTGATCTGTTCGATGAGACGGACCAAATCTTCATCGTTCTAGGCTCCCCGGTTACCGAGGTGGGGCGCGATCACGACTACGACTGGGCGGTGGTGGAGCCCTCGTCCATGCGTTCTTTGATTCAGTTGGCCGGGCGTATTCGGCGTCACCGCGAGGGTGAGTGCGAGTCACCCAATATGCGCGTTTTTGATACCAATCTGCGCCATTTCCGCGAACCTGGACGAGCGGCGTTCTGCAAGCCGGGGTTTGAATCCGTCGCCTTTCCGCTGGAGAGCCACTTTATGAGCCAACTGCTGTCGGCCGAAGAACGTGAGGTGATTGACGCCCGACCCCGCATCGTGGCAAGGTCCTCTGCACAGTTGCAGCCGCGCTGCCGGCTGATTGATCTTGAGCACGCCCGAATGCGTCAAACCATGCTGGTTCAAGCGCCAAGTGCAGCACCTCCCGGCCCTGGACTGCGTCAGCGTCAATCCAAGACGGCAACCACCACTGCGACACTCAACGCCACAAGTTGGTGGCAGTTACCGCCCATCGACGCCTTGCTCACCGCTGTATTGCCTCAACAGCAGCCATTCCGACTCGACACTATGAAGCGGGTTGATCTGGAACTTCGACCCAACGACGATGAAGACGACTATGAGTTGGTTTTGTTGGTTGATAAGCCCAATGCCCGACGGGGAGAAAAGATGGGGGTGAAGGTGGAAATGTCGCAAAACCATCGAATTCCTGAACAAGAAGTTCAAGGCCGAGGCGTTAGTTCATGGGGACAGACTGACTATTTGGAAGCTCTGAGAGAACTGGCCGTGGAATTGGAAATGCCGCTGGCCGTCTGTGCCCGTCGCTTTGGCACGGTCACCCTGCCTGAAAGCGTCGATGGCTGGCGTTTTCATCCGGCGTTGGGGTTTTCAAAATCCAGGTAACGCGCGAACAGACCGACACTAAGTAATGACCGGATGAATTTCTAAACGACAGATTCACATTAGGAAGGATCCTGAATGCCAAACCCCAATTCGCAACGTATCACGGATTTGCGGGCCCTCATTGCCGATTTCTTGCAAAAGCGACTGAATGACAGGCTTGAAAAACTTGCAAAGGAAAATGAAAAGAAGCCCGACAAGAGTTATCAGTCAAAGATTGCAGACAGTCGCAAGAGATTTGAGAAAGAGACTTGGCTCGATGATGCCGCTCAGCGTGTCGGTCAAATTCAGGCAGTTACCCACTCGCTTAAGCCGATTCATCCTGATGCAAAAGGCACTAATCTTTACAGTCCACCGCAGACGCTACCCAAATTGACTATCGTCGGCAGTCACTGCTTGGGTGAGAACTTTGCGGGCGATGTGGTCGGTAACGCTGCTGCGCTGGATATTCATAAATTCCTGAAGTTGGCACATCAGCGCAGCAGCCTACTGGCGCTGGTTCTGGCCCGAGATCCGGATCTGGCGGCAGCACTGAGCAACGACCCAACAAAGTCGAATGCCTGGATCAATGCCTTTGCCGGGCTGATTGAGCAACGTGGCCGGGCGGCCTCACACACCCTCGCCAAACAGCTCTACTGGTTGATCGGCAATGACCCGCATAACGACGCCGACTATCACTTGCTGGCCCCCCTGTATGCCAGTTCGCTGGCGCACCATGTCTACCAAACAATTCAGGATGACCGGTTCGGCGACGCGGCCAAAGCAGCCCGCGACGCCAGAAAAGCAGGCGATTTCAGCGACCGTCCGGTGCATGAGTACCCGCAACTGGCTATTCAACAACTTGGCGGCACCAATCCACAAAACATCAGCCAGCTCAACAGCGAACGTCGAGGAAACAACCTTCTGCTGGCCTCGCTACCACCGACTTGGCGCTCGGGCAAGTTGAAGCCGCTGCTACACACGGATTCGATGTTTTCCAGCTACGGCGGGCGCCCAGAGGTTAGGAAGTTGGTCAGAACGCTATCGGCATTTCTGAGGTCTGACCCGGCAGGGAACGCGCAAACGCGTGCCCGCCGCGCTGAAATCGTCGATGCCCTGATTGACGAGTTCTTGCAGTTCTCTGCTGAGTTGGGCACTCTGCCACCGGGCTGGAGCCGGTCTACTGAGTGTGGCCTGGGTGGAATTGAGAAGCACTGGCTCGACCCGGATGGTGCGGCGCAAGACGCGCTGAGTCTGAGCGCCCCCAGCCCACCGACACCGCTGAGCGCATAAGTGCTGGGTTTGCAAATTGGCTCAACGCTCAATTGCGTCACTCGCTGCCAATGGGCGACACCGAGTTCTTGGAATGGCGCAAGCAAATGCACGAACAAATCAAAACTGAAGAGCGAGAGGGCCGTGATGCGAACTGAACAGAACACAAACGACGCGCCACTGAATGCACTACTGGTGTTGCCGCACCTCCGGGTGCAAAACGCCAACGCCATTTCGAGCCCACTGACCTGGGGGTTTCCGGCAATCACTGCCTTCACTGGCTTAATGACTGCGTTGGAGCGCAAACTGGGGCCGCAAGCGGGACTGACCCTGCATGGTGTCGGCGTGGTATGTCACGACTTTGAACCGCAGGTAACGAAGGGTGGCTTTACCCGCAGCTTTCACCTGACACGCAACCCGTTGCTACAAGACGGCGGCACCGCCGCGATTGTCGAAGAGGGTAGGGTTCACCTCGACATCACCCTGGTATTTGACGTGGAACTGGCATTGTCTCAATCCGGCGAAGTCGAACGCACCCTACTGGCCCAACATACCGGTGAGTTGGTTAGAGGAATGCGCATAGCTGGGGGTACCGTGGTGCCTGCATTGCCGGGCACCACTCGCAATCCGCCACGCCCACAGTTGGTTTTGCTATCTGACGCAGTGGCGGAGCGCCTCAAGCAATTCCGCCGCCTAAGTCGTCGCTGGCTACCCGGCTTTTCATTGGTGTCGCGTGATGACCTGTTGCAGGCCCGACAGATCGAAATGCAAGCGATTCAACCGGGCGCCACATTGCTGGACGCATGGCTTGATCTGTCCCGGCTCAACCACCGCGCTATCCGCCATAAAACGGTGGATGAAAAGACGGGTGAAGCGCGCGAAACCACCGAGTGGAGTATCGACAGTCGCCCCGGTTGGACCGTGCCAATTCCCGTCGGCTATGCGCCGCTAACCGCTCTGCACCCACCCGGCGCGGTGGATGGCGCACGGGATGCAAACGTACCCTTCCAGTTTGTCGAAAGCGTCTATTCCATCGGTCAATGGATCAGTCCGCACCGCCTCAACGATGTGGCGCAGATGCTATGGCAGCCCAGCCACGACCCGGCCACTGGCCTTTACCGCTGCCTCAATGCTTTTCGTCCTTCGTCAGTTCCTGTTCATCACATCGCTTAATTTCAAGGAGATATTCCATGGCAACCACCAACCTCAAGACTGCTTCCGTGCTGGCGTTTGAGCGAAAGCTCGACCCGTCTGACGCCTTGTTTTTCTCCGGCCTGTGGACCGATCGTGCGACCAGCGCGACGTGGCCAAAAGTGCCCGTTAGAGAGAAGTCAATACGCGGCACAATTTCAAACCGCCTCAAGACTGCAGCCCAAGATCCGGCAAAACTCGATGCCGCCATCGAAAACCCAAACCTGCAAACCGTGGACGTTGCGACGTTGCCTGCCGATGCCGACACGCTGAAGGTCAGCTTCACCTTGCGTGTTCTGGGCGGCGCGGGAACGCCATCGGCCTGCAACAGCGCGGACTATCAGGTCAAGTTGCTCAGTGCGGTCAAAGGTTACGTCGATGCCTACGGCTTCGGGGAGGTGGCCCGCCGATATGCCTGCAACCTGGCTAATGGACGCTTCTTATGGCGTAACCGTCTCGGCGCTGAACAGGTGGAAGTGCAGGTCTCACAGGTCGTCAATGGCCAGTCCGCGCAGCATTGGACTTTTGACGCTCTGGCGCTGTCTCTGAAGAACTTTGATGCGCCGGTTGGTGCCGCGACAGCTCTCTCACAAATGAGCAACCTCATTTCCGATGGTCTGAAAGGTGCCCACCATGTTTTGTTGCAGGTCACTGCGTTTGTCCGTATCGGCGCTGGGCAAGAGGTGTTTCCTTCGCAGGAGCTCATTTTGGACAAGGAGAAAAGCGGCAAGAGCAAAACCCTCTACACCGTTAGCAATATCGCTGCCATGCACTCCCAGAAGGTCGGAAATGCAATTCGTTGCATTGACTCTTGGTACGCCGAAGCTGACCAAAACGGTCCGATTGCCGTGGAACCATACGGCTCGGTAACAACACAGGGGAAAGCCTATCGCAAACCCACCGACAAAGTGGATTTCTATTCTCTGCTTGACGGTTGGCTGATCAAAAACAAGACACCTTCGCTTGAAGAGCAGCACTTTGTGATGGCCACACTGATTCGAGGCGGTGTGTTCGGCGACGCAGGCAAGGACTGAGCATGGATCACTTTGTGGACATTGAGGTGCGGCCTGACCCGGAATTTGGCAACAACCAACTTATGAGTGCACTTTACGGGAAACTGCACCGGGCGTTGGTGGCACAAGGGTGCAATAGGATTGGCGTGAGTCTGCCTGGCGTGGATGGCTTTGGGGGACATCTGGGCACACGCTTGCGCCTGCACGGTGAACTTAGCGCCCTGACAACGCTACTTTCGAGCGACTGGCTCACCGGTATGCGCGATCACGTTGCACTGACACAGCCAGCGCGTGTGCCCGCCAGCGCACAGCACCGGGTGGTGATGCGTGTGCAGGTCAAGAGCAGCCCCGAGCGATTGCGTCGCCGGTTGATGCGGCGTCACGATCTCAGTGAGCAAGAGGCATGTCAACGGATTCCTGATGACCTCGCCCGTCTTACGCACTTGCCATTTATTCTATTGCGTAGCACTAGCACGGGCCATACTTTCAAGTTGTTCATCGAACATTGTGCGATCCAGTCCAGTCCGGTCCTCGGCGACTTCAATGCCTATGGATTGAGCCAAGGGGCCACAGTCCCTTGGTTCTGACCCTTTTTATTGGGGTCTGGAACAGTTCCTTACAAATCAACAACTTACGAGCCACCTGATTTTCTTGGGTCGGAGCCCCCTTGCTGCATGAAAACTGCTTGCCTAGCAGGCAGTTACGCGTTGGATAATCTAGTTCACTGCCGCATAGGCAGCTCAGAAAGTCCCTCTCGATCTTGTGCTCCATCGCTTGCTGTTCACTGCCGCATAGGCCGCTCAGAAAACAACCGGCGCGGTGTTCTTCAGCGCCCCACA
>QYPX01000070.1 GCA_007280205.1 Comamonadaceae bacterium
CAATTCATGTTCGACCGATTTGGTGGCAGCTGCTAACTGTGGATTGCTTTGCCACTGCTGATTGACTCTGAGACGAACATTGATCAGGACCTGCGGGAAGAGAGTGACCTCGGCCAGCAGTTGAGCTAGCGTCTGCCCGCTACGCAGGCATGCCTGCAAAACCTGCAGAGCAGAAATGATGCCGTCGCCCGTTGTATGCTTGTCCAGTGCCAGCAGATGGCCCGAACCTTCGCCACCCAACACCCAGCCGCGCTTCTCCAACTCCTCGAGCACATAGCGGTCGCCGACCTTGGCACGCACCAACTCAACCCCTCGGGCCTGCAGCGCCAGTTCCACTGCCATATTGGTCATCAGAGTCCCCACGACGCCGGGAACCGATTCCTCGGAACATTTGCAACTCGCGTTCTTCCCGCGTGAAAGTCGCTCCTTGACCATCAGGTAAAGTATTTCGTCGCCATTGAACAGACGCCCGTTGCCATCAACCAGTTGCAAGCGGTCGGCGTCACCATCGAGTGCAACGCCAAACTGCGCGCCATTCTCCTTGACGGCCTTGACCAGTGCTTGCGGATGAGTCGCACCGACCTCGTGGTTGATATTCAATCCGTCAGGCGTGCAACCAATGGCCACCACTTCTGCCCCCAACTCGTGAAACACCATGGGCGCAATGTGGTAGGCAGCGCCATGCGCTGCGTCGACCACGAGCTTTACACCACGCAGGCTCAGGTCATGAGCAAATGTGCTCTTGCAGAATTCAATATAGCGCCCAGCCGCGTCATTGAGTCGGCGTGTCTTGCCCAGACTGGCAGAGTCGGCCCAGACTGGCGCTTCCTCCAGTGTCGCCTCAACGTCGGACTCCCAACCATCGGAGAGTTTGGTCCCCTGGGCGCTGAAGAACTTGATTCCGTTGTCGGCAAATGGATTGTGGCTGGCGCTGATGACCACGCCGAGTGAGGCGCGCTGCGCGCGGGTCAGGTAAGCGACACCGGGTGTAGGCAAGGGCCCAAGCAGCACCACATCGACACCGGCCGAATTAAAGCCGCTCTCCAGCGCACTTTCGAGCATGTAGCCAGAAATCCGCGTGTCCTTGCCGATCAGAACGGTAGGACGATCTTCGGAACGCTTCAACACCCGACCGACCGCGTGGGCCAGGCGAAGCACAAAATCCGGTGTGATCGGCGCTTGCCCAACCGTCCCGCGAATCCCATCCGTACCAAAATATCTTCTGCTCATTTGTTTCCCTTGCGATCAAATCATAGCGACCGTCAGCGACCTATCTTATAGCGCCCAGTACTTTGAGCGCTTGCACGGTTTCCAGCACGTCGTGGACCCGCACGATCGAAGCGCCACGCTCCACCGCCAGCACGGCTGCGGTGACACTGACGACCAACCTTTGCTCAGGCTCACTCCCGCTTGCAGTGCCCACCAGCGCCCCCAGCGAGGACTTGCGCGACCATCCAACCAACAAGGGATAGTCGCTGCCTAGCAACTCTGCTTGTCTGGCTAGCAGCGCAAAGTTCTGCGCAGCGGACTTGCCAAAGCCTATGCCTGGATCGATGACGATACGGTTCTTCTCGACACCCGCCCGATGCAACTCGCCGGCAGCCTTCTGCAGGAAAAGTCTCGCCTGCGCAACAGCATCTCCTTGCATCGGAAGCAACTGCATGGTCGAAGGCTCCCCGTGCATGTGCATCAGACAAATGCCGCAAGCAGGATGGCGCGCAACAACCTGTGTTGCAGTCAGCGAATCAGCCGCTGCGTCACGCCAGCGCAAGGCCCAGACGTCGTTGATGATGTCAACACCGAGGTCAAGCGCCACCTGCATCACGTCAGGCTTGTAGCTGTCTACCGATACCGGTACTCCCAGACGAATGGCTTCGCGCAGCACCGGCACCAGACGCGCCAGTTCTTCATCTACCGTTACGGCGGCCGCGCCGGGTCGGGTCGACTCGGCGCCAATGTCCAGGATGTCCGCACCGTCCCTGAGAAGCTTTTCACAATGCCGCAACGCTGAATTAACGTCGGCGTGACAGCCACCGTCCGAGAAAGAGTCTGGCGTCACGTTGACAATGCCCATGACCCTGGGCGTCGTCAGGTCAAGCAGGAATTTTGAGGTCTGCCATTTCATGAAAAAGAACGGGGCAGCTCTGCCCCGCTACCGTCGAAGGTATTGCCCGCTAGGCTGCCGTGGGTGCTGCGTCGGGCTTGACAGCGGGTGTGCCACCGCCACTGCCGTCGCCACCGGCGGCAGGTATGCGTGGCGTCCAGTCCTTGGGGGGGCGCGGCTCCTTGCCTGCCATGATGTCTTCGATCTGATCGCTGTCAATGGTTTCCCATTCCAGCAAGGCCTTGGCCATGGCATGCATCTTGTCCTGATTGTCTTCAATCAGTCTGCGCGCCTGGCTGTACTGTTGGTCAATGATGCGGCGCACCTCGGCATCCACCTTCTGCATGGTTTCCTCGCTCATGTTGGTGGTCTTGGTCACCGAGCGCCCCAGAAACACCTCGCCCTCGTTGTCTGCGTAAACCATCGGTCCCAGCGCGTCGGTCATGCCGTAGCGTGTCACCATGTCACGCGCAATGTGAGTGGCGCGCTCAAAATCGTTGCTGGCGCCGGTGGTCATCTGGTGCATGAAAACCTCTTCCGCGATGCGACCGCCAAACAGCATGCTGATCTGATGCAGCATGTATTCGCTGTCGTAGCTGTAGCGGTCCTGCGCCGGCAGGCTCATGGTCACTCCCAGGGCGCGGCCGCGCGGAATAATCGTTACTTTGTGGACCGGGTCGCACTTGGATAGCATCTTGCCAATCAGCGCATGCCCGGACTCGTGATAGGCCGTGTTCTTGCGCTCGCTCTCGGGCATCACCATGCTCTTGCGCTCCGGGCCCATCAGGATCTTGTCTTTGGCCTTTTCAAAATCCTGCATTTCCACGGTACGCGCACTGCGCCGCGCTGCCATCAGTGCCGCCTCATTGCACAGGTTGGCCAGATCAGCTCCTGACATGCCGGGTGTACCGCGTGCGATCACTCCCGGGATGACATCCTGACCCAACGGTACTTTGCGCATGTGCACATTGAGAATCTGCTCGCGGCCGCGGATATCGGGCAAGGTCACATAGACCTGCCTGTCAAAACGCCCCGGGCGCAGCAGGGCTGCATCAAGAATGTCTGGACGATTGGTGGCCGCCACCACGATCACTCCGACATTGGTCTCGAAGCCATCCATCTCAACCAGCATCTGATTGAGCGTCTGCTCTCGCTCGTCATTTCCACCGCCCAGGCCAGCGCCGCGCTGACGCCCAACGGCATCAATTTCGTCGATAAAGATGATGCAGGGTGCATTTTTCTTGGCGTTGTCAAACATGTCACGCACACGCGCTGCGCCGACGCCAACAAACATTTCCACAAAGTCTGATCCGCTGATGCTGAAGAAAGGTACCTTGGCTTCACCCGCAATCCCTTTGGCGAGCAGGGTTTTGCCGGTCCCCGGTGGCCCTACCAGCAAGAGGCCGCGCGGAATGCGGCCGCCGAGCTTCTGGAACTTGGCCGGATCCTTCAGGAAATCGACCACCTCCTTGACTTCTTCTTTGGCTTCGTCGCAACCAGCCACATCGGCGAAAGTCACCTGATTGGTATTTTCATCGAGCATGCGCGCCTTGCTCTTGCCAAAGCTGAAGGCACCGCCCTTGCCGCCGCCCTGCATCTGGCGCATGAAATAGATCCAGACACCGATCAGCAAGAGCATCGGACCCCAACTCACCAGAAGCGTCATGAGGAGCGAGCCCTCTTCGCGCGCCTTGACGTCAAACTTGACGCCATTGGCGATCAGGTCACCGACCAGACCACGATCAAGGTAAGTGGCGGTGGTCCGGACCTTGCGATCATCGGTGGTGACAGCGATGATTTCGGTACCGCCCTGTCCTTCCTGGATAACGGCGCTCTTGATCCGCTTGCCCCTGACCTCCTCCAGAAAGTCGGAGTAGCCCAGATTGCCGGCACCAGCCGGGCCACGGGTTTCAAACTGTTTGAAAACGGTAAATAGCACAAGCGCAATGACGAGCCAGACGGCAATTTTCGAGAACCACTGATTATTCAAGCGAGGCTCCAATAAGGACGCAAACAGATAGACAAAGCACAGTTGGGCACCATTTTAGGCGTTTCAAGACGCCCAGTGGCGTTTACCGGGTTTTAGTCGGGTGCCGTCCGACCTTCAGGCTGCTTTCAAGCCGACACCGACCAGAAAGGTTTCAGAAGACTTGTCGCGTGAGGCCTTCGGCTTGATGCGTTTGACGGTCACAAAAATCTCCCGAAAGCGCTTGACAAGTACTTCGTACGCATCGCCGTGGAAGACCTTGGCAACCAGGGTTCCGCGTGCCTTCATGTGGGTCTGCGCAAATTCCAGCGCCAGTTCAACCAGATTTTCGATACGCGCAGCATCGGCCGAGGCAATACCAGACAGATTGGGTGCCATGTCGGACACCACCACATCAGCCAGTCGACCCCGCATTTCGCTGGCCAGGCGTTGCAACACCTCCGGCTCCCGAAAATCCCCCAACACGAAAGCCACACCCTCTACCGGTTCCATCGGCAGGATGTCCAGCGCGATGATGCAGCCATTGAGTTCCCCGACTGCGGCGCCGCCACCCACAGCCGTTTTGGGCGACATCTTGCGCCGCACATACTGACTCCAGGCACCGGGGGTCGAGCCCAGATCAACCACCAACTGACCCGGCTTGATCAGACCCAGCGATTCATCAATCTCCTTGAGCTTGTAGGCAGCACGCGCCCGGTAACCTTCCAATTTGGCCAGCTTGACATACGGATCGTTGACATGGTCATTGATCCACGCCCGGTTGACTTTACCGCTTTTGACTTTGTCTTTCATTTTGACCTTCGTAACCGATAATAGCGCCATGCCGCAAATTCAATTGACCCCCGCCCAACGCAAAGAGCACCGTGCGCAAGCGCATCACCTGGACCCCGTTGTCATGGTCGGTGCCGATGGGCTGAGCGCCGCCGTAAAAAAGGAAACCGACGCCGCCCTGAACGCGCACGGCCTGATCAAGGTGCGCGTCTTTGCCGATGACCGTTCGGCGCGCGAGGCCATGTTTCAGACGCTGACCGACGAATTGAACGCGGCACCGATTCAGCATATTGGCAAACTGCTGGTGCTCTGGCGGCCTGTGCCGGAGCGTGAAAAGACGCTGGACGCCGACCGCATGCCCGGTCCGCGTGACTTCAAGGTACTCAAGTACAGCACGCGCGGCGGCCAGCGCCCGGAGGTCAAGACACTGCGTGTTCTGGGCAATCAGCGCCTGACCGCAGGTGGCCAGGTCAAACGCTCCAAACCCAAGCAAGTCAGCATCAAGAAACGCAGTCAGACCTGAACTCCAGCCCTCTCACTCGATCGACGCTGGCGACGTCACCTTCCAGAATACAAGCGAGACGAACAGGAACTGCAGCGCAAACATGGCGCTGCCAATGCCGTGCCATAGGCGCAAATTCTCGCGCGCTAGGATGCGCGGTGCAACCGCAAATTCGGACAAAAAGGCCAACAGCATGCCAGCCGTGATGAACATGAAGACAGTGGACGAACGCAGCGCGGGCGGCGTCGGCCGCGTGGACCGCGCGCTGAGCAGGAGCACGAGGCCGCACAGCAGAGAAATCCAGGTTTGAGCCTGAAACAAGGCGCCAGCCATATTGCCTGCCATGGCTGGTGTGGGCAAGCGGGCAAACAGCAGCGGAACCACCAGGAAGCCGATCAGTCCCAGACTGCTCCACCACAGTGCGGTGACCCAAAGTACAAGACGCGTCATCGAATCAAACGTAGCTGACCGCCACCACCTCATAGTGCCTGGCGCCGCCCGGCGCCTGCACTTCCACGCTATCGCCCTCTTCCTTGCCGATCAAGGCACGGGCAATCGGGCTGCCAATGTTGATCAACCCGAGTTTGATGTCGGCCTCATCTTCACCAACGATCTGGTAAGTCACCTTCGTTCCTGAGGCTTCATCTTCCAGGGTCACAGTGGCACCAAAGACAACGCGTCCGCCGGCGTTGAGTTCGGAAGGGTCAATGATCTGACTGGCAGACAGTTTGCCCTCCACCTCCTGGATCCGGCCTTCGATGAAACCCTGACGGTCCTTGGCGACCTCGTATTCGGCGTTTTCACTCAAATCGCCCTGCGCACGCGCCTCGGCAATCGCATTGATAACCCATGGCCGATCAACCGTCTTGAGTCTCTGCAACTCGGTCTTGAGCTTTTCAGCACCGCGTTTGGTAATAGGTATGGTAGCCACTGGCTGCTCCGTCATGGATTGCACAAAAGGAAACCGCCGAACGTTGCCGTCCGGCGGTAAGTGCGGATTATGCCGTGAATGTCAGTTAAAAATCAACCTGCTGCCAGTTGCGCGTGCATATCCTGCACCGAGATCACGTCCAGGTGATCCACATGCGGCATACCCTGCACGGCAGCTTCTGCGCCGGCGATCGTGGTAAACGTCGTAACGCGTGCCAGCAAGGCGGAGGTGCGAATCTGTCGGGAGTCGGCAATGGCGTTGCGCCGCTCTTCCACAGTGTGAATGACCATCACAATTTCGTTGTTCTTGATCATGTCCACAATATGCGGGCGCCCCTCGGTCACCTTGTTCACGCTGGTGCAGCTGACACCCGCAGCGTTGATGGAAGCCGCCGTACCTTTGGTTGCCAGCACCGCAAAGCCCATCAAGGACAAGGCACGAGCCACCTCGATGGCACGTGGCTTGTCGGTCCCTTTCACCGATAGGAATACCTTACCGGATGACTCACCCGGGATTGCTGAAGGCCGGGGCAATTTGGTGCCAGCTCCAATCTGGGACTTGACAAACGCTTCCCCAAAAGTCTTTCCCACACCCATGACCTCACCTGTCGACTTCATCTCCGGTCCGAGAATGGTGTCGACACCGGGGAATTTGACGAAGGGAAAGACTGCTTCCTTGACACTGAAATACGGTGGCGTCACCTCGGTGCCGATTCCCTGCGATGCCAGAGACTGCCCCACCATGCAACGCGCGGCCACTTTGGCCAGTTGAATGCCTGTGGCTTTCGATACAAATGGAACGGTACGCGAAGCGCGCGGATTCACCTCGAGCACGTAAATCACGTCCTTGCCGTCGATGTTCTGGATCGCGAACTGCACGTTCATCAAGCCGACCACATTGAGGGCACAGGCCATCGCAGCGGTCTGACGCTTGATCTCCGCCACGGTTGCGCCAGACAGGCTATAGGGAGGCAGTGAGCAGGCCGAGTCCCCACTGTGCACACCGGCCTGTTCGATGTGTTCCATGACGCCACCAATGAAGGTGCGCCCCGCTTCAGTTGACGATCCGGCATCACGCAAGCAGTCCACATCACACTCGATGGCATCGTTGAGAAATCGGTCGAGCAGCACGGGCGAGTCGTGGCTGACCTTGACAGCTTCACGCATATAGCGCTCCAGGTCGCGCTGCTCATGCACGATCTCCATGGCGCGACCGCCCAGCACATAGCTGGGACGGACCACCAGCGGGTAGCCAAGGGCCGCCGCCTTTTCGAGTGCCTCCGGCTCCGTCCGCGCCGTTGCATTGGACGGCTGGCGCAGGCCCAGGGTATGAAGCAGCTTCTGAAAACGCTCACGGTCTTCTGCCGCGTCAATCATGTCCGGTGACGTCCCGATGATGGGGACGCCATTGGCTTCCAGGTCGAGCGCGAGTTTCAATGGCGTCTGACCACCGTACTGCACGATCACGCCCAAGGGCTTTTCCTTGTCGACGATCTCAAGCACATCTTCGAGTGTGAGCGGCTCGAAATACAGTCGATCGGAAGTGTCGTAGTCGGTCGACACGGTCTCCGGGTTGCAATTGACCATGATGGTCTCGTAGCCGTCCTCGCGCAGCGCCAGCGCCGCATGCACGCAGCAGTAGTCAAACTCGATGCCCTGGCCAATCCGGTTCGGACCACCGCCGAGCACCATGATCTTCTTTCTGTCGGTTGGCGCCGCTTCACATTCGGCTCCCTCGGCCTCGTAGGTCGAGTACATATAGGCCGTATTGGTGGCAAACTCGGCGGCGCAGGTGTCAACCCGCTTGTAAACCGGGCGCACACCCAGAGCACGGCGTTTTTCCCGAATGGCAGTGTCCGTGGTTTTGAACTGACGTGCCAGGCGCCGATCAGAAAAGCCTTTCTGCTTCAAGGCACGCAGCGTTGCCGCATCGATGCCGTCCAGAGCGCTGCCGCCTTCGGGCACCGGCAAGCGTTCAATTTCGAGTTCAATCTTGACAATCTGCTCGATCTGGACGAGGAACCAGCGGTCGATCCGTGTCAGTGCAAACACTTCGTCAACACTCCAACCAGCGGCGAATGCGTCGCCGACGTACCAGATCCGGTCCGGTCCCGGCTCGCCCAGTTCCTTCTCCAGCAACTCACGGTCCTGAGTCTTCTCGTTCATGCCGTCAACACCGACTTCCAGGCCACGCAGCGCTTTCTGAAACGATTCCTGGAAGGTGCGACCGATCGCCATGACCTCACCCACCGACTTCATCTGGGTGGTCAGCCGACTATCGGCTGCCGGGAACTTTTCAAAGGCGAAGCGCGGAATCTTGGTAACCACGTAGTCGATACTCGGCTCAAAACTCGCCGGGGTGGCACCGCCTGTGATCTCGTTGCGCAACTCATCCAGCGTATAACCCACAGCAAGTTTGGCAGCCACCTTGGCGATCGGAAACCCGGTGGCTTTGGAGGCCAGAGCGGACGAGCGCGAGACGCGCGGATTCATCTCGATGACCACCATGCGGCCATCGTCCGGGTTGATGGCGAACTGTACATTGGAGCCACCGGTGTCGACGCCGATTTCGCGCAGCACGGCCAGACTGGCGTTGCGCAGAATCTGGTATTCCTTGTCGCTCAGCGTCTGGGCTGGTGCCACCGTGATCGAGTCGCCTGTGTGCACACCCATCGGGTCGAGATTTTCGATCGAGCAGATGATGATGCAGTTGTCTGCCTTGTCGCGCACCACCTCCATCTCGAATTCTTTCCAGCCCAAAAGAGATTCTTCGATCAGCAATTCGTTGGTCGGCGAAGCCTCCAGACCACGCTTGCAGATCACTTCGAACTCTTCGGCGTTATAGGCGATGCCACCGCCGGTGCCCCCAAGCGTAAAGCTGGGTCGAATCACGGTCGGAAATCCGACCGTCTTCTGGACGGTCCAGGCCTCCTGCATCGAGTGCGCGATGCCTGATCGGGCTGACGCGAGACCGATACTGGTCATGGCATCCTTGAACTTCAAACGATCTTCGGCCTTGTCGATGGCCTGCGGGCTGGCGCCGATCAGTTCAACCTGGTATTTCTCCAACACCCCCTGATGCCACAGGTCCAGCGCGCAATTGAGGGCGGTCTGCCCACCCATGGTCGGCAAAATGGCGTCAGGACGCTCCTTGACAATGATCTTCTCGACAGTCTGCCAGGTAATCGGCTCGATGTAGGTCACATCCGCCGTCGCCGGATCGGTCATGATGGTGGCCGGGTTGCTGTTGATCAAAATGACCTTGTAGCCCTCTTCACGCAGCGCCTTACAGGCCTGCACGCCGGAATAATCGAACTCGCAGGCCTGACCAATGATGATCGGTCCGGCACCAATGATGAGGATCGACTTGATGTCTGTGCGCTTAGGCATTCTTCTTCTCCTGTGCCTTGTCCATTAGCGCAGTGAAGCGATCAAACAGATAGGCAATATCGTGCGGTCCTGGCGAGGCTTCCGGATGCCCTTGAAAGCAAAAGGCCGGCCGGTCCGTACGTTCCAGTCCCTGCAGCGTGCCGTCAAACAGACTGACGTGGGTCGCGCGCAGATTGGCCGGCAAAGTCTTCTCATCGACCGCAAATCCATGGTTCTGACTGGTGATGCTGACCCGCCCGCTATCGAGGTCCTTGACCGGATGGTTCGCGCCGTGGTGACCAAATTTCATCTTGAAGGTCCTGGCGCCACTGGCTAGCGCCATGATCTGGTGACCCAGACAGATACCGAAGGTCGGAATGCCGGCTTCTATCAATTCGGCGGCGGCGGCGATGGCGTAGTCGCACGGCTGTGGATCTCCCGGCCCGTTACTCAGGAAGATGCCGTCCGGCTTATGGGCAAGTACTTGCGCCACGCTGCTCTGTGCTGGTAGCACCGTGACCCGGCATGCACGCTCGGCCAGCATGCGCAGGATATTGAACTTGACGCCAAAATCCAAGGCCACCACATGGAACCTGCTGTCGGTCTGGTTGCCAAAGCCAGCTCTGCCCTGAGCTTGTGGATGAGCCAACTGCCATTCTGTCTGTGCCCACTGGTAAGCCGTTTTGGTTGAGACCACTCTCGCCAAATCGGTTCCGGCCATGCTGGGGGCGGCTTTTGCCAGCGCCAGTGCACGGTCAACAGCAGACTGCGTAATAGTTTGCTCACCGGACAAAGTCAGAATACAGCCATTCTGCGCGCCGTGGGTACGCAGATGGCGCGTCAGCTGCCGTGTGTCAAGATTGGCCATCGCAACCGTGTTCTGCTGGACCAGGTACGCTGAAAGGGTCATGCTGGAACGAAAATTGGATGCCACCAGGGGCAGGTCCCGGATGATCAAACCGGCGGCGTGCACCCTGGCAGCTTCGACGTCCTGCAGGTTGATGCCATAGTTACCTATGTGCGGGTAGGTCAAGGTCACGATTTGCTGACAGTAACTCGGGTCCGTCAGAATTTCCTGGTAACCAGTCATGGCGGTGTTGAACACAAGCTCGCCAACGGTGGAGCCAGCGGCTCCTATGGAATTTCCAACAAACACCGTGCCGTCTGCTAGCGCCAGAATGGCGGGGGGGAAGGTTCCCTGTAAAGACAAAAGCACTGGGTTCTCCGGATGGGTTTTCGGGTACGCCCAAACGTGCTCAAGCCTTGACTCTTGGCTTGCAATATTGAGGGATTTGGCTTGAGAAGGCTCTGGGCGTACAGCGTGCGGTGAAGCGCCCCATTATAGCCGAGGCACGGCCGGGGACAGGTGCTGGCTCGCACTGGCATGCAAGCAGATAGCCGCCGCTGCGGCAACGTTGAGCGACTCTTCGCCACCAGGCTGGGCAATGCGAATTTTCAGACTTGCCATCGCTTCAAGTTCGGCGTCAACGCCCTGCCCTTCGTGCCCGAGCGCCCAGGCACAGGGCATGGGCAAAGCATTGCCATGCTGTGCCTGATGCAGGTACTCACCCTGATGTGAACTGGTGACGACAATGGGCACCGTCAATTGCAACACCTGAGCAAGCTCTGCCCCTTCGATCAGCTGCAAGCCCCAATGTGCGCCCATACCCGCACGCAGGACCTTCGGGCTCCACAACGCAGCCGTGCCTTTGAGGGCAATGATTTGTGTGAAACCAAAAGCCGAGGCACTGCGCAAAATGGAACCCACATTGCCGGCGTCCTGAACCCGATCCAGAATGACGGAAGCGACCTTTGGCTGCACAGCCCTGGGCGGCGGCAGTTCAAACACAAAACCGACGCTGGCAGGCGAGTCCAGAACACCAATATCTGCGAACAGGGTGTCGGCTATGACGATGTTCTTGTTGGCTGCCCGGGTCCATGCCGACGGCGCAACGGGCCAGAAGGACTCTGAAAAAATGGCGACGACTGGCTTGGCTCTGCGTGCCAGCGCGGCAGCACACAAGTGTTCACCCTCGACCCAGAATCTACCCTGTTTACGGTAGGCCGTGCTGTCCTGCGACAAGCGCCGCAGATCTTTTAGAAAAGCGTTGTCACGCGAACTGATGAGTAGAAATGGCGCCTGGCTCATCGCATGGCCTCGGCTACCGGTCGGAAGGTCTTGCGATGCTGCGGACAGGCCCCGTGCAGGCGCAACGCCTCGAGATGCTCGGCGGTTCCATAGCCTTTGTGCTTTGCAAAACCGTACTGAGGGAACTGCCGGTCGTACTCGACACACCAGCGATCACGCTGTACCTTGGCCAGGATCGATGCCGCCGAAATGGCAGGCACCAGACTGTCACCTTTGACAATCGCCTCTCCCATCACATCGAGCAGCGGCAGCCGATTGCCATCCACCAGCACCTTCACCGGCTTGAGACGCAAACCGTCGACCGCACGACGCATGGCCAGCAGGGTTGCCTGCAGGATATTGAGTTGTTCGATTTCCTCCACACTCGCCTCGGCGATCGAACAGCACAGCGCCTTGGCACGAATTTCATCAAACAGTTTTTCACGACGCAAGGCAGTCAGGGTCTTGGAATCGGCCAATCCCTTGATCAGTTGACAGTCGTCCAGAATCACGGCTGCAGCCACCACCGGCCCCGCCAGCGGGCCTCGACCGGCCTCGTCAACGCCTGCCACGAGACCGGGAATGTCCCAATTCAGGCAGGCTTGTTCAGCTTTGAAGTACTTGCTCGATCGCATGGGTAGCCAGTTCGGGGGTGTTGCGCTGGAGTTGCTGATGCAACTGCAAGAACCGTTGCTGTAGTTGGACAACCTTCTGCGGGGCATCCAGCCACGCCAACACTGCATCGGACAACGCCTGTGGCGTGGCCGCCTCCTGCAGCAATTCCGGCACGACAAAATCCTCACACAGGATATTGGGCAAGCCCACCCAGGGCTGCAGTCTTTTGCGCCGCATGATTTGCCATGACCACCACGCCATATGGTAGGCAATCACCATCGGGCGCTTGAACAGGGCCGCCTCCAGCGTAGCGGTGCCGCTGGCGATGAGGGTGACGTCACAGGCGGCCAGAGGCGTGTGAGACTGCCCCTCGACAATTCGCAGATTGCGCGTCAGTGCACTGTCACGCGCCGCCCGTTCAATTTCCGCCTTCAGGCCAGGCGCCGCCGGGACGACAAACTGAATTGCTGGACGCTGCTGTTGCATTCGCACTGCAGCTTGAAAAAACCGGCCTGCCAGGTGGCTTATTTCTGATTGGCGACTGCCAGGCAGGATGGCCACCACGGACGCGGCCTCAGACAACCCCAAAGCCCGACGAGCTGCGGCTCGGTCCGGCTCGATCGGAATCACATTGGCGAGCGGGTGACCTACATAGGTGGCCGCAATCCCATGCTGCGCCAGCAGCGCAGGCTCGAATGGAAAGATGCATAGCACATGATCCACACTGCGACGGATCTTTTCGATGCGCTCGGGACGCCAGGCCCAGACCGACGGTGAAACGAAGTGCACCGTCTTGATGCTTTTGGCCTTCAGGGCCGCTTCAAGGCCAAGGTTGAAATCCGGTGCATCGACACCGATGAACAGATCTGGGCGCTCGCGCAACAGGCGAACCTTGAGTTGCTCCCGAATGCCAACAATCTCCCGGTAGCGACGCAGGACCTCCCAGCCATAGCCATGTACCGACAGCTTATGGTGTGGCCACCAGGCCTGAAATCCGCGACTTGCCATCTGTGGTCCACCAATGCCGCTCGCATTCAGGGCAGGCCAGCGCTCACGCAAACCGTCAAGCAGCAAGGCAGCCAGCATGTCACCCGAGGTTTCGCCGGCGACCATGCCGATCTTCATGTCAACGCACGATTCCGCGCTGTGGCGACGATTGTTCGAGGAACGAAAGCATCATTTGGACATCTGCCAAAGACTCAGGGTGCTGCGTGGGCAAGTCTGCAATGCGTTGCCGTGCCAGTTGCAGCGTCAGGTCTTCGCGGTAGAGCGCCTTGTGCATGGCTTTGACCACCGCCACCCGCTCGACCGAGAAATCTCGTCGACGCAGGCCAATGCTGTTGACACCCCGCACCGCGAGTGGGTTGCCATCCACGAGCATGTAAGGCGGAACATCCTGCGCTACGGCACTGGCAAAACCAACCATGGCGTGTGCACCAACCTTCACAAATTGGTGAACACCTGTGAGCCCGCCAATCGTCACCCACTCCCCCAAATGCACATGCCCCCCCAGTGTGGTGTTGTTCGCCAGCGTCGTATGGTTCGCGATCTGGCAGTCGTGGGCCACGTGGGTGTAGGCCATGATCCAGTTATCGTCACCGATTCTTGTTACGCCAAGATCACCGGGAGATCCAATGTTGAAGGTACAAAACTCGCGAATCGTGTTGCGGTCACCAATCAAAAGCCCACAGGGCTCTCCCTGGTACTTCTTGTCCTGCGGAATAGCACCCAGTGAATTGAACTGGAATATCCGGTTTTCACGTCCGATGCTCGTGTGGCCTTCGATTACACAATGTGCCCCAATGCTGGTTCCGGCACCGACCTTGACGTGGGGACCGATCAGCGTATAGGCGCCGATGCTGACAGATTCGTCAAGCTCGGCGCCTGGGTCAATGATCGCCGTTGCATGAATCGCCGTCATGCCACACCTCTTACTTGATGGAGCGCATGGCGCAGGTCAGTTCTGCCTCCACGGCGATATCAGTGCCAACCAACGCGCGCGTCTTGAACTTGAAGATGCCCGCCTTCATGCGCAATATCTGTGCTTCCAGAATCAATTGGTCTCCAGGCTCGACGGGGCGCCGGAAGCGCACCCCTTCCATGCCGGCAAAGTAGTAAATCATCTTGTCGTCCGGCAAAGCGTCCATTGCATCAAACGACAGCAGGGCTGACGCCTGGGCCAGCGCTTCCAGCATCAGCACCCCAGGCATGACAGGACGATTCGGAAAATGTCCCTCGAAAAATGGCTCATTGATGGTGACATTCTTCAACGCTCTGATGCTCTTGCCCTTGTCGATTTCAAGGACGCGATCCACCAACAAGAATGGATAGCGGTGCGGCAGTTGTTTGAGAATTTTGTGGATATCCATCATGCTTGGTATGACTCAATGTTCATTTCTTGGTTTTTTCTCCAGGGACCGGATCCGGTCGCGCAAACCGTGCAACTGCTTCAGTGAAGCTGCGTTTTTCTCCCAGGCAGCATTGTCGTCAATCGGGAAGATGCCCGTGTAGTGTCCAGCCTTGCGGATCGAACGCATCACGACGGTGGCCGCCGAAATATTGACACCGTCCGCCAGCACGAGGTGGCCAAGCACGATCGCCCCGCCACCAATAGTACAGTTCGCACCAATGGTCGCACTTCCAGCGACACCGACGCAGCCAGCCATCGCGGTATTCTTGCCGACCCGCACGTTGTGGCCAATCTGGATCAGGTTGTCGAGTTTGACACCGTCTTCAATCACGGTGTCCTGCAACGCGCCGCGGTCGATACAGGTATTGGCACCAATTTCAACATCATCACCGATCCTGACGGCTCCCAATTGTTCGATCTTTTCCCAGCCACCGGCGTGCGGTGCAAAGCCAAAGCCGTCGGCACCAATCACAACGCCTGGGTGCAGCAAACAACGCTGACCAACCAGGCACCCCTCGCCTACGGTAACGCGTGACTTCAGTTCGGTATCCGCGCCGATTCGGGCGCCCCGCTCGATCACACACAACGCACCTATGCGAGCACTCGGATGGACGAAGGCCTGTGGATCTATGACCGCACTTGGATGCCGAAGCACCAGGACAGGCTGTTCGGTGTTCTTCTTCCAGAATTGTGTAAGACGAGCAAAATACAGATAGGGCTGATCCGACACAATGCAGCAACCGCGCTGCACGGCAGCAGCCTGCATTTGCGGACTCACAATCACGCAAGCGGCCCTGGACCCCGCCAGTTGATTCTGATAGCGTAGGTTGCTAAGAAAACTCAGGTCAGATGGGCCGGCTGCCTCCAGCGTGGCCAAGCCATTAACGATCAGGGCACGGTCACCAAAGAGTTCGCCGCCGAGTGCATCAACAATCGAACCCAGACTCAAGCCCACTCTTTACATGCCTCAGGTGGTTTACTTGACGCCACCCGCATTCAGGGATTTGATAACCTTGTCGGTGATGTCATGCTTCGGATTGACATACACAGCCTCTTGCAGGACGAGATCGTACTTTTCGGCCTCGGCAACCTGTTTGACGACGCGGTTGGCGCGTTCCAGAACCTGCTGCAGTTCTTCATTCTTTCTGGAGGTCAGATCTTCCTGAAATTCCCGGCGCTTGCGCTGCAACTCCCGATCCTGATCCAGCAACTGTTTTTGACGAACTGTCTTTTGCCCTTCTGGCAAGGTCGGCCCTTCGCGCTCGAACTTGTCAACCATCGCCTTCATGGTGGTGGTCAGATCAACGATGTCCTTTTCGCGCTTGGAAAACTCCTGCTCCAGTTTGGCCTGCGCTGCCTTGGCGGTACTCGCCTCCTTGAAAATACGATCGGTACTGACGAATCCGATTCGAAACTCCTGCGCCTGAACCGGAGCCAGTGCCAGCAAGCCACCAAATACCATGCCGGCAACGCATTGACGTAATAAATCGTTCATTAGAAATTCGTCCCAATCTGAAATTGCATGTTTTGTATTTTATCGCCATCAAACTTCTTGATCGGCTTGGCAAATGCCAGTCGCAAGGGCCCCATGGGTGAGATCCAGCTGACACCGACCCCAACCGAGGCGCGCAGGTTGTTCGCGTAGGGATTGACGCCGTCCGGACCAGCCACACCGCCAACATCGGCAAAAGCGTACATCCTCAAGGTCCGGTCATTGCCCGACCCCGGGAAGGGCGACAACAACTCCAGGTTCAAATTGAGCTTGCTGGACCCGCCCACCGCGACGCCACTGGCATCCTGCGGACCCAGGCTGCCCTGCTCGAAACCGCGCACCGAGCCCAGACCGCCGCCGAAGAACTTCTTGAACACGGGAAACGAACGATCTCCAGGTGCCATCCCCCAGCCCACTTCGCCATTGAATGCAACAGTAAACTGTTTATTCAGCGGAATAAACTGCTGGTACTGGTAAGTGGTGCGCAGATAACGCGCCTCACCTGCAACTGACCACTCGGCATAGGCACGCTGGAAGCGGCCGGAATTGGGAGAAAGTGCGCTATCCCGGCTGTCACGGGCCCAGCCTGCGGTAAATGGAATCGCCATGCTGGCGTAACCATACTGATTGGCATACGCCATATAAGAAGTTGGCAAGGCCGTACCGGGCACAATCGTCGTCTTCTCGATTCCGGCACCGAAATAGACCGTATCGATCTCGGTAAACGGCACGCCGAAGCGCATGCTTCCACCAGACGATACGAGTTGATAGTAATCTTGATCCTGGTAGGGGCTGCTTGACTTGTGGTACAGATCAATGGTTCGTGAAACGCCATCCTGCGTGAAATAGGGGTCTGTTGTATTGAACACGACGACACGATTGATCTTGCTGGTATTGATTTGCACACCAAGCGAATTGCCTGAGCCAAATGCGTTGTCCTGTTTCAGACCGAATGAAAGCCCCAGGCCATCGGCACTGGAAAAACCGGCTCCAAGGCTCAGACTGCCGGTCGGCTTGTCAACCACGTTGATCGTCAGGTCCACCTGATCCGGTGAGCCAGCCACTTCCTGGGTCTCGATGCCAACTTCCTTGAAGTAGCCCAGGCGATCGACCCGGTCACGTGACAAGCGGATTTTTTCGCCGTCATACCATGAAGCCTCAAACTGCCGAAATTCGCGGCGCACGACGACGTCACGCGTCCGGCTGTTGCCCACCACGTTGATTTTGCGCACATAGGCCCGCCGCGACGGGTCGGCCTGCAGAACCAGAACCACCCGGTTGTTGACCCGATCAATTTCCGGACGCGCAATAACGCGGGCAAAAGCAAATCCGAAATTTCCGAAATAGTCGGTGAAGGCCTTGGTGGTCCTGACCACCTCATCGGCGTTATAGGCCTGCCCCGGCTGAATCGTTACCAGCGACTTGAATTCATCCTCTCTGCCAAGAAAGTTACCTTCGAGTTTGACGCCACTGACGACAAAGCGATCACCTTCGTTAACATTGATGGTGATCGCAATATCCGTCTTGTTGGGCAGTATGGCAACCTGCGTCGAATCAACTTTGAACTCGATGTAGCCGCGGGTCAGGTAGTGGGAGCGCAAAGTTTCGATGTCGGCATTGAGTTTGGCACGGGAATAGCGATCGGACTTGGTGTACCAGCTCAGCCATCCGCCGGTATCAAGGTCAAACAGGCTGCGCAACGTGGACTCGCCAAACACCTGGTTGCCAACAATCCGGATTTCGCTGATCTTGGCCGGGTCACCCTCGACCACCGTAAAAGTCAGATTGACCCGGTTGCGCTCCGCCGGCGTAACCGTTGACACCACTTCAGCGGCGTACAGGCTGCGATTGATGTACTGGCGCTTGAGTTCCTGCTCGGCGCGATCGAGTTGCGCCTTGTCAAAAGGTCTGCCGTCAGCCAGCCCCACATCCCTGAGCGCTTTCTTGAGCACATCCTTGTCAAATTCCTTGGTTCCCACAAAGTCAACGTCAGCAATCGTGGGCCGCTCCTCCACCAGAATCACAAGCACGTCACCACTGACTTCAATTCGCACGTCCTTGAACAAACCCAGATCGAACAAGGCACGGATCGCCGAAGTACCTTTCTCGTCGTTGTAGACATCTCCAACCCGAACCGGCAGCGATACAAAAATGGTTCCTGGCTCGACACGTTGCAAACCCTCAATGCGAATATCGCGCACCGTAAAAGGGTTGATGGCCCACGCCGAGCCCACCATGAAAGTCAGACAGGCCGCAGCCGAAACAGTGCGCGGAAAAAAGCGATTGAATTGCATTTTTATATTGAAAAGTCAAACCAGTGCTGAACAATTGACACCAGACGTTTAGCCAAAAAGTCGGTTGATGTCGTTGAAAATCGCAATTGACATCATGACCAACAGAACCGCGAAGCCACCCCGCTGCAGACGCTCCATCGATACGTCGGAGACAGGTTTGCCCGTAATCCACTCCCAAAGATAATACATCAGGTGACCACCATCGAGCAGCGGCAGCGGCAGCAGGTTCAAAACCCCCAAACTCACGCTGATCAAGGCCAGAAACAACAGGTACTGAGTCCATCCCAGGCTGGCGGACTTTCCGGCGTAATCCGCGATGGTCAAGGGACCACTCAGATTCTTGAGCGAAGCATTGCCCAGCAACATCTTTCCCATCATCTTGACCGTCAGTAGACCGACTTCACTACTGCGAATGACGGCGCGCCACAAACCATCGAGCGGACCGTACTGGACAAGCACTGTTTCAGGCGCTGCGCCCACATAGGCCCCGATTTTCCCAATCCAGAGCCCGCCCTCAAGTTGTCGCTCAGGTTTGACCATGATGACAAAATCGACCCCAGCGCGCTCGATTTTCCACTGCGATGGCTTCGCTTCGCCGCCGGCCGCCGACGCCCTGATGAACTGACGCAACTGCCGCCCATCCAATACTGCCACCGAGTCGATCTGCCGCACGACATCGCCGTTTAGCAAACCGGCTTTGTCGGCCGCTGCACCAGCCTTGATACCCCCCATGACCGGTCGGCTGAACGGACCAAGCAGACCAATTTGCCGGAACAAGTCGACATTGACCTCGCTCGAATCAACGGCGCTCAATGGAAGCAGAACTTCACGGCGTGGTCCGCGCGCCCCGTCAGTCAGTTGCAGACGCAGATCCTGCTTTTCGAGGGCCGCGCGGGTCAGCAACCAATGAACCTCCTCATACGACTGAATCTCTTGCAGTTCCGCCCCTTCAAAACCGCCGCGCACGACCCTTTCCCCCCCCGTCAATCCCGCACGTGCGGCGATAGACCCGGTCTCGGGACTGGCCAGGATCGCCGCCGGCAGCTGCTCTCCACTCCAATGGACCACTGCGTACAGCAGGACAGCCAATAGCAGGTTGGCAACCGGCCCGGCCACCACGATGGCGACGCGCGCCAACAGGGGTTGAGCGTTGAAGGCCTGATGCCTTTCTTCGACGCGAACCGGGGCCTCTCGCTCGTCGAGCATCTTCACGTAACCCCCCAGTGGAAAGGCGCCGAGCACAAACTCGGTAGGTGAGCCTTGGCGTTGCCAACGAACCAGCGGCTTGCCAAATCCAACCGAAAAGCGCAGGACCCTGACTCCGCAAAGCACTGCCACCCCGTAGTGCCCAAATTCATGCACTGCTATCAGCAGTCCCAGGGCGAGGGCAAACCAGACCAGCGTCAGCATGCTGAGATCAAGGTGACGTCATCCATTCGGGAGACGTGTGATGACCTGCCTGGCCGCTCGACGCGACTGCGCATCGAGCATCAACAACTCCTCCAGCGACTGCGGTGCAGCAGCGCTAACGGATTCCAGTGTTGCAAGATTGACAGCGTGAATCTGATCAAAGCGGATTTCTCCATCCAGGAACGCCGCTACGCCGATTTCATTGGCAGCATTCAGGATGGCCGTGGTACCTGCAGGTGCATTCAGAACCGACCAGGCCAGCTTCAATCCCGGAAAGCGCTGCTCATGGCGGTTCGAACCCAATGACTCGAACGTCATGTCCGGCATGGCTCCGAAATCAAGTGCTGCTGCCCCTGACTGCATTCGATCGGGCCAGGACAGCCCATAAGCGATCGGAACCTTCATGTCGGGCGTACCAAGCTGCGCCACCACCGAGTTGTCCCTGTACTGCACCATGGAATGGATAACACTCTGCGGGTGAATCACGACCTCGATTTGCTCGGGTCTGACGTTAAACAGGAAGCGCGCCTCGATCACTTCCAGCGCCTTGTTCATCATGGTCGCGGAATCAACGGAGATCTTCCGTCCCATCACCCAGTTGGGATGAGCGCAAGCCTGCTGCGGCGTCACATCACGAAGCGCGAGCGGGTCTGAGAGTCGAAATGGCCCACCCGACGCCGTAAGAATAATCTTGTCGATTTGATCTGGCCAGACGGCGCAGTCATCCGGAAGCGATTGAAAAATGGCCGAATGCTCACTGTCAATCGGTAGCAGTTTGGCGCCACCGAGCGCCACGGCCCGCATAAAGTAGTCGCCGCCGACCACCAGCGCCTCCTTGTTCGCCAGCAGCAAGCGCTTGCCAGCCCGTGCGGCTGCCAGGCAGGAGGCCAGTCCGGCAGCCCCGACAATGGCAGCCATCACGACATCCGCCATTTCGTGCTCGGCAATCATGGCGATCGCCTGCGCGCCCCACAGAACCCGGGTACTCAGGTTCAGGCTGCGGCACTTCTGCGCCAGTTCGCGCCCGTGCAGTTCACTGGCCATGACGGCAAACATCGGTTTGAACTCGACGCACTGACGCAGCAACAGCTCAAGTTGGGTGGCCGCGCTCAGGGCAAACACTTCGAACCGTCGCGGATGGCGCGCGATCACAGCAAGCGTATTGACACCGATCGATCCGGTCGAACCCAGTATCACGACACGCTTCTTGGGCGCTTCAACAAGATCAGCCATGGTTGCTTTCAGAAAGAGAAAAGCATCATCGCCAAAGGCAGCGTCGGCAGAAGTGCATCGACCCGGTCCAGCACGCCACCATGACCCGGCAGCAAACCGCTGCTGTCCTTCACGCCGGCACTGCGTTTGACCAGCGATTCGAACAAATCACCGACCACGCTCATCGCAGCGAGGAACAAGGCACCGACAAGCAACAGCCAGGCACCATGACTGCCCAGGTGACTGAACAGACTGGGAACGGTGGCGGCGTAGACCTTGTCAGCCGCCTGCCAGCCAAACGCCAAAGCGAGCACCCCGATCATGCCGCCCCAAACCCCCTCCCAACTCTTGCCGGGACTGATGCTGGGCGCCAGCTTTGCGCGGCTGAACCGACCACCCAGTGCACGCCCGGCAAAGTAGGCAAAGATGTCCGCCACCCACACCAACAGCAAAATGGAGAGCAGAAAATTGACCCCCACGATCCTGGCTTGCGCCACTGCCAGCCAGGCCAGCCACAAGGCCACAAGGCCCGCAAGCTGGCGCAGTGTGCGCGAGTGACCGGCCCAGGCAGCCACGCCCCGGTGCAATACCCACGCGCCTGCGAGAACCCAGCAAGCGCCTGTAACGATCCACAACAGGGTCAATGACTGCTCCAACATGCCGAGCCACCAACTCGCCGCACATGACAGCAGACAAAGCAGACCCGACAGCAATGCGGGCGCCTGACTGTAACCATTGAGCCGTGCCCACTCCCAGGCGGCAACGCCTATGAGCACCATCGCAACCATGCAAAAAGGCAATGCTGTTCTGTAAAACAGAGCTGGCAGCAAGATCAAGAGCATCACAACTGCAGTGATAACACGCTGTTTGAGCATCGGTCCGCCTTAGCCCACAACTGGCGCTACGATAGTGGGCGGCAGCTGATCGGATGTCTTGCCAAACCGTCTCTGCCGCTTGCTGTAGGACTCAATAGCCAGGTCGAGTTCTGCCTCGTCAAATTCTGGCCAGAGTCGCTCGCTGAAGTAGAGTTCGGAATAAGCGGCTTGCCACAGCAGGAAATTACTGATCCGCTGCTCTGCTCCAGTGCGAATCACCAGATCCGGATCGGCCACATGAGCCATCGCCATGGCGGCGCCAAGATTTTCCTCCGTGACTGGTTTGCCCTGTTCTGCCAATTTCCTGGCAGCCTGAACAATATCCCAGCGTCCGCCGTAATTGAAACAGATATTGAGAATCAGACGGGAATTGGAAGCAGTGGCGCGTTCCGCGCTTTCAATACCAGCCACCAACTTTTCCGACAAGCCCAGTCGGTCACCAACAAAATGCAGTTGAACGCCATCGGCGTGAAGTTTTGGCACCTCTCTGCCCAGCGCCACGGCGAACAGTGACATCAGGCCGGAGACCTCTTCGGTCGGACGATTCCAGTTCTCCGACGAAAACGCAAAAACGGTCAACACGCCAACACCGCGCTGCGCGCAGGCCTTGACACAGCGACGCAGTGAAGCCACTCCCTGCTTATGGCCCGCCACGCGTGGCAGAAAGCGTTTGGCCGCCCAACGCCCATTGCCATCCATCACAACGGCGATGTGGTGCGGGACCTGATTCATGGGTGCAGCGGCATTCAGACCGCCATGAGGTCTTGCTCTTTGGCCGCAACAAGTCTGTCGATTTCGATGATGTGGCGGTCGGTGACTTTCTGGATCTCCGCCTCCGAGCGCTTTTGATCGTCCTCAGACGCCAGTTTGTCTTTGACCGTCTTCTTGACCGCCTCATTGGCATCGCGTCGCAGGTTGCGCACCGCTATCTTGGCGGTTTCACCCTCGTGCCTGACCACCTTGGTCAATTCCTTGCGACGTTCCTCCGACATGGCAGGCATCGGAACACGCAGCAAATCACCCATCGACGAAGGATTGAGCCCCAGATCACTGTCTCGAATCGCTTTTTCGATTTTTGGCCCCATCCCCTTTTCCCAGGGTTGCACGCTGATGGTGCGTGCATCAAGCAGGGATACGTTGGCGACCTGGCTGATAGGTAACATGGCGCCGTAATAATCGACATGAACCGAATCCAGCAGTGCCGGATTGGCCCGCCCGGTGCGGATCTTGCTCAGGTTGTTCTTGAAGGCAACAATGGACTGGTCCATCTTCACTTCAACCGTTGTTCTTATTTCCGTAATAGGCACTTTTTTCTCCTTACTAGACCTTTCGCCAATAACTGATTACTTGTGGCGATTTTGACACAGTCAGGCATAAACCAAGGTGCCTTCGTCTTCGCCCATCACCACGCGCTTGAGAGCGCCGTGCTTGAAAATTGAAAACACCTTGACCGGCAATTTTTGATCTCTGCACAAAGCAAACGCGGTGGCGTCCATGATGCCTAAATTCTTCGACATGGCCTCATCAAAGGTAATTTTGCTGTAGCGCGTGGCAGAAGAGTCTTTCTTTGGGTCGGCTGTGTAAACACCATCAACTTTGGTGGCTTTGAGGACGATTTCAGCACCGATTTCAGCCCCCCGCAACGCAGCCGCGGTATCGGTCGTGAAAAAAGGATTGCCTGTTCCGGCAGCGAAAATCACGACCTTACCCTCTTCAAGGTATTGCAACGCCTTCGGCCTGACGTAGGGTTCAACCACCTGCTCAATCGCAATGGCAGACATGACGCGGGCCGTCAATCCGGCCTTGTTCATCGTATCACCCAGCGCGAGTGCATTCATGACGGTGGCCAGCATGCCCATGTAATCTGCCGTCGCCCGATCCATGCCAACCGAACCACCGGCCACACCACGAAATATGTTGCCGCCTCCAATGACAACGGCGACTTCGACGCCCAAGCGCGTTACTTCAGCAACTTCTCCGACGATGCGGACAATGGTGTTCCGATTGATGCCAAACTGATCGTCCCCCATCAATGCCTCGCCTGACAGCTTGAGCAGGATGCGCTTGTAGGCTGGTTTGGTGATTGGCATATAAATCCTTAATACGACATCAATGGAAAACCCGTCTTCAATGGCATCAACAGATCAGTTTGACTGCTTTGCCGCAGCGACCTGTGCCGCCACTTCGGCCACAAAATCGTCGACTTTCTTGGCAATACCCTCACCAACGACATACAAGGTAAAGCCCTTCACAACGGTATCAGAGGATTTGAGCATCTGCTCAACCGTGAGTTTGTCGTTCTTCACGAAGGATTGATTGAACAATGACACCTCGCGCAGGAATTTTTGCACACTGCCGTCAATACGCTTGTTGACGATCTCTGCTGACTGCACGGGCTTGCCAGCAGCCGTCGCTACCGCTGCATCCTCAGCCGCCTTGGCGGCGGCGACGGACCGCTCTCTGGCGACCAGTTCGGCCGGCACATCGGCGCTTGACAAAGCAACAGGCTTCATTGCTGCAACATGCATGGCCACGTCCCTGGCAGCAAGCTCACTGCCTGTATATTCGACCACCACGCCAATCCGGGTGCCATGCAGATAGGACGCCAGCTTGTCGCCAGTGGCAAACCGCTTGAAACGGCGAAAACTCATGTTTTCACCAATCTTGCCGATCAAGCCTTTGCGCACATCTTCCAGAGTCGGTCCAAAACCGTCCTGCGCATAGGGCAAGGCCCCCAAAGCAGCCAGATCGGCGGGATTATTCTTTGCAATCAGCAAGGCACCGGCGTTGGCCAGTGCCAGGAAGCTGTCGTTCTTGGTAACGAAATCAGTTTCACAGTTCACTTCAAGCAGGGCTCCGACGGTACCATCGATAAAACTCGTGACCACGCCTTCGGCGGTAATTCTTCCAGCAGCCTTCCCGGCTTTGCTGCCAAGTTTCACACGCAGCAGTTCTTCAGCCTTTGCCATGTCACCTTGCGCCTCGGTCAGCGCACGTTTGCACTCCATCATGGGCGCGTCAGTCTTGCTACGCAGTTCAGCAACCATGCTCGCGGTAATTGCAGCCATTTTGATTCTCCGTACTCAATTCACAAAATTAAAAAACGACCAAAAAAAGGGGCACGAAAGCCCCCTTTATTGGGGATAGGGGCGACTCAGACAGCAGTCTCATCCACTTCAACAAATTCATCGGCGGTCTCAGCAGCTATGGCTTTGACCACATCATCAACCATATTGGTCCGGCCTTCGATGATGGCGTCAGCAATGCCGCGCGCATACAGAACGACCGCCTTGGACGAGTCATCATTACCAGGTATGACATAGTCAATGCCTTCAGGCGAGTGATTCGTATCAACCACCGCAACCAGGGGAATGCCCAGCTTCTTGGCTTCCGCAATCGCAATCTTATGAAAGCCGACATCAATCACAAAAATGGCATCCGGCAAGACCGTCATATCCTGAATGCCGCCAATGTCTCTTTCGAGTTTGGCCAGTTCACGGGCAAACATCAGCTGTTCTTTCTTGCTGAGACTGTCAAGCCCGGCTTCTTGCTGGATCTTCATGTCTTTCAGTCGCTTGATGGAGGTCTTGACGGTCTTGAAGTTGGTCAGCATGCCGCCCAACCAGCGCTGATCAACGTACGGAACACCAGCGCGCTTGGCTTCCTCAGCCACAGTTTCCCGCGCCTGCCGCTTGGTCCCGACCATCAGCACCGTTCCGCGTTTAGCGGAAATCTGGCGCACAAACTTGGCCGCTTCCTGGAACATCGGCAGCGATTTTTCCAGATTGATAATGTGAATCTTGTTGCGATGGCCAAAAATGAACGGGGCCATCTTGGGGTTCCAGAAACGCGTCTGATGGCCAAAATGGACACCCGCTTCCAGCATTTCGCGCATGGTTACTGACATATTCAACTCCAAAGGTTAGGTCTAAAATCCAGTTTGTTTTGCAATCCTGAAGACGAAAGCGCCCTCAGTTGTCGCAACACCTTGAATAAACTGGTTTGCTGATTTGTTCGGCAAGCAGCCACTTTGGCCCCTCCGCAGAACCCAAGGACTATAGCACAGACCGACCGCTTTTCATGTTGCCAGACCTTCACACCTCCTTGCAAAAACAGCGCATCAGCCAGATAGACCCCATTGCCGAAATGGAGCAGTCGATTGCCGCGGCGCAGTCCGAACGTTGCAAGCATGTGTTTCTCAGCACGGACTTTGACCAGGCGCGCGCGGTTGCGGCTGACCCCGGCTCGGCACGAAAGCCATTAGCCGGGCTTGCGGTCTCGATCAAGGACCTGTTCGACGTGGCAGGGCAAACCACCAGCGCCGGGTCACTGGTTCTGCGCGACGCTTTGCCGGCGCTCAGGGACAGCACGGCGGTGGAGCGACTCCGCCAGGCGGGTGCAGCTTTCCTAGGACGCACCAACATGGCCGAGTTTGCTTTCTCGGGAGTTGGCATCAACCCCCACTTCGGCACTCCACACAATCCCGCGGCCACTGATGTCCCGCGCATTCCTGGCGGATCATCCTCTGGCGCCGCTGTGTCTGTCGCAACCGGTGCAGCGTTCATCGGTCTGGGATCCGATACCGGCGGCTCGATCCGGATTCCCGCGGCGCTCTGCGGTGTTGTCGGCTTCAAGAGCACGGCCAGACTGGTTCCAGCCGATGGCGTGCTGCCCCTGTCCAGCACGCTCGATACGGTCTGCGCCCTCACCCGCTCCGTGCATGACGCCATGCTGACCCACGAAATCCTGGCGCAGCGGCGCGTAGTGCGCAGTCCGGCGCCCCTGTCAGCCTACCGCCTGGGTATTGCCAATGCCGTCATGCTGGACGGCCTGGACCGAACGGTCTCTCAGGCCTGGCACCGGACTCTGACGCTACTGCGCCGCGCCGGCGCCCGCATCGAGGATATCGCGCTGACGGAGATCAATGAACTGCAGCAGATTCAAGCCAGTGGCGGTTTTTCCGCCGCTGAGAGCTACGCCTGGCACCACCAACTTCTGGCCAACCAGAAGGCATCCTACGATCCCCGAGTCGCCGCACGGATCGAACGGGGCGCCAGCATGAGCGCGCGTGACTACATTGAGTTGCTGCTCGCACGTCGCAACTGGATTGACAGGATGGAGCATCGTTTGCAAGGTTTTGATGCAGTGTTATCGCCCACCGTTGCAGTGGTGGCAGCTCCGATTTCGGATATAGCCCCTGGCGCTCAACGTGATGATGCGTTTTTTCGTACCAATTCCCTGTTACTGAGAAACACCAGTGTTATCAACATGCTCGATGGCTGCGCCATTTCTATCCCATGCCACGCCAGTGGCGAATTACCGGTTGGCTTGATGGTTTGGGCTGGCGCCCTGCAAGACGACTCAGTGCTCAATATAGCGCTTGAAATTGAACACTTGCTTCGACAGTTCTGACCCCGGTGGCGTCGGATGTGGCAGGTTTGAACAGAGGAATTCATGAAGATTGCAGTCATTGGCGCCGGCATTATTGGCGTGACAACGGCCTACGAGTTGGCCTGCGACGGCCATCAGGTCTGTGTACTGGAGCGCCGGGGTGCTGCCGCCGAGGAAGCCAGCTTTGCCAACGCGGGCCTGGTCGCACCGGGATACGTCACGCCATGGGCAGCGCCCGGCATGCCGGGCAAGGTCTTGGGGCATTTGTTGAGTCGTTACGCACCGGTCAAGGTCAGCTTGCCGCTGTCCCGTCGCGATCTGATCTGGATGTGGAAGTTTTATCGTGCCTGCAAACTTGATACCTATCTGGTGCATCGCTCGCAACTTCAACGTCTGGCGTTCTACAGTCGGGAACGGCTGCACGACATTACCTCTACTCTGAAACTGGACTATGAACGCAGCGATGGCTACATGGTGTTGTTGCGCTCCGCCCGGGACAGCAAGATGGTGCAACCCGGACTGCAGGTGCTGCGTGATGCTGGTGTGACCTTCAAGGAAATCAGCGCGGCCGACGCGCGAAAAGTTGAACCAGCGCTCAATCCTGACATGGTTTTCCATGGTGCCATACATTTGCCCGACGACGAGGTAGGAAACTGTCGGCAGTTCGCACTGATGTTGAAGAGTGAAGCACAACGTCGTGGCGTCGAGTTTTCCTTCAACACCGACGTCATCAACGTCAGCGGCAACATGGGCGTGGCGGTAAACGTCGCCGGAGAAAGCCTGCCTCGGTCCTTCGACGCAGCCGTGGTTTGCGCCGGCATCGACTCGGTCCGGTTGTTGAAGCCCCTGGGTTTGAGCATTCCCTTGACGGCGGTCCACGGCTACTCGATCAGTGCAGCAATACGCGAACCGATCAACTCGCCCATCAGTGCGGTCATGGATGAACGCTACAAGGTGGCAATTTCGCGTCTTGGTAACCGCGTCAGAGTGGCCGGCAGCGCGGAGATTGGCGGCTCGATTGACAGGAAGCGACCAAGTTCGCTGCAAACCCTGTACAAGGTTTTGCATGACTGGTTTCCCGGTGCCGCCAGCCTCTCGAACGGCGTTCAGGAATGGAAGGGTGCACGACCGATGCTGCCCGATGGCCCCCCGATGGTGGGTGCCAGCGGCATTACTGGAATCTGGCTCAATCTTGGACACGGCTCCAGCGGTTGGGCGCTGAGTTGCGGCTCAGCCAGGATCCTGTCCGACCTGATTGGCGGAAAGAAACCGGATTTGGATCCGACCGACTACGCAGCCCAGTGACTACGCGCATAATCCTGCAAAAGTTCGCAGTCGCGCCCAGACAACCCCATCATTTTTGCTTGACGTCGTTTTTTGAGATGCCCCGCTATTTTCATAATTTTCAGGACAGGCTATGAAGGTCAAATTCTGGGGCGTGCGCGGTTCCATCGCTTCTCCCGGCCCGGCCACCGCCTATTACGGTGGCAACACAACCTGCATCGAAGTACGCACCGACAGCGATGAACTGATCATCATCGACGCGGGTACCGGTATTTTTCCGCTGTCCCAAACCCTGCTCGGCGAAATGCCTCTGACCGCCAACGTACTGATTTCTCATACACACTGGGACCATATTCAGGGTTTGCCGTTTTTTGCGCCCAACTTTATTCCCGGCAACCTGATGCGCCTGCATGGCGCCTACGACCCGGTCGCCGGCAAAGGCGTCGAGCAGGTGATGTCGGTTCAGTTGCAGTACAGCTATTTCCCGGTGCGCGAAGCGGAGATGAAAGCACGCATTGAATATGTGACACTCACCCCAGAAGAAAGTATTCGTATCGGTTCAGCCACCATCACGCCCTTTTTGATGAACCACCCCGTCGTCAATTTTGGATACCGAATTGAAGCCAACGGAAAGTCGATTTTCTTTACCGGCGATCACGAACCCCCGCATAATATTTACGAACCAACTGACAAGGAACATGCCGAGTACCAGATTCTGGTTGACCAACGACACCATGCCATTCTTGACGCCATGCGCGGGGTCAATGTGCTGATTGCAGACTGTTCCTATACAGAACAGGAATATCCTGCCAAGAAGGGTTGGGGCCACGGAACTTTCAGCTCAAGCATTCAATATGCCTTGCATGCCGGGGCGCAGGTTCTGTTTTGCACTCACCATGAACCCACTCGAAGTGACGCAGCGCTGGATGCCGTCTTTCAGAAGGTTCTGGCCGACCATCCTCCGCACCCGGGCGGGCCGGACTATCGACTGGCTCGGGAAGGGGAAAGTTACGAGTTTTAAGCCCTGTGCAAAAAGTTGACTTCCGCCAGCGCCACGCCTTGTACGGCGTTGAGGCAACGCGCCGCATGGAAGGCTTGGCGCAAACCGCCTTGCCACTTCACACACTGATGCAACGCGCTGGAATGGCGGTGGCCCAGCTCGCCATGGCGATTGCCCCGCACAGCAGGCGGATCTGGATTGCCTGTGGTCCCGGCAACAATGGTGGTGACGGCCTGGAGGCGGCGCTTCACCTCACGCGCTGGGGCAAGTCGGTCCTTGTCACTTGGCTGGGCAAACCTGACACTGTGCAACCAGACACTGCGGCATCCTATGCACGCGCCTGCGCAGCAGGTATCGATTTCACCGAAGGACCTCCGTCCGACTTTGATTGTTGTATCGACGCCCTGTTGGGTGTTGGTGGCAGCCGTGCTCCGCAAGGGACCATGGCGGACTGGATAGAACACATCAACCACAGTTCTGCAACCGTTCTGGCAGTAGACATTCCAACCGGACTGCTCGCAGATTCTGGCGCGGTGATGCAACACTGCGTCAAAGCCGATCACACACTGAGCCTGCTCACACTCAAGCCAGGACTTTTCACGGCCCATGGGCGAGACAGTTCGGGGACAGTGTGGCTCGATGACCTGGCGGTCTCGCAATGCAACATCACCGAAGAAGTCTTAGCTCCAGAGGCCTGGCTGGCCGGTGCACCGGTTGACACACCGCGACTTCACGCATCACACAAAGGTAGCTTTGGTGACGTTGCCGTGGTTGGCGGCGCGCCCGGCATGACGGGCGCGGCCCTGCTGGCTGCATCTGCGGCCCTTCACGCAGGCGCCGGGCGGGTATTTGTCGGCCTGCTCCAGCGCAACGACCCTGCCTTCGACACGCAGCGCCCTGAGCTGATGTTCAGGGCTGTCGATTCCCTCGATTTCAGATTGATGACGGTCGTGGCAGGCTGCGGCGGCGGTGATGCCGTGCGCGAGCCATTGGCAAGGATACTGGCAAGCTCTGCTGCCCTCGTGATTGACGCGGATGCCCTCAATTCCCTCGCCAGTGACACCCAATTGCAGACTTTGTTGTGCCAGCGCGCTACTCGCCAGCTGAGCACGGTACTCACCCCGCACCCCCTTGAAGCCGCCCGATTGATGAACAGCAGTGCGCAACATGTGCAATCCAATCGACTGCAGGTCGCCGGGGAATTGTCACGGCGCTTCAACTGCACGGTCGTTCTCAAGGGCTCAGGCACGATCATCGCGTCACCCGGACAGACGCCTGTCATCAATCCGACGGGCAATGCCAGATTGGCCACTGCCGGCACCGGTGATGTCCTTGCCGGAATGATAGGCGCGCGGCTGGCGGCTCAGCGGACCTCTTTCCTGGCTGCCTGCGACGCCGTCTATTGGCATGGTCTGTCTGCGGACCGATGGCCCGCGCAAATCCCGTTGACCGCTGGAGCGCTGTCGAACTGCGCCTAGTCAATCGGTACTTGCAACCTGCATCGCGCTTTGCCAGACTGAAAGCGACGAGTTCAGCCTCGGCCGGCGAACGGCATCTTGGTCGCCATTACCGTGTGGAACATGACATTCGCTTCCAGCGGCAGGTTGGCCATGTAGAGTACTGATTGACCGACTATGTTGACATCCATCGTTGGTTCAACCGCTATCTCACCGTTGGCCTGTTCAATGCCCGCCGTCATCCGCTGCACCATCTCGGTAGCTGCATTGCCTACGTCGATCTGACCAACGGCTATATCGTACTGGCGGCCATCCAGAGAAGCGGTCTTGGTCAGGCCTTTGACCGCATGCTTGGTTGCCGTGTAGGCTATCGAGTTGGGGCGCGGTGTGGTTGCCGAAATAGACCCGTTGTTGATGATTCGCCCACCACGTGGCGTTTGCGACTTCATCACCCGAAAAGCCTGCTGCAGACAAAGAAACATTCCCGTCAGGTTGATGTCCACGACGTACTTCCACTGCGCCAGCGTCAAGTCTTCCAGTGGGATGGCCGGTGCGCCAACCCCGGCGTTGTTGAACAAAACATCGACGCGGCCAAATTGCGCAACCGCCGTATCAAACAACGCCCTCACCGATTCAGGATCAGACACGTCAGTCGGCACGGCGAGGCCGTTTTCGCCCGCACCACCAAGCGTTAGCACTTCGGCCAGCGGTCCCGGACGTCGGCCAGCCAGCACGACCCGATACCCATCCTTAAGTAAAGCCAGGGCCGCAGCCCTGCCAATACCAGTGCCCGCACCCGTCACAATCGCGACCTTCGAACTTGAAATCATGTTCTTTCCTGAAAATGGATGCCCGGTCCGTTCAAGACCGGCGACGTGATTTATGGCCTTTTTCCTTGCCCTTGACGCCAACCGGCCTGGCACTTGTTTTGGGTAGCCTTGCGCCCGATTTTGACACGCGCGCCAAGGGTTCGGAGACCTTCCTGGTGGCACGCTTGGCCCCCGATCGGTCCGGTTCGTCGCTGCTGTCATCCGGACCGCGATCCACACGCACAGCCTCTTTGTCTTTCATCGCCCGTGCGACCAGAGCCTCGCCTTCATGCACCAGGAGAAAATCAATCCGGCGGCCATCCAGATCAACCCGACTAACCTGCACCTTGACTCGCGAACCGATCGCGTAACGCATGCCGGTGCGCTCGCCACGCAGCTCCTGTCGTGCTTCATCAAAACGATAGTACTCACCACCCAGTTCGGTGATGTGCACCAATCCTTCCACGTACATGGCGTCGAGGGTGACGAATATTCCGAAACTCGTCACCGAACTCACGACCCCTGCGTACTCCTCGCCAAGGTGCTCACGCATGTACTTGCACTTGAGCCAAGCCTCGACGTCCCGGCTGGCCTCATCGGCACGCCGCTCGTTGGCGCTGCAATGCAGGCCGGCTGCCAGCCAGCCCTGGGCTTCATGACTGAGTTTTTTGGTTTTTTGTCCCGGCTCGGCAACACGCGCGGCCAGCCCTTTTTCAAGTCGCCGTGTCAGCTTCGCGTGGGCTTCGCCGGGAATCGGAAGTACTGGCAACTGGTACTTGGTCTTGGCCAGAATGGCTTTAATGACCCGGTGTACCAGCAGATCAGGATAACGTCGAATAGGGCTTGTGAAATG
Source organism: Comamonadaceae bacterium (assembly GCA_007280205.1). Classification (GTDB taxonomy): domain Bacteria; phylum Pseudomonadota; class Gammaproteobacteria; order Burkholderiales; family Burkholderiaceae_C; genus Rhodoferax. The sequence continues at coordinate 32,894 of QYPX01000070.1, forward strand.
CGTGTAGGCATCAAATGCCAAACCAAAATGTCCCTTGTTCACCGGCGTGTAAATCGCCTGTTGCATGGAGCGCAAGAGCATGGAATGAATCTGCTGCGCGTCCGGTCTGTCCTTGGTTGCACCGGCAATGGCCTGAAATTCGCCTGGGCTGGGGTTGTCGCTGACGTTTAGTGCGATGCCCGTCGCTTTCAGATAGTTTCGAAGAAGTTCGATCTTTTCGGGTGTCGGACCTTCATGCACCCTGAACAGGCCGGCGTGCTTGCTCTGGCCAATATAGTCGGCACTGCAGACATTGGCTGCCAGCATGGCCTCTTCAATCAGTTTGTGCGCATCGTTGCGTGTACGCGGCACGATTTTCTCAATACGGCCTGTCTCGTCACACACGATCTGCGTCTCGACCGTCTCAAAGTCGACCGCTCCGCGGCGCACGCGCGACTTGTGCAGTGCCTCATAGACACCGTGCAGATTGATCAGATCCGTCACCCTGTCCTGATGTTTTACAGCCTCCAGCCCGCGCGTATTGGCCAGGATAGCTGCAACCTCGGTATAGGTAAAGCGTGCGTGACTCCAGATGACGGCCGGATAAAACTGATAAGCCGACACCTCACCCTCGACACTCACCATCATGTCGCACACCATACACAAACGTTCGACTTCAGGATTGAGTGAACACAGCCCATTGGACAGCTTCTCGGGCAGCATCGGGATCACGCGGCGTGGAAAGTAGACACTGGTCGCGCGGTCATAGGCTTCAACATCGATGGCCGATCCGTTTTCCACATAGTGACTGACATCGGCAATCGCGACCAGCAAACGCCAGCCCTGCTCGGCAGACTTTCCTTTGCCGATTTTCACTGGCTCACAATAAACGGCGTCATCGAAATCACGCGCATCTTCCCCATCGATCGTGACAAGTGGCACGTCGGTCAGATCGACACGATGCAACTTGTCGCCCGTTCGCACCTTCTCCGGCAGCGTGCGGGCCAGCGCAATGGAGGCCGCAGAGAATTCATGCGGCACGCCATACTTGCGCACCGCAATTTCGATCTCCATACCCGGATCATCGACTTCGCCAAGCACCTCAGTGACACGCCCTACCGGCTGGCCATACAGCGAAGGGGCTTCGGTCAATTCAACGACAACGACTTGCCCCGCCTTGCCGGCTCCGGTTGCAGCCTTCGGAATCAGTACGTCCTGACCGTAACGCTTGTCCTCCGGAACCATGATCCAGATGCCGCTCTCGAGCAAGAGGCGGCCAATGATCGAATCATTGGTCCGTTCGACGATTTCGAGCACACGGCCTTCGGGGCGTCCCTTGCGGTCACTGCGCACGATACGGACCCTGACGCGGTCCTTGTGCAACACGGCACGCATTTCGTTGGGCGGCAAATAGATATCAGACTCACCGTCATCACGGGAAACAAACCCGTGACCGTCACGATGACCTTGAACCGTTCCTTCAACTTCGTCCAGCAGGCCGCTGGTTTGGCTGGTATTTTTGATACAATCACTCACTTTCCTGAGATGCCCAGGTGGCGGAATTGGTAGACGCACTAGTTTCAGGTACTAGCGAGTAACTTCGTGGGGGTTCGAGTCCCTTCCTGGGCACCAATATAGTTGAAATCCGGTAGACTTTGACAAGCTTTCCGGGATGTTTTTTGCTTACAAGCCGCTTGACTCCAGGCGGCTTTTTTGTTGTCCTGCAGCCTGCTGAAACAGCAGGCCTTCAAAAGGGCTGAGCAACAAGGTCGTGACCGTCGGTTCCAACCACCCTGGCTCGAGTAAATTCACCTACCTTCAGAGTTTTACTGATTTTCTCTGGTGGCAGCAACTTCACCACGCCGTCAATCTCCGGGGCGTCGGCGTAGCTCCGTCCCAAGCCGCCCTTTTTGCCAAGGCCTGGCGCCGCATCTACCAGGACTTGCATCGTAGAACCAAGGCGCTGCCTCAGTTTGGCCACTGACACAGCCTCAGCCACCGCCATGAAACGCGCACGCCGCTCCTCCCTGACTTCAGGTGGCAGCATACCTGGGAGATCGTTGGCCGCTGCGCCTTGCACGGGACTGTAGGCAAAACAGCCGGCACGATCAATTCGCGCCTCCTGCATAAAGTCCAATAAATGGGAAAATTCGGCCTCGGTCTCGCCCGGAAAGCCAGCGATGAAAGTGCTGCGAACCACGATTTGTGGACAAATTTCGCGCCAACGCTGGATGCGTTCAAGATTTTTCTCGCCACTGGCGGGTCGCTTCATGCGCTTGAGTACATCCGGGTGACTGTGCTGAAATGGAACATCCAGATACGGCAAGACCTTACCCTCGGCCATCAGCGGTATCAACTCATCAACACTGGGATAGGGGTAGACGTAATGCAAGCGTACCCAAGCAGAAAATGGCTCAGCCATTTCACCAAGAGCCTGCACCAGTTCCAGCAATCGCGTCTTGATCGGCCTGCCCTCATGGAAGCCTGTTCGGTATTGAACGTCGACCCCATAAGCTGAGGTATCCTGACTGATCACCAGCAACTCCTTGACACCGCCCTCAAACAAGGCTCTGGCTTCCCGCAGCACGTCGCCAATCGGTCGCGATACGAGATCACCCCTCATTGACGGAATGATACAAAAGGTGCAGCGGTGGTTGCACCCCTCGCTGATCTTTATATAGGCATAGTGGCCGGGTGTGAGTTTCACCCCCGCAATACCAAACGAGTTTGGAACCAGGTCCAAAAATGGACGATGCGGTCGAGGTAAATGTGTATGCACTGCATCCATCACCTCCCGTGTCGCCTGCGGTCCGGTAACCGCCAGCACCCTTGGGTGCAACTGTCGCACCCAATTGGCTCCATCCGCCAGTGTTTTGGCACCGAGGCAACCCGTCACGATAACCTTGCCGTTCTCTGCCAGGGCGTCACCAATCGTGTCCAGGCTCTCCTTGACCGCGTCATCAATAAAGCCACAGGTATTCACAATAACAAGATCAGCCCCCTGAAATGTCTTACAGGTCTGGTAACCCTCTGCAGTCAGTTGCGTAAGAATCAGTTCCGAGTCCGTCAGTGCCTTGGCACAACCCAGGCTGACGAAGCCAACCCTGGCCGTGTGATCGCTGTTGTCAATAACTACATCCATTAACTCAATTTCCCTGCATTCATTGTCCGATCAGCGCTTGATCCCGAAGGCACCCAGCATTTGACCGGTCTGCTTCTGCATTTGTTCCTGCATCTGCTGCAGCAAGCTTCTAGATTGCTCCAAGCTGCCTCCCATGATGCCCTGTAGCGCAGGAGACTCGGCAGCCAGGAACTGTGTCCACATTTCAGGACTCAATCCTTTGGTTTGCTCAGAGAACTTCGCCTGCACCTCCATCAAAGTCTGAATGTTCTTCTCCAGATAGCCGCCCATAAAACCCTGCATCGCATTTCCGTAAAAGCGGATCACACTGGCCAGCACCGGAGCGGTAAACATGGGAGAGCCATTAGATTCTTCCTCAAGAATAATCTGAAGCAAGATGCTTCGCGTCAGATCCTCTCCGGTCTTGACATCGCGCACAGTAAAGGGCTCGTTGCCCATCACCAGGTGCTTGACTTCTGCCAAAGTGATGTAACTTGAAGTGGCAGTGTCATACAGCCTGCGATTAGGATACTTCTTGATGACACGCTGCGTGACTTTTGCGTCTGCAGTTTTCTTGCTTTGCATGGGAACTCCAGTGGCCTGGATTGAGGCCATCAAAAATGTATTGCACTGCAGCACATTTTAGGGAACACCCCAACGCAGCATCCCAAGGTTTACCCTGAGATTGCGTGAAAAAAGGAATTTGGTAGGCGCGATTGGACTCGAACCAACGACCCCCACCATGTCAAGGTGGTGCTCTAACCAGCTGAGCTACGCGCCTAAGGATTGCCCGAGAGGTGGGAGTATAGCAGCAAGCGCAAAGTCATTCTTTGTCCACCGCATCAGCCCTTCATAAATCCCGGATGAGTGATAATTGACGTTTACGTTAACGTCAATTGTTTTTGGAGATCACTATGGACATTGCAGGCAAGGTATTCATCGTTACGGGTGGCGCATCGGGTTTGGGCGAAGGCACCGCCCGTATGCTGGCGAGCAAGGGCGGCCAGGTGCTCATTGCCGATATGCAAGTAGAAAAAGGCGAAGCGGTGGCACAGGAAATTGGCGGCGCTTTCGTCAAATGCGATGTCAGCCAGGAAGGTGATGGGCAAGCTGTCGTGGCGAAGGCCGTGTCCATGGGAAAACTGATGGGCTTGGTCAACTGCGCTGGCATCGCTCCAGCTGAGAAGACAGTCGGCAAGAACGGCGCGCACCATCTTGACGTATTCAGCAAATGCATTACCGTCAATTTGATTGGCAGCTTCAATATGATTCGCCTCGCGGCTGACGCGATGTGCAAGAACGCTCCAGAGTCGACGGGTGAGCGCGGCGTGATGATCTCCACCGCGTCGGTGGCTGCTTATGACGGTCAGATTGGCCAGGCCGCTTACAGCGCCTCCAAGGGTGGCATTGTCGGCATGACACTTCCGATCGCTCGCGACCTGGCTCGCAACGGAATTCGCAACATGACCATTGCCCCAGGTATCTTCGGTACCCCCATGATGTTCGGCATGCCCAAGGAAGTGCAGGATTCACTGGCCGCCAGCGTGCCCTTTCCATCGCGCCTGGGCACACCACTAGACTATGCGAAGTTGACCGTGCACATATTTGAAAATGACATGCTCAACGGAGAAGTGATCCGCCTTGACGGAGCCATTCGCCTGGCACCGCGCTAGGGACTCTGCGAACACAGTCGTCACCCAACCGATGACGCGCCAGGCGTCGGTCGGTGTGCGACTGCGCCACAATAAGAACCGTGAGCATTCCCCAAACCTTCATTCAAGAACTGATCGCGCGCACCGACGTGGTCGAAATCGTCGGGCGCTATGTGCAGCTGAAGAAAGGTGGCGCCAACTTCAGCGGTCTGTGCCCATTTCACAGCGAGAAATCACCCTCTTTTTCAGTCAGTCCGACCAAGCAGTTCTACCATTGCTTCGGTTGCGGCAAGAACGGAAATGCCATCAGTTTCCTGATGGATCATGCGGGGATGACTTTTGTCGAAGCCGTCAAGGATCTGGCTCAAAAATATGGCTTGCAGGTACCAGAAGAAGATGCCAGTCCTCAGGACCGAGCCCGGGCGGCTGAACAACGACAAAAACAGGTCACTCTGAACGACGTGCTTGAGAAGGCGGCGCAAGCCTATCGCAAGCATCTCAAAGACTCCGCCAGAGCGGTGGACTATTTCAAACGGCGCGGCTTGTCGGGTGCCGTTGCCCGGCAGTTCGGGCTGGGCTACGCCCCGGAAGGCTGGCGCAGTCTGGCCAGTGTCTTCCCGAACTATGACGATCCCTTGCTGGTCGAAAGCGGATTGGTCATACTGAACGATGAAGCCGGCACAGCCGAGAAGCGCTACGACCGCTTTCGGGATCGGGTCATGTTTCCGATCCGCAATGTGAAGGGTGAATGCATCGGCTTTGGCGGCCGCGTGCTGGGCGATGAGAAGCCAAAATACCTCAATTCACCTGAGACCCCCGTTTTCAGCAAGGGTCGCGAACTGTATGGCCTGTTTGAAGCCAGAAATTCCCTGCGCGAACATGGATACGCCCTGGTGACAGAAGGTTACATGGACGTGGTTGCGCTGGCCCAGCTCGGCTTTCCCAATGCCGTGGCAACGCTCGGGACCGCGTGCACAACCGAGCACTTGCAAAAGCTGTTTCGATTTACTGACTCTGTCGTATTCAGCTTCGACGGTGACGATGCCGGACGCCGTGCAGCGCGCAAGGCGCTCGACTGCGCACTTCCCTTTGCCAGCGATGTGCGCAGTGTCAAGTTTCTGTTTCTGCCGTCGGAGCATGACCCCGACAGTTTCATTCGTGAGTTTGGCAAAGAGGCCTTCGCACGCTTCGTCAGCGAGGCGGTACCTTTGAGCCGATTCCTGATCGATGCCGCCCGAGAAGGCTGCGAATTAAGCACCGCAGAGGGTCGCGCCCATCTGGCAAGCCGTGCCCGGACCCTGTGGACACCCTTGCCCGATGGCGCCCTCAAGAGACAGTTATTGGCCGAAATTTCCGACCATGTGCAACTGGCCAGCGCCGAACTGATTGACTTGTGGACCTCCGTTAACGATGCAAATCAGCACGTCAATTCAAGGCGTCACCAAGGCGGCAAAGCTTTCACCGGCGGCGAACATCAGGATCCGTTCAAATATCCTTTGCGACGCGCCCGACTCAAGGGACGAGCGTTGCCAGTGAGCCGCGCAGACCACGCGGCCCGATTGCTGCTGGGACACATGGCAGCATTGGACCTGTTGTCGGCGGAGGACCACTCGATGCTGTGCGACCTACCCGAGCCCCACGGCGCCCTGTTTGTCTGGCTGGAGGGTCAACTGCATGAACACGGAGCACAGCCTTGGGTCGCACTGCGCGAAGGTCTGCGGGGACATGATCAAGAGCAGATGGCGGTCCACCTGATGACAGACTACGAACTCGGGCCAGCCGAAGAAGCGGATGCAACACTTGCCGAATTGCGCAATCTCCTGAACCGGATGCTGGTTGAGCGGCTGAAGGTACAGGAGACGCAGGCCATCCAGGATGCCAAGGCGGACCCATCCGCCCTGCTTCGCTACCGCGAATTGCTGGCACGCCGACGTCAGTTGGAAGCCAGCCTGTCCGCGGCGCCAGATCAAGCCGATCTGGCGCCAAGCTGATGGTATAATCCAACACCCGATTCTCGGCAAGAGCGACAGCAGCACCTCCGGCCCGGCCAAACGCTGACATGGTTCACAACTGGCTATTTTTCGCAAGGACTGCATACCAAATGTTCGCCCGCAGATCTTGCCCTCTGAGATATTTTTTTGCCGCCACTCAGACAACGTTTCTCGCATAGTGCGTTGATTGGGTTTGTTGAATGCGTCTGTTTTCTAAATTCTGAGGTTTTTCATGCCTGCTCAAAACTCCAAGAAGCCCGTCCAATCCAGCACGCGGTCCGGCACCAAAGTCAAACCGAAGAGCGTTGCCAAATCCGCTCCCGCAAAAGCCGTGACAAGGACGACTCCCCAACATGGCGCCAACGTGCCTGAATCAAGAGTCAAGGTGGCAACTGCGTCCAAGCCTGCCGGCAAAACCATCATCGTTGAAGCAAAAAAGACTGCCGCTCTGGCACCAACCAGCGATCCAATCTTGAAGAAGAAGCCGGGTCGGCCGCCGAAAGCCCCCTTGGCTCAGATCGGCGCAACCGGTGCGACCGGCGCCAAACGGGGTCGCAAACCAAAGCTGGCGACAGGCCCTAGCGCTGCGGACAACCAGGAGATGGCAGATATCGAAGCCGACCTGGTCGGAGAGCCGATCACGACCGGCGAGAAGGTCAAACCCCTTCGCATGAAGATCAGCAAAGCCAAAGAGCGCGCGCTGATGAAGGAGTTTGGCCTGGATGAGACCGTGCTCTCGGAGGAGGATATCGCCAAGCGGCGTCTGCGTCTGAAAGCTCTGATCAAACTGGGCAAGACCCGCGGCTACCTGACCCATGGAGAAATTTCAGATCACCTGCCTGACAAACTGGTGGATGCAGAAACGCTCGAAGTCGTGATCTCCATGCTTAACGACATGGGCGTGGCCGTGTATGAACAGACACCGGACGCAGAGACACTGTTGCTCAACAACAATGGTCCGACGGCCGCCACTGAAGAAGAAGCTGAGGAAGAGGCCGAGGCTGCGCTCTCCACTGTCGACAGCGAGTTCGGCCGTACCACCGACCCGGTGCGTATGTACATGCGCGAAATGGGGACCGTGGAACTGTTGACACGCGAGGGCGAGATCGAAATTGCCAAGCGCATTGAGGGTGGACTGATGGCCATGATGGAGGCGATTTCAGCTTCCCCCGCCACCATTGCCGAAATTCTGCGTCTGGGCGAAGAGATCCGTGAAGGCAAAGTCGTCATCACCACCGTGGTCGACGGCTTCTCCAACCCCAACGAGGCTGACGACTATGTGGCCGAAGAGGATTTTGACGAATTCGACGCCGCAGACGATGACGACGGCAAGGGCGGCTCCAAGGCGTTGACAAAAAAACTCGAAGAGCTCAAGCGCGAGGCATTGAGTCGGTTTGACAAGTTGCGGGACCTGTTTGAGAAAATTCACAAGATCTATGACCGGGAAGGCTACGGCTCACCGAGCTATATCAAGACGCAGAAGCTATTGAGCGAAGAGCTCATGTCAATTCGCTTTACTGCCAAGGCGATTGAAAAGTTGTGCGACATGGTGCGTGCTCAAGTCGACGACATCCGCAAGAAGGAACGGGAGTTGCGGCGCATCATCGTTGATAAGTGCGGATACCCCCAAGAACACTTTATCGCCAATTTCAGTGGTCGCGACAAGCATGGCAACAGGGTTGCAAGCCAACTGCTCAACCTCAAATGGATTGAAAAGCAAACCACGCTGGGCAAGCCCTGGAGCGCCATCATGGGGCGCAACATCCCGCCGGTTCAGGACCTGCAACAGAAATTGACTGATTTGCAAGCCCGTGTGGTGGTGCCGCTGGACCAACTCAAGGACATCAACAAACGCATGAACGAGGGCGAGTCCTCCTCCCGTGCTGCCAAGAAGGAAATGATCGAAGCCAACTTGCGCCTGGTCATCTCGATTGCAAAGAAGTACACCAATCGCGGCCTGCAGTTTCTGGACCTGATCCAGGAAGGCAACATCGGCCTGATGAAGGCAGTGGACAAATTCGAATACCGCCGTGGTTACAAGTTCTCCACCTATGCCACTTGGTGGATACGCCAAGCCATCACGCGCTCGATCGCAGACCAGGCGCGCACCATCCGCATCCCGGTGCACATGATCGAAACCATCAACAAGATGAACCGCATCAGCCGCCAGCATCTGCAGGAGTTCGGCTTTGAGCCCGACGCAAGTGTGCTGGCAGAACGGATGGAGATCCCTGAAGACAAGATCCGTAAGATCATGAAGATCGCCAAGGAGCCGATCTCGATGGAGACGCCGATCGGCGACGACGACGATTCGCACTTGGGCGACTTCATTGAAGACAGCGCCAACACGGCGCCAATGGAGGCTGCCATGCAGGCGGGTCTGCGCGATGTGGTGAAAGACATTCTGGACAGCCTGACGCCGCGCGAAGCCAAAGTGCTGCGCATGCGTTTCGGCATTGAAATGACAAGCGACCACACGCTGGAAGAAGTAGGTAAGCAATTTGACGTCACGCGCGAGCGCATCCGCCAGATTGAGGCCAAAGCGCTGCGCAAGCTCAAGCATCCGTCGCGCTCCGACAAATTGCGCAGTTTCACTGACAATCTGTAGCCCCTGTCGGCAAGCCCTGCCCTGGGTGGGTGGGGCTGCTCGCCCTAGTCCAGCAGCGTGGCGTAAACCAGGTTTCTAAAAAGCCTGCGGTAGTACTCACGCTGATTGGGTGCCTGCAACATCAGGCAGGCAAATAGATCTTCCGCCGGGTCTACAAAGAAAGTGGTCCCGGCCATCCCGCCCCAATAGTAGGCACCGACGGACCCCGGCTCCGGGGCCAGGCCTGCTTCCTTGCGAACCGCAAACCCGAGGCCAAAGCCGTAGCCCAGGGGAAGCAATTCGCGCGAAGCACCACTGTTTACTGGAATGGATCCAAGATGATCTGAGGTCATGTAGGCCACGGTCCGCGATCCGAGCAAGCGCACACCATCGAGTTCACCCCGATTCAACAGGAACTGCAGGAAGCGTGCGTAGTCAAGCGCGGTTGACGCCAGACCCCCGCCACCCGACTCCATCACGGCATCCTCACGCAAGTCAACCAGACGCATCTGCATGGCACCGTCTGGATCGCGCGCGAAAGGTTCAGCAATTCGGTACTGATGCTGCTCTGGCACAGAAAACCAGGTCTCCTCCATACCCAAGGGAGCGAAGATGTTTTCTCGCAAGAAAGCACCGAGCGTGGTCCCGCTGATCACCTCGACCAGGCGACCCAAGACGTCGGTCGAGCGCCCATATTCCCATGCCGCACCAGGCTCAAACATCAGTGGCAACGCAGCAAGTTGCAAGGAGAACTCGGCGTTGCTTCGCTCACGCGAGCCGATCCGGTTCTGCGCATACTGCCGCTGTACCGAGCTGTTTCCCATGAATTCATAGGTCAGGCCGGCAGTGTGCCGCAACAAGTCCTGAACCGTCGCCAACTGCCGTACTTCCTGCAAATGGAGTACTCCCTCCACCTGACGCGCCACTTTTTGATTGGCGTACTCTGGCAGGTACCTGGCGACCGGATCGCTCAGCAACAACTTGCCCTGCTCCATCAGCATCATGGCGGCCACTGAAACCACAGGCTTTGTCATCGAGTAAATGCGAAAGATCGCATCCCGCGCCATTGGTGCGCCAGTCGCCGGATCCAGCACACCCAGGCTTTCAAACAAGGCCAATTTTCCGTGGCGTGCGATCAACACCACGGCACCGGGCAGGCGCTGACGGTCCACCTCCGCCTGCAGAGCGTCAATCAAGCGTCGAATGCGTTGTGGACAAATCCCAATACTGTCAGGCGGTACCACGCCAAAATTGTCCTCCTGAAATCGGCGACGATCCATAATACATTCCAATAAAGAGACACAAAAGGCAAATTGTGCTCCCGAAAATTCAGCAATCGGAAAAGCGAACTGAAAGAATATCTCGTACCCAGAGGCTTGCTACAAAGTGGTTCAATATGCCTTCAAACATATGAAAACATCTGCCACTTCAAAGACCGTGCTCGCACATATGGCACTGTCTCTGTATGTCATCGCGACCATGGGTTTGACCGTCCCTGCGACATCTGAGTTTTACAGTTGCCTGTCATCAACTCGCTGCGCGATGACCGAATTTCTTTTTAGCCCTTACCTTGACGTCAATATTCCATTGCCGTCCTTAGCGCCGACAACAAAGTCGTCGTCATCCACCTTCAACCTGAACTGGCTTGAATCACCAGCCAGACCTGTCCCCGAAGGTATCAAGGCGCTGACGCTCGCATTCGCGACCGGCGAATGCGGCAACGAGCATTGGAACGGGGTTGCTGGTCAGGCAATCGCTGACTCGAACATCAAGTCATTTCAGCGCAGTGGCATCGACTACGTTATTTCAACGGGCGGCACGGCGGGCATCTTTACTTGCAGCAGCGAGCAAGGCATGGAAAAGTTCATCGCTCGCTATGGATCTCGCCATTTGCTGGGAGTTGACTTCGATATCGAATCCGGTCAATCTGAAATGGACATCAAGAACCTGCTTACCCAGGCGCAGCACGCGACCCAACGGCACCCCCACCTACGCCTAAGTTTCACTCTGGCGACGCAGGTATCGGCGGAGGATGGCAAGGCCACCTTGAACTCGCTCGGCAAACAGGTGATGAAAGCAATTTCCGAGGTTGGCCTCAAGAACTACTTTATCAATCTGATGGTCATGAACTACGGTGAAGCCAAGTCTGACAATTGCGTTGTCGAATCTAACAGGTGCAATATGGCAGCATCCGCTATCCTGGTGGCCGAAAATTTCAGCCGTCAATTCAGTGTGCCCATGCGGCGCATTGAGCTAACGCCGATGATTGGCGTCAACGATGTAATAGACAACATCTTTTCCTTGCACGACGCGCGCACGCTCGGGCGATTTGTCGCGACAAACGGACTTGGAGGCCTGCATTACTGGTCTCTCAATCGAGACCAACCGTGCCTTTCCGGCTTGACGGCCGTGTCTCCCACCTGCAGCAGTCTCGCCGGAACGAACGGACTAGAGTTTGGCTTGATATTCGCCAACAATTTCCGATAACAGGGGGCAACTGCCACGAGGCCTGATTGGCACGATGCTGCATTCCCGGAAACCGCAAGCAACTTGCAATTCTTGGCACGATACGTGCTTGATCTCAGCTTGCATAGTCGCCAGGGATGCACATACCGCTGAAGTTTTTGCATTTGCTGCAAGAGTAAACCCCGATGCGTGCGCCTTACGGCGGCTGTTAAAGTTGGCTTCTGGGGTAACTCTCGGCGTGCGCTTGTGCGCCAATTTTGTTGATTCAACTTTTTATCTGGAGTAACGTAAATGCATCTGAACAATCTTAAAACCATCGTCGCCGTTGTGGCCGCCATGGGTGCCATGGCAGCGACCCCGGCGCAGGCAGGCAAAACGCTTGATGGAATCAAGGCGCGTGGCCAGGTGATATGTGGCGTACATACTGGTTTGGCTGGTTTCAGTGCCGCAGACTCTGGTGGAAAATGGGCCGGCATTGACGTTGATGTGTGCCGCGCGGTGGCTGCCGCCACTTTGGGCGACAGCGAAAAGGTGAAGTATGTTCCGCTGGTTGCCCAGGCCCGCTTTACCGCACTGCAGTCGGGTGAGATTGACGTTCTCTCGCGCAACACCACCTTCACCTTGACACGAGACGCGTCGCTCGGGTTGAGCCAGACCGCCGTTACCTACTATGACGGCCAGGGCTTCATGGTGCCAGTCAAGAGCAAGATCAAGAATGCCAAACAGCTCAAGGGCCAAACCATTTGCGTCCAGTCCGGCACAACGACCGAGAAGAACCTGACCGATTTTTCCAAGGCCAACGGATTGAATGTCAAACCTGTTGTTTTTGAAAAACTTGACGCAGTAGAAGGTGCCTATTTCTCCGGTCGCTGTGTGGCGTACACCACGGACGCTTCCGGTCTGGCTTCGGTCCGCAACAAGTCGGCCAAAAATCCGGCTGACCACCTGATCTTGCCGGAATTGATTTCGAAGGAGCCGCTCGGGCCATTGGTTCGTCGTGGTGATGACGAGTGGGCAGCGATCGTCAAATGGGTGATCTATGGTCTGCTTGAAGCCGAGGAGTACGGCGTTACCGCAGCCAATGTCGATGAGCTCAAAGCCAATAGCAAGGACCCGGTAATAGGTCGTATCCTCGGGACGACAGAAGACACCGGGAAACTGCTGGGCCTGGATAAGGAATGGATGGCACGTGCGGTCAAGGCAACCGGCAACTACGGCGAAATCTTCGAACGTAATGTGGGCCCAAAATCAGCACTGCAATTGCCCCGCGGCTTGAACAATCAATGGAACAAGGGTGGCATCCAGTACGCCCCGCCGATCCGTTAAGTGGCAGCTGAACAGGGTGCAGGCCATGCCAGTACCCTGTTCAATATTCAAGGGCAGATGCATCTTGCGCTGCCCTTTTCCATTTCAAAAGTATCGCAACTCAATCCAAGAAATCCCATGACAGCGACTTCCCACTCACCGCCAAAAAAGCCCTGGTCGTGGCGCAGCCAGGCGTTTCGTTCCCTGGTTTACCAGATCGTCGCAGTCGCCGTCATTGGCATCATGGTCCTTTATCTCGCGAACAACACCGCCACCAATATGCGGGCACGCGGTATTCAGAGTGGTTTTGATTTTTTGACCGGCTCGGCCGGCTTTGACATTGGCGAGAGCCTGTTCGCCTTTGATTCCGGCGAGCCCTACTGGCGTGCCTACCTGGTCGGCATGGTCAACACGCTGCGAGTTGCCGTCATCGGAATCATTTTCACGACACTGCTAGGCACCCTCATTGGCGTCGGACGGTTTTCACGAAATGCCTTGGTCCGTGGCCTATGCGTTGCGTACGTCGAATTCTTCCGCAATATTCCGGTCCTGCTGCAGTTGCTCATGTGGTACCTGATGTTTACCGAAGTTCTTCCGGCAGCCAACCAACCGTGGATCGTGGGAGCGGTATTTCTCAGCAAGGGCGGACTCAACTTTCCGATTCCGGTATGGGCCGACGGCCATGTATGGGCTGCCATTGGCATGATGACCGGTCTGATCGCAGCCTGGGCCTACCGCCGCTTTGCGCGCCGCAGATTCGAACAGACGGGACGGCCCCAGAGCATGTTCCTGTTGCCGCTTGCAATTGTCCTGGTATTGGGCGTGATGGGCTGGCTCCTGGGCGGCGCGCCGACCGCTTTGGATAAACCCTTACAGGGTGAATTTGCAGTGGAACATGGCGGATCGCTGACGCCTGAGTTCCTGTCAATGCTGTTGGGGCTGACCATTTACACGGCAGCCTTTGTGGCAGAGGTGGTTCGAAGCGGCATCCAGTCAGTTGCGGCAGGTCAGGCCGAGGCGGCCAGCGCGCTTGGATTGACCCGTGGCCAGTCGATGCGCCTGGTGATGCTGCCGCAGGCCTTGCGCGTCATCATTCCTCCGATGACCAATCAATTTTTGAACCTGACCAAGAACTCGTCTCTGGCAGTGGCTATCGGCTACCCGGATGTGGTTTCCATTGCCAACACAGCTATCAACCAGACGGGGCGCGCTGTAGAGTGCATTGCCATCATCATGCTGGTTTACCTGAGCACCTCCCTGTTCACCTCCTTACTCATGAACTGGTACAACGCCCGTGCCGCCATCAAAGAACGTTAAGGACCAGACCATGAGTGTGCAAACGTTTCAATCGGTCGGCGCCCGACCTGCTCCCATCTCGACCGAGGGATGGATCTCCTGGTGCCGGATCAATCTGTTCAACGACTGGAAAACCGGGCTTGGCACGCTTGCCATCGGTGCGGTCCTGCTGGCCTTGTTGCCGCCTTTGTTTCGATGGGCCCTTTTGGATGCGGTCTGGGTAGCGGACTATACAGTCTGCCACGAAGCTAGTGGCGCCTGTTGGGGTGTCGTTCGTGAAAAGTTCCGCTTCATCATTTTCGGTCGTTACCCTTTTACGGAGCATTGGCGTGCCCTGGTCTGCACCGTGATCCTGCTGACGCTGATCATTGCCAGTTGCATGCGCGCCTGCTGGAAGCCCTGGCTGGCCGCAGTCTGGGTGCTTGGTCTGTCGTTCTACTTTGTGCTGATGCGCGGTGGCGTGTTGGGCTTGTCCAAGGTAGATACCGATCTGTGGAGTGGTCTGCCGCTGACGATTTTGCTGGCGTCTCTGAGCATGACGATGGCCTTCCCGCTGGCCCTGTTCATCGCCTTGGGTCGCCGCTCCGGCATGCCAGCCATTCGCAGTTTGTGCACCATCTATGTCGAACTTATCCGTGGCGTGCCGCTGATCTCGGTTTTATTCATGGCGTCCTTCATGTTCCCCCTCTTGATGCCGCAGGGATTCTCGATCGACGTACTGGTGCGTGTGCTGGCGGGCATCACGCTGTTTGCTGCAGCCTACATGGCAGAAGTCATCCGCGGCGGCTTGCAGGCGATCCCAAAGGGTCAGATTGAGGCGGCCGCCACCTTGGGTCTGTCGTACTGGCAGACACAACGTAAGATTGTTCTGCCGCAGGCCCTGGCCATGGTGGTACCAGGAATCATGAACAACTTCATTTCGACTTTCAAGGACACATCGCTGGTGGCTATTGTCAGTTTGTACGAACTGACGGGTGCCATGGGCATGGCCATGAATTCCGATGCCAACTGGCGCCCGTTCCGGATCGAGGGCTATCTTTTCATCGCCATGATCTATTTCATTTTCTGTTTTTCCATGTCGCGCTACAGCCTGTGGATCGAGAAGCAGGTCAACCGCGGCACGCAGCGCTGAAGCCCCACCTGTTTAAAGTGCATCGAATCAACGAGACCTCATTCAAGAATTCATCATGTCAGAACCCATTATCAAATTCGAAAAGCTGAACAAGTGGTACGGCAACAATTTCCACGTCTTGCGCGACATCGATCTGAGCGTGGCGCCGGGCGAACGCATCGTCATCTGCGGACCTTCGGGTTCCGGAAAATCGACCCTGATCCGCTGCATCAACCGACTTGAAGAACATCAACAGGGGCGCCTGTTTGTTGACGGCGCTGAAGTGACCGACGATGTCAAGGTGATTGATGACATCCGTAAAAAAGTCGGCATGGTCTTTCAGCAATTCAATCTGTTCCCGCACCTGACGGTTCTTGAGAACCTCACCTTGTCTCCCATGTGGGTGGGCAAGATGCCGAAAAAGGACGCCGAGGAAAAGGCGATGATCCAGTTGCAACGCGTGCGCATCGCGGAGCAAGCCGGAAAATACCCGCTGCAACTCTCCGGCGGGCAGCAACAGCGTGTGGCCATCGCACGGGCGCTTTGCCTGACACCCAAGATCATGCTGTTTGATGAGCCCACTTCTGCGCTGGATCCCGAAATGATCAAGGAAGTGCTGGACGTGATGGTTGAAATGGCGAGCCAGGGCATCACCATGCTTTGCGTCACCCATGAAATGGGATTCGCCAAGGCTGTGGCGGACCGTGTGATCTTTATGGACCAGGGTCAGATCGTCGAACAAAACAATCCGAACGATTTTTTCAGCAACCCGCAGAACGAACGCAGCAAAGACTTTCTGTCCAAGATTCTGGGCCATTGAAAAAAGTGCAAGACATGAGGACCGCGAACAGTCCGGCAGGCTCCATCACTGACGTGGCAGGCCTGATGGTTGGTCACTTCACCGACACGCGGCGCCCGACTGGCTGTACCGTGATCATTACGCCAGAGGGCTCTGTGGCCGGCGTCGATGTGCGCGGCGCAGCACCCGGCACGCGCGAGACGGACCTGCTGCACCCTTCGAACCTGGTAGACCGTGTACACGCCATCGTTTTGGCTGGCGGCAGCGCCTGGGGGCTGGATGCGGCCAGTGGCGTCATGCAGTGGCTGGAGGAGAATCAGATTGGCCTGCCAGTCGGGTTCGGCCTCGTACCGATCGTCCCGGCAGCCGTTCTGTTTGACTTGCCCGTAGGTGACGCCAGGATCCGTCCTGATGCCCGGGCCGGTTACGCCGCCTGCGTTGCAGCCAGTCGCCAACCACCACCGGAGGGAAATGTCGGCGCAGGTGCCGGCGCATTGGTAGGCAAAATCTTCGGCCTGAAACGCGCCATGAAAGGCGGCATCGGTAGCGCTGCGATCACCGTGGACGGAATTACCATGGGTGCCCTCATTGCTTGTAACGCCCTGGGCGACGTCATCAACCCGACCACCGGGCAGTTGCTGGCGGGTGCCAGGACCGCTGACGGAATCCAGTTGGTCGACAGTCGTGCCGCCCTGCTTGCCGGCGCAACACCGAAGTCCGTGATGGCCGGCACCAACACAACCATCGGCGTCGTTGCGACCGATGCGGTATTGACCAAGTCCCAGGCGCACCGTCTGGCGCTGGTGGCACATGATGGGTTAGCCCGCAGCATCAACCCGGTCCACACCCTGTCCGATGGCGATACTTTGTTTGCACTGGGAACCGGAAAAGCCGGTAAGTCTGCCGACATGATATTGCTCAGCACGCTGGCCGCTGAAGTCACGGCCATGGCTGTCGTACGCGCCATCATGGCAGCGCGCAGCCTCAGCTGCGATGGTCTGCACTGGCCGTCAGCCGCAGATCTGGCGCTGGTCTCTACTTCAGCGCCTTGAACCTCATACGCTTGGGTTTGGCGCCCTCTTCGCCCAGACGCTTGCGCTTGTCAGCTTCATATTCCTGGTAATTTCCGTCAAAGAAGGTCCATTGACTGTCACCCTCGCACGCCAGAATGTGGGTTGCAATGCGGTCCAGGAACCAGCGGTCATGACTGATCACCATGATGGAACCGGCAAATTCGAGCAAGGCGTCTTCCAGGGCACGCAGGGTTTCCACATCCAGATCGTTCGACGGCTCGTCAAGCATCAGCACATTGCCTCCTGCGATCAGGGTTTTCGCAAGATGCAGCCGGCCACGCTCGCCGCCTGAAAGAGTGCCAACACGCTTTTGCTGATCAGCGCCGTTGAAATTGAAGCGGCCACAATAGGCACGACTGGCCATCTGGAACTTGCCGACATTGAGTATGTCAAGTCCATCCGACACATCTTCCCAGACCGTCTTTTCGTTTGCCAGACTGTCACGGTTCTGATCGACAAACGCCATCTTGACAGTAGAGCCTACCTTGACCTCGCCACTGTCAGGTTTTTGCTGACCTGCGATCATCCGGAACAAGGTTGACTTGCCGGCGCCATTGGGCCCGATGATGCCGACAATGGCACCAGCGGGAACCTTGAAACTCAGGTTGTCAATCAACAACCTGTCCCCAAAAGACTTGCTGACATTAACGAACTCAATCACCTCATTGCCAAGGCGCTCGGCCACCGGAATGAAAATCTCGTTGGTCTCATTGCGCTTTTGATACTCGAAGTCGGACAGTTCCTCAAACCGGGCCAGTCTGGCCTTGCTCTTGGCCTGTCGCGCCTTCGGATTCTGGCGCGACCATTCGAGTTCCTTCTTGAGCGCTTTGGCGCGTGACTCCTCGCCCTTTTGTTCCTGCGCCAGGCGCTCCTGCTTTTGCTCCAGCCAGGCACTGTAATTGCCCTTGTAAGGCATTCCAGCGCCACGATCAAGTTCCAGGATCCACTCAGCGGCATTGTCGAGAAAATAGCGATCGTGGGTGATCGCCACCACCGTCCCCGGATAGCGCAGCAAGAACTGCTCAAGCCAGTCGACGGATTCAGCGTCCAGGTGATTGGTAGGCTCGTCCAGCAAAAGCATATCGGGCTTGGACAACAGCAGGCGGCACAGGGCGACGCGACGTTTCTCTCCCCCTGACAGCACACCAATCGTGGCATCCCACGGTGGCAGGCGCAGCGCGTCAGCCGCAATTTCGAGTTGATGCTCTGAATCGGCTCCGGCACTGCCTATGATGGCCTCCATCTTGGCCTGTTCTTCGGCCAAGGCATCAAAATCGGCGTCCTCCTCACCATAGGCCGCATAAATCTCTTCCAGACGGTTCTTTGCTGCCAGAAGGTCCCCCATGCCCGCTTCCACGCTTTCACGCACGGTCTGCGTGGGGTCCAACTGCGGTTCCTGAGGCAGATAGCCAATATTCAAGCCGGCCATCGGAACCGCTTCACCTTCAAATTCCTTGTCAACACCCGCCATGATCTTGAGCAGTGTCGACTTACCAGAACCATTGGTTCCCAACACGCCAATCTTGGCACCCGGAAAGAAACTAAGCGAGATGTCTTTGAGAATGAAACGCTTCGGCGGAATGATCTTGCCGAGGCGATTCATGGAAAATACGTATTGAGCCATTGAGTTTGCGGGGAATCGCGGTATGTAAAACCAGCATTATCGACGCATCCACCGGCACAACTTGTCCGCAGCGCGTTTAAGTCACAAGGCGGCCAAAGCCGGCGATACGCTTTGGAGCCTATCCTGAAGTCTGCGCAGAGCCACGGCAAAACCGGCGGCATCAGTAGCTGAACTTTTCAGGCCATCCATGGCGATTGAGACGGCTCGCAGGAACGGCTCCAACCCTGGGTCATCGTTCGACTCGAAGCAGCGAGCCTGACCAACAAGCCAGTCCAGAACCTGCCGGGCCGGGTGCTGATGATCAGCGAAGTAGCGGGGATCCGAACCGGCGATTGCCAGCAGCACCGGTTCCAGTTCGGCAGCGAGACCACGCACCCTGGGCAGCAGTCGCTCGTCCTGTGCGAGCTTGTCCAACATAAGACGAACCACTTCCTCACCCAACTGCCTGCTCAATTGCCTGAGCCTGGCCTGTTCTGCCAATACCTGCACGCCGAGTTCTTTGTGGGTAACTGCAACTTCATCCAGGCGGTTTTCACGTTGCCGCAACCGTCGCATCATCGGTTTGATCAACTTCAACTCTTCCAGCGCCACATAAGAGAACGGCACCGTTGGCAAAAAGTCCTGCCCGTGGCCGCCAATGCCACTCTGAACCCCACCAGACAACAACCGTCGCAGCCGGTCAAACGTGGTGACGCTGCGGCTTACCGAACTGTTGCGTCCTCTCGCGACCACCGCATTTTCACCACCCAGGCTGGTCCCAACCGAGAACGATGGCTCGACGCCATGCGAGCGCAACCAGTCACAAATTTCAAGATAGAACTGTTGCAGTTTGACGCCTAGCAGACCTGCGCTGGGGATCAGCAATGCAGCCCGGACATCCGGGTCTGGCACAAACTGCTTCAAACACGCCACCAAAGCCTGAACAAAAACCTCGACCTTCAGCGGATTGAGTACGGGCTGAACCGTGGTCCAGCCGGAGATGCTACTGACCAGGGCATCAAGCGCCGGCAGCACATCTTCGACGCCGCGGGACACTTCCTGCAGCGCCAGGGCAAACTCGATACTGGCATCAATCTGCTCGCTACTGAGAAGTTCCAGATCGGCAAAACTCCCCATGGGACTGATCGCAAAGTCTCTTGAATTGCTGCCGTAGACAGCAAGTTTCAATTGGACAACAAATGTCTCGGTCACCACAGACGCTTCACAGCACAGCAAATCCGTCATTGCCTGACTTAGCGGGACCGGGCCAGAAAACGCACTGCTGAACGTCGTCCTGCTTGCAGCACTGGCAAGTCCATCAAGCACATCGCGCATCAAAATATCTGCCAGCGGCAGCACTGCCTCGATGCAATCATGCAAGCTCGGCCGGGAACTTTTCTGTTCACTGGCAACGCCGATCCGGCGAAACTCAAATCTTTTCATCCAACGCCTTCCACACGATTACAAGTTCACGATCGTCGGCGTCATTCTCCCAGTTGAAATCTCTGCTGGACAGCTTGCTAACACATTGTTTCCAATGCCTATAAACAGACTTGAAATCTTACAACTAAGAGCCGGTTTTTCCAGTAGGGAAAGTGTGGAACCAGGCTCTAGAACTCGAGGCTATAGGCATAGTGGCCTGCTTTGAGTTCCTGCCGGAAAATCAGAGCCGAATGGTAGGCGTCAACACGTTTGAGTTCGGGAATCGGCAAGTTTCCCTCGATCGCCTTGATTGATTTTGGAGGCATATCCATCGCGTGGTGCGTCACAAAAAATGTGATGCCCTTCACGTTGCCAGGGGAACGTACATCAAAGGCAAGACTCCTGCCGCCGCCTTTGGCCGGTCTGTAAGCCACCCGATCACGGGTCCGCCACCAGTCGGCTATTTCGTTGCCAGACGCGGTCCAGATGCCATCACGGTATTGCTGCAGCCTCTTAAGGTAAGGGGGAGTGATTTTGGTCATCAATTCTCCGACTTCATAATTTTGCGAGTGAATTGACAAAACCCCTAAAGCACCCGCTTCGCGAACATAGTCAAAATCCAGCAGAATCAGTTCTTCAGCCATGGCAGCATTCAGCCTCAGACCCAGATAGTTCAAGTCATCCATCTGGGTGCGGGGCAAACCGACCATCGCATCTTCCGTCTTGAGTCCAGGTTCTGATTCGGAAAAGAAGGGCAACCTCCCTTCCGACGCTGAGGGTCCAGTCACGTTATGGAGCACTCCCAGCTTACGCAAGAGTTTCTCGGTATTCGAGTCCCAAGACTCGGTCGGCGCCCGAAACCCGGTCACTGCCGGCAGCGCCTTGGTGCCCACGGTGTCCCGCATCTCGGTCACCATGACATTCAATCGCTTCTCCTGTACCTCCGGTGTCTTCCCCTTGAAGCCGACGTGAACTTCACCATGGTATGCAATTTCATGCTTTTCAGCCAGTTTTTCAACGACGGACCGATTCTGTCTGGCCACACCGGTCAACGAATAAAAAGTTCCGCGCAGATTGCTTGAAATGAGGTCACGTGAAAAATCCAGCGCATTCGAATACTTGTCTTCTGCGTCCATCTCCACCAATTGCGCCGCCGCATTGCCGTTCGGCCAGGCCCCCTTGTAAATACTGGTTTCATGCTTGAGCCAAGCCATGACCGAATCAACCAGATTGGGCATCTCGACTCGTTCGTCGTATTCCCAACTCGACTCAGAAAATCCAAAGTAGACTCGTCGTGAGCCATTTTTCTCAAGATAAGCAATCGCTCCATTGCTGTTTTTGGGTGCCGGGTAACGCTCCCAACTGAAATAGCGCGCCGCCAGGTTGGAAGATTGCACCCGTATCGGCGTCTCAGCCACTTCACCCAGGAAAATGCGCTGTCCT
The DNA here is from genome assembly GCA_007280205.1 of Comamonadaceae bacterium. Classification (GTDB taxonomy): domain Bacteria; phylum Pseudomonadota; class Gammaproteobacteria; order Burkholderiales; family Burkholderiaceae_C; genus Rhodoferax. The sequence goes on from QYPX01000070.1 coordinate 54,742, forward strand.
GCGGGCACTGCCCATGTGAGAGGACCATCGCCGAACGGGTTCAGGAATCGCGTCGTCTTTTCGCTGGTGTCATCCGACAGCACCTTGCCGCTCACCTTCATTTGCAGCAGGCCTTCAATAAAGCCGTAGCCAGCCCATTGCCCTCGACCATCGCGCACGCCCGTACCCCATGTCACCAGGATACTGCCGCCCGAGTCGGCAAAAAGCGTTATCGCCTTTCGTTCCTGCTCATCAAGTAGCGCAGCAGACCCCAGTACCAGGACGCCCGGCTTGAGTCCGGCTATCAAATTAGCCCTGGAAATTTCACGGAATGACTTTCCATAGGGTCGAAAGTATTCGCGCCAACGCTGCTTCAAGCTGTCATAACTGGCGCCATTGGCACCAAAGAATGCAGAGGTGATGGGACTGGAATACAAATAGACGGATTCCAGCGTGACGGGTGTGGCAACGTCTGCTGCATGAACCCAGTTCGTCAGGCAGATCAGACCACTCAAAATGATCCGCCGGGAATTCCGGCTCAAACCAAGTCGTCGTAAAAAATTGAACACCATGCTAGAAGATCCTTTTACCTGGACTGATCCGAGAAGACAGGCGCCCAATTGGCGTCAAGCAAACGAACCGGCGCCTTTGGTTCTGCCGTCAATTCCTCAAACCGGGGTCTGAAGTCAAGGTAGCCCTGAACCCAGTTAAACGTGGCTTTCGGATTCAATATTCCTGCTGGCGCCACAAAGACCGCTACCGGCTTTCTGTCCGTCTTGAAAGTCAGTCGAATGGTGTCATTGGCAAATCGGGCGACAGCGTCATAGACCGAGTACAAACCATCTGTCGGATTCCGACCGTTGTGTGATATCAACACCCAGGTTGAAGCAGCGGCCATCACCAGGGACAACACAGAAATCCCCAACCAGACCCTCGGTGATGCAAGCTCAATCAATCGGTCGAAAACAGAACCCTCTCGCATGAACACGCCCATCCCTTGCCCCCGCTTGCCGGCGTCCTTCGTCACAGAAATTGAACGCAATGAACCATGCGCGCAATTATGACGCCTGCCACGAATACGCGTCACGCTTGATCCGGCGCTCTCGCGGACTCGCAAGCACGCTTTCCCGGACCGTGCGACAATGCACGCCATTGCGGAGCTTCAGTTGCCCGCAATACCAGCAACTTGCTGGGAACGGTGCCTCGCGCAACTGTTCCACCTCTGTATCCCATCTGCCTATGACTGACTCGGCGCTGCTAGCGGCGAGACAGGCCGATGCCATAGCGCCCAGGATAGGCGCCACACTATGAACTTTGAAGAACTAAATCTGGCTCCGGCCATTGTCAAGGCCGTGCTCGAACAGGGCTATGAAACCCCCACTGCCATTCAGGCGCAGGCCATTCCTGCCGTGCTGGCTGGCCACGACCTGCTAGGAGGCGCGCAAACCGGAACCGGCAAGACCGCTGCTTTCGTATTGCCCATGCTGCATAAACTCAGCGCGGCCGCGGCGCCAAAAAACAAGTTTGGTGGCACAGGGATTCGTGCCTTGGTCCTGACCCCCACACGCGAACTTGCAGCCCAGGTGGAAGAATCTGTGCAAACCTACGGCAAATATCTGGATCTGACTTCAACCGTGGTGTTCGGCGGTGTCGGCATGAACCCCCAGATCAGTCGGGTGAAGAAGGGTGTGGATATCCTGGTGGCGACGCCTGGTCGTCTGCTGGACCTCTTGCAGCAGGGCGTACTGGACCTGACTCAAGTCCAGATTCTGGTGCTTGACGAAGCTGACCGCATGCTGGATATGGGGTTCATCCATGACGTCAAGAAGGTTTTGGCCGTGGTACCCCGTGACAAGCAGAGCCTGCTTTTTTCAGCCACTTTCAGTGAAGAAATTCGGGATTTGGCCGCAACGCTCCTGAAGAGCCCACTGAGCATTCAGGTCACGCCTGGCAACACGACCGTACAGCGCATCACGCAAATCATTCACCCCGTCGGACGTGGCAAGAAGAAAGCACTGCTGGCGCACATCATCCAGCAGCACAACTGGAGCCAGGTGCTGGTGTTCACACGAACCAAGTTTGGCGCCAACAACGTTGCTGAGTTTCTGGTCAAGAACGGCATCAATGCGATGGCCTTGCACGGTAACAAAAGCCAGGCGGCGCGCACCCAGGCACTGGCTGGTTTCAAAAGTGGCGAGATTCGCGCACTGGTGGCAACTGACATAGCCGCTCGTGGCATCGACATCGATGATCTGCCACACGTCGTGAACTATGAAATACCCAACGTCAGCGAAGACTATGTGCACCGTATTGGCCGCACCGGTCGCGCCGGCGCAGACGGCCAGGCCGTTAATCTTGTTTGCCTGGACGAAGAAGGTTTCATGCAGGCCATCGAGCGCTTCACCAAACAAACCATTCCGGTTGAAATCGTGGATGGTTTCATGCCGGAGCCAGGGGAGAGGGCCGAGCCCATCGCCATGGGTCGCCAAACCATATGGGGCGGCGCCGGTAAACCTCCCAGCCGCGACGTCATGCAGGCTGCTGGCAGAGCCGCACGAACCGAGATGATGCAAAGAGTGCGCGACGGCAAGTCAGCGCAGGGTGAACGTGGCGGTAGCGGTGGCGGTGGTGGCGGCAACAGGCGAAGTACTGGCGGTAACACGGGCGGACAACGCAGTGCTCCCCAGCGCAGCCCGAACCCGCTTGGCAACCAGGCACCACCGCGTTCCACCCCGAGTCAACCAGACCCGATGCGAACCAGCGTCGACATGATGGCCGAACGAGGCGCCCGCCGAGGTGGCGGCTTCGGCGGCAATCGCAACGGAGGAGGCTATTCCGGACCCAGTGGCCGTTCCGGCGGTGGCACAGGTGGTTTTGGCGGCGGTGGCAGCGGTTCGCGCGGACCAGGGGGCTCCCGCGGCTCTTTTAATCGTTAAGCCAAACGGGAACGGTTTACCTCGATCGCAGACCAGCCGACTGGCTGCCTTCGAGCGCCTTCACGGGTCTCAACAACCAGGCCGGCCAGGCACCGCTGCCGACGGCCAGACCCACTGACCAGAACACGAGCTGCACCCCAACCACGGCGCCGGCCGTGCCAAACAAGAGTGGCATCACGACACTTGAAGCGTTGATCGCCATCAGGCGCAGTCCCAGGGCTTCTCCATGACGCGCCTCTGGCGTAATCTGATGCAGCGTGCTCATGATCATCGGTTGCACCGAACCCAGCGCCAGTCCGAGCAGAACCGAGCAGCTACCCATGGCCAGCGCCGAGACCATCAGGGGGTAGACCGCAAAAAGCGCCGCCGTAAGCAGCATGGCGCCACTCACCACAACCCATTCGTGGACCCGGGACGCAACGAAAGGCAGGACGATTCGGATCAGTGTCGCGGCGAGCGCAAATGCACCCAGAATCGCGCCGATCTGGGAAGCACTAAAGCCCCGCTCATGCCCCAGCACTGGCACGACGAAGGTATGGACATCCCAGCAGGACGACAGCAGCCAGTTCACCAACATCAGCCGGCGCATGAGGGGTTCGCGCAACAAGTCCCATGTCCTGCCGCGCTTTGCTCCTTCCAACTGCGTCACCGGTGGCAGCTCTACCGTGCGACGCACCCAAAACCAGGTCGCCAGAGGCAACACGGCCATGAACAGGAAGGCGGCACGGAAGCCACTGTGGTCAATCAGCAGACCCGCCGTCAGCGGTCCGAGAAAATTCGAGACAGCTGGCCCAATAGCCAGCCAGCTGAATACCTTCTTCAACTCGGTCGCACTTTGCGCTGCACGCCCGACATGACGCTGTAGTGAGATGGAAGCCACGCCCGTGGCGCCACCGGTCATCAGCGCGCTCAGGCACAAGACAGGAAATAGGGGAAGAGCAAACGCCAGGCCGGCACCTGCAGAAGCAACCGTGACGCACAGGCCCACCGGACGCTTGAGTCCATGCCGGTCCGCATAGCGTCCGGCCGGCAAAGCCAAAAACACCTGGGTCAGAGCGAACAAGGCCAGCAAGAAGCCGACCGCCAGGGCACTGTATCCCTCGCGCAGTGCCATCAAGGGCGCAGCCATGCGCATGCCGGCCATGCACGCATGCAGGCAGACATGACCAGCAATCAGACGCGCCAACGCGAAGCGTGGCCCCGGCGAAGCAACTGTCGCGAGGCTCACGCCTGCTCCGCGTCCCGGTCAGCGTCGAAATCCTTGTCCACAGGAATCAGCACCTGCACCTGTGACTCTGGAAGGGACTCGACTTTTTTGAGCGCACGCCCCATGGCTCGGCTGCGCGTCTCGGCGCTGTCAAGCGTCTTGAGTACGGTCTCCGTCTGCGACTTCACTTTCGCCAGCACATCGCCAAACTTGCCGAATTCGGTCTTCACCGCGCCCAGCACCTGCCAGACCTCGCTGGACCGCTTTTCCAGCGCCAAAGTACGAAAGCCCATCTGCAACGAGCTCAGCATGGCCAACAGCGTCGTCGGTCCAGCCAAAGTAATGCGGTGTTCCCGCTGCAGAGCCTGCATCAATCCGGGGCGTCGCAACACCTCCGCATAGAGACCTTCGGTCGGCAGAAACAAGATGGCAAAGTCGGTTGTGTACGGCGGCTCCACGTACTTGTCGGCGATGGAACGGGCTTCCAGCCGGATCCGCAACTCCAGCGCCTTGCCCGCCGCCTCGGCGCCCGCCACATCAGCGTTGCCCTGGGCCGCCAGCAGCCGCTCGTAATCTTCGTTCGGAAACTTGGCATCGATGGGCAGCCACAGGGGTGAACCCTGTTCGGACTTGCCCGGCAGCTTGATCGCAAAGTCCACCACGTTCTTGCTGCCGGGGCGGGTTGCAACCTGGGCCGCGTACTGGTCTGCCACCAATACCTGCTCAAGCAGGGAAGCCAGCTGCGCTTCGCCAAAAATCCCCCTGGTCTTTACGTTCGTCAACAAATGCTTCAAGTCGCCAACACCCTGGGCCAGGGTCTGCATCTCGCCAAGCCCCTTGTGCACCTGCTCCAAGCGGTCTGCCACCTGCTTGAAACTCTCACCCAGCCGTGCCTGCAGCGTGGTCTGCAATTTCTCATCGACGGTAGCGCGCATCTCGTCAAGTTTGCCCGCGTTGCTTGCCAACAGTTGCGCCAGTTGCGCCTCCAGCGTTTGCCGCACTTCGCTCATGCGCCTGGCATTGGATTCGCTCAAGGATTGCAGTTGCAAGGTCAAGGTATCAGACAGGGATTTTTGCAACAGGCCGAGCTGTTGTCCGAAAGCGTCGAGCTGGACATTTTGCGTGCGAGCACCCTCTGCCCCCTGCTGTACCAGTGACTGCTGAAAGGTGGCCAGGTTCTGTGCCAGTTCCTGGCGGCCAGCACGAGCCGATTCGCCAACTTCACGGCGCAGCTCGCGCTCCAGCCGATCGATCTGCTCACTGGCGCGCTGCTCGGCTGCAGACGCCAGTTCAGGGCCCGGCCGCCGCAGCACCAGCCACCAGAGCAGTGCACCATTGAGCAAGACAAGCAACAACACCAGCCACGGCAATAGGTCATTCAAAACAGCATCCTCCAGAGCCCTATTGTTGTTCAAAAAAAAGGCCTCGCAAAGCGAGGCCTTCCTGAGCGAAAAAAGTTGGCTGATTACAGCTTCTGCATCGCCATAAAGGAGTCGAAGCGGCTTTCGGCAAAACGGAACCAGGCCACCTGATCGCGCTGGAATGCGCGCAAATCGGCATAGATTTTCTTCCATTCCGGACTCTTGGCGTCGTTCTCGGCGAACACCTCCATGGATGCCTTGAACGATGCCTCCAGCACCGCCTGCGAAAATGGCAACACCTTGGTCTTGGCAGCAATCAGTTGCTTCAGGGCCATCGGGTTGAACGCATCGTATTTGGCCAGCATATCGGTGCTAGCCAATGCCGACGCAGCCTCAATAATCGCCTTGTACTCAGGTGACAAGGTATCGAAGGCCTTCTGGTTGATAAAGAAATCGACCTCCGGACCACCTTCCCACCAGCCAGGATAGTAGTAATACGGTGCAACCTTGTTGAAACCAAGCTTCTGGTCATCGTAAGGACCGACCCACTCCGCTGCATCGATCGTGCCCTTCTCCAGCGCCTGGTAAATTTCGCCACCGGGAATGCTTTGCGGCACGGCACCAAGTTTTTGCACGACCTGGCCGACCAGACCGCCACCCATGCGCATCTTCATGCCTTTGAAATCGGCAATCGACTTGATCTCCTTGCGGAACCAGCCACCCATCTGGGTACCCGTGTTACCACCGGCGAAGCTGAGCATGCCATAGGCTGCATAGAACTCATTCATCAGCTTGCGCCCGTTGCCATGCATCATCCAGGCTGTCATCTGGCGCGCATTCAGGCCGAAGGGGACGGCTGAACCCAGGGCAAAAGCCGGGTTCTTGCCGTAGAAATAGTAGGGCACCGTGTGAGTCATCTCGACGGTACCGTTCTGCACACCGTCAACTACACCAAACGGTGGCAACAACTCGCCGCCGGCATGCACCGAGATTTCGAACTTGCCGCCCGACATGGCTTTAACGGCCTTGGCGAACACCTCAGCACCGCCATAAATGGTGTCAAGCGATTTTGGAAAACTTGACGCCAGACGCCACCGGATATTTGCGCCCTGCGCGTGCACAGCGGGTGCCGCACCGGCTGCAAGAATACTGGCAATCCCAGCGTTTTTAATTACGGAACGACGATCCATGAGATTCACTCCTAGAGTTGTTGATTAATACCCCGCCATGCTAACAGGCATAGCGACGACCGATTCAAGTCACCGAGCATTGTAGAAACCATCTGTAGCACCAATGGCGGGGGTTTTCCCTTGCGGGGCTGACCGCCACGCGGTTCAGAGCCCTTGCGGGGCAGACCACCAACAAAAATACTCAGGCAACTGCTTTGAGGCCTGCTCGCCCTGAGCCAATCAAGGGTCCAAAGCGCTGACGGATCGAAGTTTCAATGCCCTTGGCGTCAAGCCCCTGCAGGGACAACAGTTTGGCGACGTCCCCATGTTCAATGAACTCGTCGCGCAGTCCGAGTTGCAGCAGTGGCTTGGTCAAGCCGGCAGCCTGCAGCGCCTCACTGACTGCACTGCCAGCGCCACCCATGACGGCGCCCTCCTCCACACTAACCAGCACGGCATGTTCGGCGGCAACCTTGAGCAACAGCTCCGTATCCAGCGGCTTGACCCAGCGCATGTTAACCACCGTCGCGCCCAGTGCCTCAGCTGCCACCAGCGCCGGGTAAAGCAATGTGCCAAAAGCCAGGATGGCAATGTCCTTGCCCGACCGCTTCAACTGCGCCTTGCCGAACGGCAAGGACTCCAGGCCACTGTGCACCGCCACACCAGCACCAGCACCCCTTGGATAGCGCACAGCCACCGGGTGATTCTGCTCAAACGCACAGGTCAGCAACTGGCGACACTCGTTCTCATCGGCCGGGCAGGCCAGACTGATGTTCGGAATGCAGCGCAGGAAGGCGATGTCATAGGCACCGGCGTGCGTCGCCCCGTCAGCACCGACCAAACCTGCTCGGTCCAGGGCAAACACCACTGGCAGATTTTGCAGTGCCACGTCGTGAATCAGCTGGTCATAGGCCCGCTGCAGGAAAGTCGAATAAATCGCGACGACCGGCTTGAGCCCCTCACAGGCCAGCCCCGCCGCAAAAGTCAAGGCATGCTGCTCGGCGATTCCAACATCAAAATAGCGCTGGGGAAAGCGCTTTTCAAATTCAACCATGCCCGATCCCTCCCGCATGGCAGGTGTAATGCCCACCAGTCGCGCATCGCGCGCTGCCATGTCGCACAGCCAGTCACCGAAGACCTGGGTAAAAGTCAGCTTCGGCGGTGTACTGGGCTGTTGCAGACCGATCGTCGGGTCAAACTTGCCCGGGCCGTGATAGGCCACCGGATCGGCTTCAGCCAACTTGTAGCCCTGCCCCTTTTTCGTCACCACATGCAGGAATTGCGGTCCCTTGAGGTGTTTGATGTTTTCGAGCGTCGGAATCAGGGAGTCAAGGTCATGGCCATCGATGGGACCAATGTAATTGAAACCGAATTTTTCGAACAGGGTGGCCGGCACCACCATGCCTTTGGCGTGTTCCTCTATGCGTTTGGCCAGTTCGAACAGCGGCGGGGCCCCTTTCAAAACAGTCTTGCCGGCGTTCTTGGCTGCAGCGTAAAACTGCCCGCTCAGGAGTTTGGCCAGATAGCGATTGAGTGCGCCCACAGGTGGACTGATGCTCATGTCGTTGTCGTTCAGGATCACCAGCAGATTGGCATCAGCCACGCCAGCGTTGTTCAGCGCTTCAAAAGCCATGCCCGCAGTCAGCGCACCATCGCCGATCACGGCGATCACATGACGCTCCTCGCCTTTGATCTTTGCTGCCAGTGCCATCCCCAATGCTGCCGAAATGGAGGTGCTGGAATGCGCCGTCCCGAAATCATCGTATTCACTTTCCGCTCGTTGAGGGAACCCGCTCAAGCCGCCGAACTGGCGCAACGAACCCATGCGATCGCGGCGGCCGGTCAGAATCTTGTGCGGGTAGGTTTGGTGACCGACGTCCCAAACCATACGATCATTCGGGGCATTGAAAACGTAGTGCAGCGCCACGGTAAGTTCAACGGTACCTAGATTGGAGCTCAAATGCCCACCCGTCTGCGCCACGCTGTCAAGCAGATAGGCGCGCAGCTCGGTCGCCAGTACCTCCAGTTGCGCACGCGCCAGACGCCGCAGGTCAGAGGGATCATTGATCGTTTGCAGCAGTGGATACACGGTATTCGACATAGGCTAGGTATTACTCTTTTCAGTGCTGCGTAGGGGTGAATTCCGGTTCATGTCCGTGATGCCCGATATTTGCACACCAACAGGATTTCAACTTGTTCGGCGAACCACCATGTTAGCCAAACCCTCAAGAGCCTGAGTATTACGCAGTCCGCCCTGAGCCAGCGCGGTCAGGGCCTGCTCAAGCAATTCCTGAGCATACCTGCCTGAGCGCTCGAGTCCCAGCACTGACACGTAGGTCGGTTTATCCTGATTCGCGTCCTTGCCAGCCGTCTTGCCCAAGGTAGCAGAGTCCGAAGTGACGTCCAAAATATCGTCCACGACCTGAAACGCCAAGCCGATCGCGTCCCCATAAGCCTCGAGTGCGGCCAGCGCCGCGGGTGGCAAATCAGCGAAAACCGCCCCCATCATCACGCTGGCTCGCAGCAAGGCTCCTGTCTTGAGTCGATGCATCTCGCGCAATTCACTTTCAGACAGCTTGGCACCGACACTGGCCAGGTCGATCGCCTGCCCGCCTGCCATACCGGTGCTACCGGCGGCCTGCGCCAGCAAGCGGCACAAACGGGCCTGCAGCGCTTCGGGCATGCCGTTATCAGGCGTCAATAGCTCAAAAGCCAGGGCCTGCAATGCGTCTCCGGCCAGCAGGGCTTGCGCCTCGCCACATTTCACATGGACCGTCGGCTTGCCGCGGCGCAACACATCGTTATCCATGCAGGGCATGTCATCGTGCACCAGAGAATAGGCATGAATGAGTTCTACCGCACATGCTGCGCGAAGTACCGCCTCATCACCACCCGGTTTTGCCTCCCGCATCGAGTCCGCTGAAACCTCCCTGTCGCTGGTGGCTGCTTCATACGCCGCAAGCACCAGCAGGGGACGCAGTCGCTTGCCACCATCAAGCACCGCGTATCGCATGGCAGCAATCAGCTCGGCTGGCGCGTCATGGCCCAGGCTCGCAGACGCCTTGACACTTACCCAGCGCTCGAGACATCGCTCCACGCTGGCCAGACGGTCCATCATCCAGCGATCAAGGTCAAAAACCGGGAAAACTTTCAATTGGAGGTCCATGTCTTTAGCGCCCCCTGATC
>QYPX01000068.1 GCA_007280205.1 Comamonadaceae bacterium
CGTTTGACCAAGAAATTCAAGGTGCCGGAGGACGTGATTTCACGAACCCCAGAGGAGCTCAGCACTCGTGTCCTTCATGCACTCGATCTCGGACCAACCGAATGAGGGTGGTACCGAATCAGTCCATGTCAATCCCGTTGGCACGGATGACCTTGCCCCACTTCTCGATCTCACTCTTGACAAACTTCGCAAATGCTTCGCTGGGTTCACCCCCCACAGCGGCGCCCTGCTGGTGCCAGATACTTTGTAAATCTGGTGATTTGAATGCGATCGCGACTTCGGCCTGCAGTCGTTGACGAATGTCGGCCGGCGTACCGACCGGCACCCATAGGCCGTACCAGGACAATGACTCAAAATCCTTAAGGCCGGCCTGTGCGGTGGTCGGGATATCGGGAAATGCTTCAGCACGTTGGGGCGCGGCCACGGCGAGGGCGCGGATTTTTCCACCGCGAATCTGGCTGGCCGCGCTGCCAAGACCTTCGAAGATCATTTGAATTTCACCAGCGAGCAAACCCGCCATTGCTGGTCCTGAACCTTTGTACGGCACATGAACCATTGATGTGCCGGTGCGCGCGTTGAATATCTCGCCGGCCAGATGCCGTGTCGTGCCATTGCCCGATGATCCAAAATTTACCTTGGTCGGGTTCGCCTTGCAGTACGCAATCCACTCAGCCAGATTCTTGACGGGAAGTTGTGCATTGATCACCAGTACATCGGGGACATAAGCAATGCCGGTGATGGGAACGAGATCACGTTCCAGGTTGTAACCCAAACGCTTGTAGGCAGTAACGGCAACAGTGTGGTGCACTGCTCCGACCAAAATGGTGTAGCCATCTGCGGGCGACTTGGCAGCCATGTCCGCGCCAACGGTTCCGCCGGCACCGCCGCGGTTGTCTATCACCACAGCTTGCCCCAGTTGTTCTGCCAATTTGGCGGCCAAGGGTCGGGCAAAGGTATCGGTGCCGCCGCCGGGTGGAAATGGCACGATCAGTTTGATAGGTTTGCCCGGCCACGTCTGCGCAAGCAACTCCGGGGCGATGCATGCCGCGGCGCCCGCCAGGACCAAATTTCTCCTGGAGAGGGTGAATGATTTTGGCATTATTGAGTGTTCAGAGGTGCCCACCGCAGGCGAATAGACGGCGAGCCACTTTAGCGCAAGAACGTGACATTGCCGTGACGCACTCGATCCGGGAAAACCCTGCCATGTCGCGGTATAACAAGTCGCGAAAATTTCCGGCCATGCCAAGAATAGAGGGGCTCTATCCCTTATCCTCAACTCCATGAATGCAAGCTTCATCGTCAACCAGCGTACCTACCAGCTTCCAAGCGAGCCTACGATCATCGTATGCATCGACGGCTGCGAGCAGGAATATATCAACCAGGCGGTGCAGGCCGGTGTGGCGCCATTCTTTGCGAGCTTGGGCAAAACCGGCACGGTACTGTCAGCCGATTGTGTGATGCCTTCGTTCACGAATCCGAACAATTTGTCCATTGTTACCGGCGTGCCACCCAGCGTGCATGGAATCTGTGGCAACTTCTTCTTCGACCCCGAGCAGGGTGCCGAGGTGCTGATGAACGATCCGAAGTACCTGCGCGCGCCCACCATTTTGGCCAGTGCCGCCGATGCGGGCATGAAGGTCGCTGTCGTCACGGCGAAAGACAAGTTGCGGGGTCTGTTGGGTCATCGACTCAGTGGCATCTGTTTTTCGGCCGAGAAGGCCGACCAGGCCAAGCTGCTGGACAACGGCATCGACGATGTATTGCGAAAAGTTGGACTGCCCCTGCCATCGGTTTACAGCGCCGACCTGTCAGAGTTCGTATTTGCGGCCGGCGTCATGCTGCTGGAAACGCTGCGGCCGGACCTGATGTACTTGTCGACCACAGACTACGTGCAGCACAAGCATGCACCTGGCTCCGCTGGCGCCAATAGTTTCTACGCGATGATGGACCGCTATCTCCAGCGGCTTGATCAATTGGGTGCAACCATCGGCATCACCGCTGACCACGGCATGAACGCCAAAACCGATGCCTTGGGGAACCCAAACATTGTTTTTCTTCAGGACATCCTGGATCGCGAAACTGGCATTGCTCCGGCACGGGTGCTGCTGCCCATAACCGATCCCTATGTCGTTCATCATGGTGCACTGGGTTCCTATGCGACCGTTTACGCCGGTACTCCCCACGACGTTGCGGTCATCGCGCACATCCTGCAAGGAATAGCTGGAGTAGAGAACGTACTGGACCGGGCCACGGCCAGCCATCGCTTTGAATTGCCGGCTGACCGAATTGGGGATCTAGTGATTCTCGGCGACCGATTGACCGTCCTTGGTACCTCTGCAAGCAAGCACGACCTTTCAGGACTGACAGTTCCACTGCGCTCCCACGGTGGTCTGTCTGAGCAACGAGTCCCTTTGCTATTCAACCGTGTGCTGAAGCCATTCAAGGCCAGGGCACTGCGTAATTTTGATATCCTGGATTTGGCGCTGAACTGCGCCTAGTGCTGCAATAGGGCTCCGATCACCCTTGCGAGCGCTGAACCGTGGCGGCATCCAGGGGGTCATAGCGCTGCCCGCGCAGCAAGGCGATGGGTGACTTCCAATAGATGGCAATATTGTGGAATGGGTCCGTCAGAATCTTGATGGCCCAAGCCAGGCCCCAGGTTGGGCCGCGCAATAAAAACAGGTGTACGGTGCGGAACAAGACGCCACCGGCGCCCAGTGCCAGCCAGCTCAAACCGACGTCGTGCAGGTATTCATTGGCGCTGGTGGCGGGCTCAATCATGCCCAGCAGGCTCGGCGAGAGATACAAGGCAAGCGGCAGTGAGAGCCAGACTCCGATCAGGACTGTCTTGCGCCGCATGTTGTAGCCCACCTTGATCAACTCTTTTTGGCTGTACGAAGTGTTGTTGATCTGGTCGTAACCACGAGGCTCAAAGAAGATGTGGCCGGATTGCCGAGTCACCATGCCGACCAGCCAACCCACCATCCCGGCGGCGGCGGGCTCGACGAAAAGCAGGCCATAGGCCACGACAAAACTGACGGCACTGATAAGGTGTAGCGTCTGGTTGATGCGGCACTGGTGATAAAAGCGATGGTCATCCCAGCGCAGTGTGTGAACTTGATTCAAAAAATCACGCATGTATTTGCTCCTTAAAATCCGCGCGGCTTGGCGATCTGTCTGTGACACTTCGGCCGGCAATCTTGATCGCCGAATGTTGCAAACTGATGACTGTCACCGTTATGAAATTCGGCAAAACGATAGACGGGTCCAATCGGGTGCCCGCTTGATCTGGAACACAAACGCCGCAAACAAATGGATTGATAATCCAACTGTTGGTCGTGCTATGCGCGCAGTCCATTCACAGCCACAAGAGCATTCAGTGTTCAGTCAGATTGTCAAGAGGTCATCGCATGCATGCCATCAAAGCAGCCCGCAAACTGATTCAGCAGCAGCCAGATTCTGACTCCGCCAAGACACTCAGCAGACTGGTACTGGCGCTGGAGTCGGAAGCGGACTTCCCGATCTCCGATATTTACAAGCTTGATTTTGAGAGTTTCAAGTTGGCGCTCAAGATCCTGGATGAATGGCGACTGGACCGTTACGCCAGCGGCAAAGTTCGCCTGTTCGACCTTTCGCTCCAAATGGCGGCGTTGCATCCGCTGTCCTAAGGAATTCGGTTGAGCGAAGTGTGCCGGGCCAAGACCGTCATCAAAGTTTCATCATTGAAGGGGATGCTGATGCGGCGGCAAGTCGCCGTTGCAACCCTTTCTTGGAGAGAACCTTATGACCAGCCAGACCAATCTGGAGCCCCTCGCCAAGGCGCTCGCACAGTTTCCAGTCGAACAATATGACGAGGAGTATGAGACCTCGGGCGACCACCACCGCATGGCGGCTCAACATTTCTCTGCTGCAGCCAAGCATCATCTGCTGGCGGCAAGGTCCGATGACGACGGCGACGAAGACTCCAATGCCCGTCACGCCTACCTGGCTTACCAACATCAGCTCCACGCTGTGCAATACACCGAGATAGCGGCGTTGAACAGCGAGCGCATGGAAAATGAATTGACAGAAGAGAACTTCGGTGCCTGATCGCCGTTGTCACGTCCATACCAGGTTGTGATTTTGGATCGACCCCATTGGCACCAGTTCCCTCGATGGGTTTGATCCGAAACCGCAAAAGCAGCGCCGAAGCACAAAAGAAACAGTTCGACGAACTGTGCGTGTGGATTGACGCGCACGTCGGAGAACCTATAGGCTGGCAACAGTTGATGGAACAAAGCGGCCTGGATTTTCAATCGATTCAAACTCTCTTTTTTCAATACACGAGCACAACCGCCATGACCTGGATTCGTCGCCGAAGAGAAGTTGCCAAATCGAAATTTGATTGAATTGGATGGGGAAAAACCAGTCCAGCCACGTCATTCTTTTGTAACACCACTGAAATATTTCCATGCGATGCTGCACGCATGGAAAGTCCACACAAAGGAAAGACTGGTATTCGGCGTTTGGTCAACGCCTTCAACTATTCACGATCGGGACTGCGTGAAGCATTCCGTAACGAAGATGCATTCCGTCAGGAAGTGCTGCTGGCAGTGGTTCTGATTCCGCTGGCCTTTGTGATCGAACGAGAGATGTTCGGGCGCGCCCTGATGATCAGTTGTGTGCTTCTCCTGCTGGTTATCGAGTTGATCAATTCGGCAATCGAAGCAACGGTTGATCGAATTTCACTGGACGACCACAGGCTGGCCAAGAGGGCCAGAGACATTGGCAGCGCCTCGGTGCTGATCGGCCTGGTGAATCTGGCAGTGGTCTGGACTTTGGTCCTGCTGAACTGATCATGAAGATCCTGTTCATCTCTGACGTCTATTTTCCGCGTGTCAACGGTGTCTCCACTTCCATCGAAACTTTTCGCCGCAATCTGCATCTGCTTGGGCATACGGTCCACCTGATCGCACCCGAGTACGGTACGCCCGCTGCGGACGAAACAGGCATCCTGCGCGTGCCAGCGCGTCGTGTGCCGTTTGACCCTGAAGACCGGCTCATGCGTTACGGCTGGGTCATGAAGCAGTTGGACCGATTGCGCGGCGAGCACTACGACCTGATCCACGTGCAAACTCCCTTCGTGGCGCACTACCTGGGCGTCAAGTTGTCGTACCTGCTAGACATCCCTTGCATCGAGACCTACCACACCTTCTTCGAGGAATACCTTTACCACTACATTCCGCTGCTGCCGAAATGGGTGACACGCTCCCTGGCCAAGCGTTTCTCGCGTCATCAGGGAAACAGTCTGGACGGCATGGTGATCCCCTCCAGGCCGATGCAACGCGTGTTGCAGGACTACGGCATCGAAACGACCATGGAAGTGATTGCGACCGGCATCGAACCCGAGAGTTTCGTGCCCGGAGATCGCCCGGCGTTTCGGGAGAAATTCGGCATCGCGCAGGATCGACCGATGCTGCTTTTTGTCGGGCGTGTGGCTCACGAAAAGAACATTGACTTTCTGATCAAGGTCGTGGATCAGGTCAGAAGGCAGGTCGAAGACGTGCTGTTTGTCATTGCCGGCGAAGGACCGGCGCGCTCCAGTCTGGAGCAGGAAGTCCGCAAGCGCGCGATGGGCGAAAACGTCCGCTTTATCGGTTACCTGGATCGTCACACCGAATTGAACCATTGCTATTGCGCTGCCGACATCTTCATCTTCTCGTCAAGAACCGAAACCCAGGGACTGGTATTGCTGGAAGCCATGGCGCAAGGCGTGCCGCTTGTTTCCACTGCCGAACTCGGTACGCGCGACGTGTTGCAGGATGGTGCTGGTGTGTGGATTGCGCAGGAAGAGTTGTCCGACTTTTCCAATAATGTCGTGAAGATGCTTGCGAACCCGCAGCTGCGAACCGAGTTGGGAGAACTGGGCCGTGCCTATGCCAATGAATGGTCGGCCGCCAAGCAGGCGCAGAAGATGCTCACTTTCTACAGGACAGTCACAGCGTAGTTACTTTGGTTTCGGAACAAAAGTACCGCTCCAGCCGCTGGTCGCGATGCGCAACTGATCTGCACTCAGCCTCGTCAATGTGAATTTGCCACCCTGCCCCAGCAAGCTGCGCAGCAGCCAGCCGCTGGCCGGACCCATGCGAAGTTGATTCTTGTCGAAGCTGATTTCGAAGTTCGCTCCAGCGCCGCAGATTGCGCCAGAGCCTTCGGCCCACAGACCTTCTTTGGTCTTGACGAATTCCAGTACCAGAGCTCCTTTGCTCTCGAAAATCGACACCACCAGGGGCTTGCCGTCGTCCATGCTGGTCTCTTCCCATTGCAGCGAGGCTCTTTGGTCGCCCAACACCTTTCTCAATTCGTCGATGCTTGTGACGCAGGCTGGCGCTGCCATAGCCTCAACGCCAGCCAAGGCAAGAAACCACAGAACAAAGAGGATCTGCCTAGGACTCATGGTGTCAGTCCTCAGTACCAGTGCTGCAGCGCTTGCGCATGATGTTGGGCGCGCACATCGGGCGCTGGCAACCACAGCGGATGGCCACAGGCGGCCCGTGACAGGAAGTCCAGAAACAACTGGTGCTGGCGTAGCACGCGCTGCTGTCGATGCTCGATCAGGGGGTTGAAGATGCCGTGCCGCGAGAACAACTGGCGCGGGTTCTTTTTGACCCAGAGCCAGGACCCCATCTCCAGCGTCAGGGGCAAAAACACGCGCTGCGGATGCACTTCAGACTGCAGGTACAAATAGTCCCACAAATCACCGTGCGCCAGGTACTGCAGGCTCTGCGGTTCGATGATGTAGCGATGATGGTTGTGCGACTCGACAAAGATTCTTTTCAGAGCGTGCATTTCGGCCAGGTGGGCGATCGGCGAGCGCTTGTGCGCATAGGGAAACCAGATCCGGTCGCTGCTGCCAAAGCCGGAATGACAGTCCACACTCAAGCTGAAGTCGCGCGTCAGCAACTCGGCGCTGACAACATCGCAGACGGCCTGGTTCTCGATTTCCATCGCCTGGTTTTTGGGACCGCGGTACCAGGGCAACCCCGCGCTGAAGCGCTGACCGCCGACCAGAAAGGGCACGCTCTCCTGCGCATCGACCGGCGCATTGCGCATCAGGTCCACCCCATTCGGATTGGCTCGCGTGCCCATCGCCATGCCGCCCGGGTTGACGATGGGCATGAACACCAGACGCACAGCTTCAAGCTGGCGGTGCAACGTGCTGTCCCATTGCAGGCGCATCACCAGACTTTGCAGGTAAGCGATCACAACCCCCGAGCCGATTCGCTCCAGGCCATGGACGCCACCAAAATAACCGACCGCTGGCACCTCTCGCGCCGGGTTCCCCAGGGTAATGACATAGACCGGATAGCTGCTGCCATCGGGCACGCCCACCTCGCAAACCAGGCGCGTCTCAATCCAGCCCGCACCCAACTCCATGATGCGCTCCAGGGCGACCAGTTCCGGCAGCTTTTGTGGGGTCACAGTCAGCTCAGGCGCGCGAGTGCAAGGTGGGGTGCATGGGCGCGAAGCATACAGGCGCAGTTGTGATTCCTGCAAGAACTGAAAATGACAACGTGGTAATTTGACACTGACACAAAGGTGTCATATGCGGCGTGTAACTTCGGCTCAGAAATGTCACACACCATGCCACGCAAAATTTCCTTCGCACACCTGATGGCCATCCCGGCATGCATCCTCTGGGGCGTGCATGAACTGTTCGCCCTGCAGCGCTCGCGCCTGCAAGTTCGCAGTCGCAGGCACTTGCCGCGTTTCTATTCCCGATAGATGCACCGGCCTTCACTGGCGCAGGCAGCTCCGGCCGGCAAGGTCAGAGTTCATCGACGCGGCTTTGCGCTTTTCAAGCCGCTCGCGCTCGTGCTTGAGCTGAGTCGCTTCACCCTGGTTTTGTGCTTGCGCTTTCCCAGACTTCAAACCGAGCAGAAACTCAAGGAAATTCAGCGCTGGGCCGACAGGGCATTGCAGATTCTGCAAGTCGATGTCGACGTTCAGGGAGCGCGACCGGCACCGGGCGCCCACCTGGTGGTCGCCAACCACGTGTCGTGGCTTGACATTCTGGTCCTGCAGTCGCAACTGCCGGGTGTCTTTGTTGCCAAAGCTGAAGTGCGGCGCTGGCCATTGATAGGGACCTTGGCGCAGCGCTGCTCGACCATTTTTGTGGACCGCCGCTCACGTCTGTCTGCCAGAGACATGGTGGATGGCGCGTTCAAGGCGTTTGATCAAGGCTATGCAGTGATCGCATTTCCTGAAGGCACCAGCACCGATGGCACAGGGTTGAATGCGTTCCACGCCAATGTGTTTGAGGGGGCGATCAGCGCACAGATTGCCACCCTGCCGGTGACTCTGCGGTATATGGATACGCAGACTGGCTTAACCTGTCAGGCAGCACCTTTCACCGGTGAGATGTCGTTGGCGTTCTCGCTTCGAAAGGTGATGGCAAGGTCAACGATTCAGGTGCGAGTGCATATGGGCGATGCCATCCCTGCACAAGGGCAAACTCGCAAATCAGTGTCTATTCAAGCGCATCTACAGATTCGCACACGGCTGGAGTCGTTCAATCGCACCAGCCCGTGATTCTTCCGGTATCTACACAGACACTGTTTGCGGATAGGTTCCTAGAACTCGTAACGCAGTGTGGCCTGCAGCGCCCACTGCGATTCGCCCTTGGCCTGACGGGTTGTCAGGTCGTCAATCGACGGTGCCACCTGGTAGATGTACTTGCCGTCCGCGCTCAGGCCTGCATAGCTGAC
>QYPX01000189.1 GCA_007280205.1 Comamonadaceae bacterium
GGGCAAGGTCGGCGTGCCGGACCATGTGCTGCTCAAGCCAGGCCGCCACACGCCCGAAGAAACGCTGATCATGCAGACGCATGCAGCCATCGGCGAGTCGATCCTGCTGGTGGCCGCTGGCGGCGAGGCCGTGGTTGACTCCCTGCTGATGGTCGCCTCCAGGATGGCCGGCGCGCATCATGAGAACTGGGATGGCAGCGGCTATCCGCGCCACCTCAAGGGAAGCGAGATCCCGCTGGAAGCGCGCCTGATGGCGGTGGCTGATGTCTATGACGCTCTCACCACGCCCCGCGTCTACAAGCAGGCCTGGGCACACGAGGTCGCGCGGCTTGAAATCCTGAGTCTCAAGGGCATCAAGTTCGACCCGCTGATTGTTGAAGCGTTCGAACAGGTACACCTCGCTTTCAGGGAAATCGCTGGCGCGTTTGGCGATCAGGACGCCAACGCCGCCTGAGGCCCGCGCTTCAAAGCAGGGCCAGAGCACGGTGCCGGCAAATTCGCTACCATGCCGTTTGGCTGGCGCCTTCTTTGCCGGTAAAGGAGTAGCTTCATGGCTCACTATGCACTCAACATCAACGGTGTGACGCATCAGGTCGATGTAGCAGCCGACACGCCCCTGCTCTGGGTCCTGCGTGACACCTTGGGACTGGTCGGCACCAAGTTTGGCTGTGGCGTTGGCAACTGCGGTGCCTGCATGGTGCACCTGGGTGGCCTCCCCACCCGCTCCTGCATGACGCCGGTGTCCAGCGTCGGGCGCAAGAAGGTGCTGACCATCGAAGGCTTGACGGCGCAAGGCGACCATCCACTGCAAAAGGCGTGGCAGGAACTCGATGTGCCGCAATGCGGCTACTGCCAGGGCGGTCAGATCATGACGGCGGCCGCGCTGCTGCAGGAGACTGCCCATCCGACCGACGCCGAAATTGACGACGCCATGGCCGGCAACCTGTGCCGCTGCGCGGCCTACCAACGCATTCGCGCCGGCATTCACCGCGCCGCTGAAATTGCCGCAAAGCCGGGAGTCAAATCATGAAGCGCCGCGACTTTCTGCAGCGTTCTGCGCTTGGCAGTGCTGGCCTGTTGCTGGGCAGTTATCTGGACGCGGCCACAGCGGCCGAGACCGTTGCCAAGCCATCCAGCGCGGCGCCTCTGGCGGGCTTCAAGCCGAACGCCTTCATCAGCATCTCCAGCCAGGGTATGGTCACGCTCATTTCCAAGCAGCCGGAAATTGGCCAGGGCATCAAAACCTCGCTGCCCATGGTCATTGCCGAAGAACTGGAAGTCAACTGGAAAGACGTGCGCATTGTGCAGGGTGACCTGAACCCGGCCTACGGTGGCCAGAGCGCCGGCGGCTCCACTTCAACACCGAACAACTACAACAACTTCCTGCGCCTGGGAGCCACCGCGCGCACCATGCTGGTCCAGGCAGCAGCGCAAACCTGGAAAGTGCCGGTCGCCGAGTGCCTGGCCGCCAATTCCGCGGTACACCACCAGGTCAGTGGCCGCAGATTGAGTTACGCCGAACTCGCAGCCAGTGCCGCCACACTGCCACTGCCGAACCCCGAATCCGTCAAGTTGAAGGATCCGCGCGACTACAAACTTCTGGGTACCCGTATCGGCGGTGTCGACAACCTCGCCATCGTCACCGGCAAGCCCCTGTTTGGCATCGACGTGCGACTGCCGGGCATGCTGTACGCCGTGTTCGAAAAGTGCCCGGCTTTTGGCGGCAAGGTGCTCAGCGCGAATCTGGAAGCCATCAAGGCCTTGCCGGGGGTGCGTGACGCCTTTGTCATCGCCGGCACGAGCCAGCTCACCGGTCTCATGCCCGGCGTGGCCATCGTGGCGGAAACGACCTGGGCCGCCTTCAGCGCGCGCCGGCAACTCAAGGTGACCTGGGATGAGGGCGCGGTGGTCGAGCAAAGCTGGGACGGTTTTGCGGCGCAGGCGCTAAAACTCTCCAAACAGCCCGGCACGGTGCAACTGCGCAAGGACGGCGACCCGCTTGCCGCCTTTGCGCGCGCCAGCAAGACCGTGCAGGCGAGCTACAGCTACCCGTTTATTTCGCATGCCAGCATCGAGCCGCAAAACTGCACGGCCTGGTTTCACGATGGCGCGTTGGAACTATGGGCACCGACGCAGAACCCGGCCGCGGGCCAGAACCTGGTGGCCAATACGCTGGGCCTGCCCAAGGAGAAAATCACCTTGCACATGACGCGCAGCGGCGGCGGCTTTGGCAGGCGATTGAGCGCCGACTACATCGTCGAGGCCGCTGCCATTGCACAGCGCGTGGCGGCACCGGTCAAGCTCACCTGGAGCCGAGAGGACGACCTGCGCCATGACCACTACCGCGCCGGCGGCTTTCACTTTCTGCGCGGCGCGCTCGACGGTCAGGGCAAATTGACGGCCTGGCACAACCACTTCGTCACCTTTGCCAACCGCGTGACACGTGACGGTGCTTCGGTGCTGCAACCAGGCAGCGGCGCCAGCCTGTCAGGCGACGAGTTCCCGGGGCGCTGGGTCGCCAACTGTCTGCTGGAGCAGACGCCGATCGAATGTGGCATTCCGATGGGGCCGTGGCGGGCACCGGGCAGCAATGTCTTTGCCTGGGTCTTTCACAGCTTCATCGACGAACTGGCGCATGCCGGTGGCCGCGATCCGCTTGAATTCCGGCTCGAGTTACTGGGGCAGCAGGACCTGGTTGCCGGCAGCGGCGAGCGCGCCCTGCCCTATAACGTGGGCCGCATGCGCAGGGTCCTGACCGAGGCCGCGCAAAGGGCCGACTGGGGTCGCAAGAAGTTGCCACGCGGCCAGGGTCAGGGCATTGCCTTTCACTTCAGCCACCGAGGCTATATCGCCGAGGTGGCCGAGGTCACGGTTTCCAAAGCAGGCGTTCTGAGGGTGGACCGGGTGGTGGTGGCGTCAGACATCGGCTCGCAGATCGTCAATCTCAGTGGTGCCGAGAACCAGGTGCAGGGATCGGTGATTGACGCCCTGGGTACGCTGATGTTTGCCGAGCTCGACATTCAACGGGGTCGCATCGTGCAACGCAATTTCAACGACTACACGCTGATTGGCATGAGCGATGCACCACCCCGCATTGAGGTGCACTTTGTCAAATCCAATGAACCGGTCACCGGCCTGGGCGAGCCGGCCTTTCCGCCGCTGGCACCCGCCGTCTGCAACGCCATCTTTGCCGCTACCGGCAAGCGCGTGCGTCAGATGCCACTGAGCCGCTCTGACCTGAGCTGGAGCTGAATCATCTCGTTGGGTTGGTGGCGCGCCATTGCTCCACGGCTTTGAGCGTGTTCTCGACGTGCTGATCCGGGCTCAGGCTGGCATGCACGTAAAGCACTTTGCCCTCCGGGCTGATCACATAAGAAATCCGGTCCGCCATGTCGGGCTTGAGCCAGAGCGCTGCGTCGTAGAGTTTCATAATGCGCGCGCCGCTGTCGGCGGCGACGGCGAACTTGTCACGGCAGGCTTCAACTGAGAACTTCTTCAAGGTTTCAATGTCGTCGTTGGAGATGCCAACCACGGTGGCGCCCAGCGCACTGAACTTCGGTGTGGCTTCGGCAAAATTGTGGGCTTCTTTGGTGCAGCCACTGGTAAAGGCTTTCGGGTAGAAATACAGAACCACAGGGCCCTTGCTCAAGGTCTCTTTCAAGGAAAACCTGAAGGCCTGTCCGGCGCGGGCGGCTTCGGTTGAGAAGTCCGGCGTCGCCGCTCCGACAGCCAGTGCGGCCAGTGCGGGGCTGCTACCCAGGCTCCATGCCAGCACTGCGGCGCAGCACAGCTTGTTCGTTGTGAAAATCATCCGATTACTCCAGAGTCATGGGTTCTGGCACAGGGCCAGCAGTGGCCAACCATACCCCGATCTGAAATAACCAGCCTGCGCTGGTGGTTACTCAAGCCGCCGACGGAACCAGAAAATCACGGCTGATGTGCATACCGAGGTCGTTGACCCGGTCCAGAAACTGGGTCAGATAGGCGTGCAGGCCGGTGGCCAGAATTTCATCGATGCGGCCGTATTTGAGTTCAGCGCACAGTTTGCCGGCACGTCGGTGCGTTTCGCCCGACTGGTCGTCGGCGACCAGCGCCAGATTCTTTACCACCTCGTTCAGGCTGGCGTGCAATGAGCGCGGCATGTCCGGGCGCAGGATCAGCAATTCGGCAACGCGCTCCGGCCGGATCACATCGCGGTAGACCTTGCGATAGACCTCAAAGCCTGAGACGCTACGCAAAATGGCACTCCAGTGGTAGAAGTCGTACTCTTGATCCTTCTCGCTGGCAGCGCCATAGAAATCACTCTGCACCGCATGAAACTTGACATCCACCAGGCGCGCCGTGTTGTCGGCGCGTTCCAGAAACGTGCCAAGGCGCATGAAGTACAGCGCCTCGTCCATCAGCATGGTGCCCAGCGTGACGCCGCGCGACAAATGCGAGCGAAATTTCACCCATTCGAAGAACTGGGCCGGATCGCGCTCGAATTCACCCGCCTTGATCAAGCGCCTGACCTCCAGCCAGGTCTGGTTCTGCGTTTCCCAGACTTCGGTGGTGAGCGTGCCGCGCACGGCCCGCGCGTTCTCACGCGCCGCGTTCAGACAGGACACGATGGAAGAGGGGTTGCTCTCGTCCTTCACCATGAAGTCCATGACGCTGCTGACATTGATTTCACCGTGCCTGGCCTCGTAGACCGACGCCAGTTCGCTGATGCTGAGCAAGCCTTGCCAGCCCACCATCGCCACGGCATCAGACTGCGGCAGCAGCGAGGTCTGGTAATTGACGTCGAGCATGCGCGCCGTGTTCTCGGCGCGTTCGGTGTAGCGCGACATCCAGAACAAATGATCGGCAGTACGTGACAGCATTGAATCTCTCCTTAGGCCGATTGTTCTTGCGTTGGCCCGGGCGCGACGACCGCGGACACACCGTTCTCCAGCACCCAGGTGTCCTTGGTCCCACCACCCTGCGATGAATTGACCACCAGCGAGCCGTCTTTCAGCGCCACCCGCGTCAGTCCGCCGGGCACCATCTGCACCGTCTTGCCGCTGAGCACGTAGGGCCGCAAATCGATGTGGCGCGGCGCGATGCCACTCTCGACAAAAGTCGGACAACTCGACAGACTGAGCGTTGGCTGGGCAATATAACCACCCGGATTGGCCTGCACCGCCTTGCGAAAGTCTTCGATCTCGGCCTTGGTCGCCGCCGGGCCCACCAGCATGCCGTAGCCACCGGCGCCATGCACCTCCTTGACCACCAGGTCTTTCATGTTGGCCAGCGTATAGGCCAGATCCTCCGGGTTGCGGCACAGGTAAGTGGGGACATTGTTCAGGATGGGCTTTTCCCCGAGATAAAACTCGATCATCCTGGGTACGTAGGCGTAGATCGATTTGTCGTCAGCCACGCCGGTGCCCACCGCATTGCAGATACTCACGTTGCCAGCCCGGTAGACATCAATCAGGCCGGCGCAACCGAGGGTGGAGGTCGGTTGAAACACCTTGGGATCCAGAAAATCATCATCAACCCGGCGGTAGATCACGTCCACGCGTTTCGGCCCGCGCGTGGTCCGCATATAGCAAAAGTTGTCCTTCACAAACAGGTCCTGCCCCTCGACCAGTTCAATGCCCATCTGCTGCGCCAGAAAGGCGTGTTCAAAGTAGGCGCTGTTGTGCATGCCGGGCGTCAGCACCACCACCGTGGGCTCGGCCGTGGTGGCCGGGCTGCTGGCGCGCAGGGTCTCAAGCAGCAGATCCGGGTAATGCGCAATCGGTGCCACGCGGTGCGCGTTGAACAGTGCCGGAAACAGCCGCATCATCATCTTGCGGTCTTCCAGCATGTAGCTCACACCGCTGGGTACGCGCAGGTTGTCCTCCAGCACAAAGTACTCGCCCTCGCCCTTGGCATTGGGCGCACGCACGATGTCGATGCCGGCAATATGCGAGTAAATATTGTTGGGCACCGAAACGCCCATCATCTCGGGACGAAACTGGGCGTTGCCCAGTACCTGCTCGGAGGGCACCACGCCGGCCTTGAGGATCTCCTGACCGTGGTAAACGTCATGCACAAAGCGGTTCAGCGCGCTGACGCGTTGCACCAGTCCACGCTCCAGAAACGACCACTCGGTAGCGGGAATGATGCGCGGAATCAGGTCAAACGGAATCAGACGTTCGGCGCCGGCGCCCTCCTCATCTTTCTCACCATAAACCGCAAAGGTGATGCCGACGCGGCGGAAGATCATCTCGGCTTCCTCGCGCCGCTTGGCCATCATGTCGCCGGGCTGGCGCGCCAGCCATTCGTCATAGATCTTGTAATGGTCCCGAATTTGTGCGCCATGAGTGAAAAACTCATAGGGCAAGCGGGTGTACATCTCGTCGAATTTCAACATAAAGGACTGTTCTCCTGCCTCTAGCTTAGCAAGCTTTACGCCAGCGCCGCCAAAAGCGTCATCGACCGATCCGTCATTGCACCCCCCCCGACCTGTCATTGCGAGCGCAGCGAAGCAATCCGTGCCCCCAAATTTCATGGATCGCCACGGCCTTTGGCCTCGCGATGACAAGCGTCAGCCTCGCTAAGGCACCCGGTGCTGCCAGTAGCGCGGGGCCTGGCTTCGCTGGCAGTTGATTGATTGCGCCTGAACCGATTTCCAACTCGCCGCACCACAATGGGGCGAGTCAATGACGCGAATCCCGCGTTCCTCGTAATGCACCAAAACGGACTGCGCCGGGTGTCCAAAACGGTTGCGGTAACCCGCCTGCACCAGCGCAAACTTCGGCTGGACGGCGTCGAGGAAGGCAGCACTGCTGGAGAACCGGCTGCCATGGTGCGGCACCAGCAGCAAATTGGCTCTGATCTGTTGTGCTCCCTCCACCAGACGCTGCTCCTGCGCCTGCTCGATGTCGCCTGCCAGCAAAGCGGTCTGCAAGCCATTGCTGATGCGCAGCACGCAGCTCATGGCGTTCGATTTGAGATCGAGTTCGTAGTCCTGTGCGAGTGGACTCAGTACTTCAAAATCCACGCCGTCCCATTGCCAGCGCTGGCCTGCCGAGCAGCGGCGCGTCTGGCGCAGTGCCTGCAGTTCATGATCGTCCTCAATCGAACTGAGCAGTTCAGCCTGCGGCTGCATCTTCAGCACCGCCGGCGCGCCGCCCGTGTGATCAATGTCGCGATGACTGAGCACCAGCAGATCCAGGCGCAGTTGCAATGAGCGCAGCAGCGGCACCAGCACGCGGTTACCGGCATCGCTCTCTCGGCTGAAGCGCGGCCCCGCGTCATACAGCAAGGCATGGCTGGCGGTGCGCACCAAGACGGCGTTGCCCTGTCCAATGTCTGCAGCCAGCAGTTCAAACTGCCCCGGTTGCGGTGCCGGCACCTGCCACAGCAACACCGGCAGCATCAGGGGTAGCCCCATCAGGCGCAGGCTCCAGGGCAGTTGCATGGCCAGCAGCAGGCCGCCGAGCACGCCCACGGCACCGGCCCAAAGCGGCGCCTGCGCCACCGTCAAGGTGGCAAACGGCAAGGCAGCCAGGGTCTGAAGATACCAACTCAGTGCAGAGATGGCCAGCGCCGCCAGATCCCATAGGGGCTGCACCAATACGCCCAGCATGGCCAGTGGCGTCACCAGCAGCGTGACCCAGGGAATGGCCAGCGCATTGGCCGCCAACCCCACCACCGAGACCTGGCCAAACAGCAGCAGGGTCAGCGGCGTCAACGCCAGCGTGATGACCCATTGTTCATGCAGGAGTGCCCACAGGATGGCCCCCACGCTTGCCGCTACGCGTGCTGCGCTTCCCCCCGAGGGGGCTGTTTCGCCTTGGGGCGGCCCGGCGGCGAAACTGGCCCCCACGCTGGCTGCTGCGCGTGCTGCGCGATGCCTTGCAGGCCGCGTCTCGCGAGACGCTTCGCCTCTGTCGCCTGTCCAACCCTGCTCAAGCAGGCTTGGAGCCGCAGGCTCCAGCCCCGAGGGGGCAGGTTTGGCTCCGGGGTCGGTGGCGAACAGGACGCCGACGGCGACAAAGCTGAGCCAGAAGCCCGGCTGCAGCATGGCCCAGGGGTCGGCCGCTACTACCACTGCGCAGGCCAGCAGCAGCACCTGCGGCCAGGGCCAGCGCTTGCCCGACAGTCGCAGCAGCGCAACGCAGAAAAGCATCAACACGGTCCGTTGGGATGGCACGCCCCAGCCGCTGAAAAAGGCGTAGGCAAAGGCCAGCAGCACGCCACCGATCAGGGCCGCGCTGGACGCCGGCAGCCACAGGCACAGGGTGGCAGAGCGTCGCCACAACCAGGCCAGAGTGAGCGCTGCCAGCCAGGCAAACATGGTGATGTGCAAGCCCGAGATCGACATCAGGTGGGCGACGCCGGTGGCGCGAAAGACATCCCAGTCGGCGCGCTCAATCGCATTCTGGTCGCCCACCACCAGTGCCGCAATCAATCCGGCGTAGGAGCGCTCGCCGACGCGCTCGAAGATCCGGTCGCGCACCTGTTGACGCCAGCGCTCCACCGGATGCCAGGAGGTGCGTGCCAGGCGCTGCGGCGCCGTATCCCGTGGTCCGGCACGCACATAGCCCGTCGCCTGCAGGCCCTGCTCCCAGAGCCAGAGCTCATAGTCAAAGCCATGCGGGTTGCTGGCGCCGTGCGGCGCTTTCAGCCGCACCGTCATCTGCCAGCGCTCGCCCGCGCTGATCGCTGCCGGTTGCCGCTGCAGCTGACCCGCCGTCGCTGCTCCGCCTTCAGCCAGGTAGTAGCCTGAGTACCATCCAAGGTAAATCTGGGTTGGCAGGTGCACCGGTTTGCCGTCGAGCTGCGCTGATTCCACCTCCAGCCGAAAACGCATCCCCGCCTCGTTGTAATGCGGCATGGCGGCAACCATGCCGGTCAGCGTGATGTCGCGCCCCTCCAGAGAACTGTCCAGCGTTTCGCTCGAAAACGCGGAGGCCCGCAATCCGGTCGCGGCGAAGGCGAACACCGAAAATGCCAGCAGAGTCAGAGTCAGACGCACGGGCAAGGCCAGCGATCTGACTGCAGCCAGCACGAGCACGAGCAGCGCCAGCAGCACCAGCGTGAGGTCGATCCAGCGCGCCCACAGCGCCGCCTGCTGCAACTGCACTGCGCTGCCCAGCAGCCAGCCGAGCAGCGCCGGAAAAATGAAGCGCGCCGCTACCGCAGTGTGTGTCGGGCTCGAATGCATGCGCGCATGGTAAGCCGACCAGGGCCTAAAGTGTTTGCAACAGCTTCACGTCAGGCTGGCGCAGCCACTGCTCAAATTCGTCGACCATCTGCACACTGGCCGCCGTAGCGGCAGACCAGTCGCGCACGCGGGATGCGAGATCCGGTCCGTAGTGCACGAAATCGCTGCGGTCCGGCAACTTGCCATTGGGCAGCGTTTTGACCCAATCCGGATTGGGCGCCAGCAGCAGCATGTTGTCCAGAAATGCGCTGGAGCCGTGGCGCCATTTCAGATGTTTGTCCAGCCAGCCCGGCACCACGGCCTTCTGGAAATGCGGATACAGCACCAGACCTTGCGAGCCTGCGCTGGCCGCATAGTTCAGGTGCAGGTGGTAGTCAGTCAGACCACCATCCCAGTAGGCACCAGTAGGTGCGCCCGCAATATCGTGAACCGCCTGCAGCACGAACGGGATCGAGCAGCTGGCTTGCACGGCCGCGCTGAAATTGGCCGCACTCAAATTGAACTGCCGTGTTGGATAGTCGCTGCTGTCAAACGGCAAGGCTGCGCCCGGCGTGGAAAAAACGACGCGCTCCAGCCAGGCACCCAGCGCCCGGCGCTGCACCAGATTACTGAGCCAGGCACCGAGAAAGCCTGCCGCTGTGCGCCCGCGCTGCTCGCGCCCCAGCAGTTGGCGTCCGTGGGCTGTCACGACGTGCAGGCGAAAACGTGGATGCTCCAGTACTTCTCCGATACGCCCGTCGTAAAACGCGCGCAGATTCTCGCCAAACAAGCGGCTTACCGTGGCAGCCGATGGCCTTTTCTCACCCGGCTGCAATTCATAGTGCTGCCGGATGTAGTCGTGTTCGAGTCGCAGGAAGGCAGTCACCGGGTCATCCAGACAGGCGGTGGCCATGCGCCAGGCGCCGATCGAGGCGCCCACCAGATGCACGGTCTGGCTCGACTGCGTCAGCCAGTGGCCGAATATAAAGCGATCCAGCGCTCCCAGAATGAGGCCCTTGGGGCCGCCTGCCGCGCCAGCCAGCGTCGCCACGTCAGCCGCTTGAAGACCCTGTCTTTCGATCTGCGCTCGGGCCCTGGGGCCGGCGTAAAGAGACAAGGCGCGCAAGGGAAGTTCCTAGAGTGGCGCGCTGCTGGTGCTCGGCGCAAACCAGTCGAAGGGATCCTGGTCCAGCACCGTGTCGATGTCGATTCCGAGCACCTCACCCACAGCACCCGGGAAGGTCACCGCCAGCGCACGCTCCGAGAGTTTCGCTGCCATCGCGCGCGCGCGCCAGGTCGCCAGATGGATCACGCCCGCCAGGGGTTCGTAGACCTCGTCTTCAAAGGGTGCGTACTGATGCTCGAGGGCTTCGATCATGGCCTGCGGAAAGTGCCACTTTTGCGCCAGGCCAGCGCTGACCTGGGCATAGCAAAAGCCAAATGCGCTGCGCTCGGCGTCGGCACGGTCCAGGTCCAACGGGTGTATCTGGCGTTGCAGTTCTGCCGCTTGCTGCGGCATGCAGATGTGAATCGCCAACTCGCCGATGGCATGGATCAGGCCGCAAGTAAAGGCCGCTTGCTGGTTCTGCCCGACCTCGCCGGCCAGTTGTCGCGCCACCTTGGCAACGTTGAGGCTGTAGGTCCAGAAGCGCTGCAGATGGAGGCCCGGCACCGCCTTGAACGAGGCCGCCGAAGCAGCCTCTGCAGCCATGGCTCGCACATCGACCAGGCCGAGAATCGCCAAGGATTCGGAGACACTGTGAATCTGCCCGGAAAGCTTGAACTGTTCGGAATTGGACAATTGCAGCAGACGCGTCGTCAGCGCCGGATCGGTGCTGATCAGCTGGCTGATCTTCTTCAGGTCGGGCTCGGCGCGCTCAAGCTCGCTGAGCAGCAGCGCAATCACCTGGGGAATGCTGGGCAGAACGAAATGCGCAGCCAGCAAGGCCTGGAGTTCCATGAAAACACATCTCCCTTAGCAAAATTGCTGATGAATGATCATCGCGTGCCATTATGGCTGATGGAGCACTCAGCTCCGCAGCTACTTTGCCCCCACTCACTCCCCCCCGCCTCTCTCCCGCCCCGCCGGGCGGAAGAGAGGAGCCAACAGCCCTATTTGGCCGCGTGCGAAAGCATCGCGGTGCATCTCGTTTGACAACGCCAAACTGGTGTCTCAATTGACTCTGCGTTGAGTGCCCCACCCGCCACAACCTTCGCATGGTTTTGTCATTGCGCCCGTCTTAGTCATTGCGGGCCTGACCCGCAATCCAGTGGTGGTGTGGCACTGGATGCCGGATCAAGTCCGGCATGACAGCTCCTGGGTCCGGCACGACAACTCCTGACCCCCGGGTTCACACCC
>QYPX01000058.1 GCA_007280205.1 Comamonadaceae bacterium
ACGGTGGTCTTGCCATTGCTGCCGGTCACCGCAATCACCGGCAGCGTGAACTGCGCGCGCCACTTCGCTGCCAGTTGGCCGAGCGCCTGCTGCGCATCAGCCACCACCAGTCCCGGCAGCCCGGCCGCCAGCAGCCGCTCATCCGCATCGCCCTGGCACAGTGCTGCCACCGCTCCCCTGGCCTTGGCCTCCTGCAGGAAGTCATTGGCATCAAAGCGATCACCCCGCAGTGCCACAAAGAGGTCACCCGGCTCCAGCGTGCGGCTATCGCTGTGCACGCGCAGGAAGCCCACGGCAGCGGCGCCGGCGCAGTCACCGACCAGACGCGCGGCGCCAAGCCACTGCTGTGCCTGCAGGAGCGTGAGCATTTCAGCCATGCACCACCTCCGGCGGCATCGGCTGCACCAGGGGCTTGCCCTGAAGACGGCGCACCTGCTCCAGATCAGAAAACGGCACACGCCGGCCCGCCACTTCCTGGTAATCCTCATGCCCCTTGCCAGCCAGCAACACGACATCCTCAGGCGCCGCCTGAGCCAGGGTCTGTGCGATGGCGAGCGCGCGATCGGGCTCGACGATCCGGGGTCGCTGGCCCTTGCAGCCGAGCAGAATCTGGCTGATGATGCTTTCGGGCTTCTCGCTGCGCGGGTTGTCACTGGTCAGCACCACCTGATCGGCATAGCTTGCGGCCATCGCACCCATCAGGGGGCGTTTGGTGGCATCGCGGTCGCCGCCACAACCGAAGACACACCAGAGCTGACCACCACGCTGACGACTCAGCGGCCGCAAGGCAAGCAGTGCTTGCGCCAGGGCATCGGGCGTGTGTGCATAGTCGACCGCCACCAGTGTCTGGCCGGGCTGGCCAACAAACTCCATGCGACCCGGCACCGGTGCCAGCGCAGCGCAGGCCTCCACAGCGGCCGCCAGTGGCACACCGATGGAGCGCATCGTCGCCAGCACACCGAGCAGGTTGGAGGCGTTGTACAGGCCGATCAAGCCGGTCTGCAACAGATGACCTGGCGCTGCTTCGTCGGCGCCACGCTCACGCACGGTGAAGCGCAGACCCTGCGGCTGGTGGCTGATGTCGCAGGCCTGCAGCCTGGCCGGTCCGACGCAGGACACGCTCCAGACGTCGAGCGCACTGGCATCCAGCGTGGCGAGCAATTCCAAGCCCTTGGGATCATCGATGTTGAGCACCGCAGCGCGCAAACCAGGCCAGGCAAACAACTCGCGCTTGGCCTGCCAGTAGGCCTGCATGCTGCCGTGGTAGTCGAGATGGTCTTGCGTGAAATTGGTAAAAATCGCGCTGTGAATCTGGCAGCCCTGCAGGCGCGACTCGGCCAGACCGATGGAGGAGGCCTCGATGGCGCAGGCCACGACACCGCCATCGACAAAGTCACGCAAAGTCTTTTGCAACAGAACCGGATCCGGTGTCGTCAACCCGGTGCTTTGCACGACCGGTGGACGGCCCACGCCCAGCGTACCGACCATGGCGCACGGCAGGGGCGCCACCTGCTTCAGATGGGACAAGGCCTGGGCCAGCCACCAGACGCTGGAAGTCTTGCCATTGGTACCGGTCACCGCCAGCAGTTTGAGTTGCTGCGATGGCTGCTTGAAATAGGCCGCCGCAATCGGGCCACTGGCGGCCTTGAGCCCGCTGTAGGTCGCCACACGCGGGTCGCTGAAATCGTAGGTCTCAACTCCCACCCTTTCGACCAGGCACGCCGTCGCACCCTGCGCCAGTGCCGCCGCGACATGCTGGCGCGCGTCGCTGGCGGCTCCCGGCCAGGCGATGAAACCGTCGCCCGCTTGCAACTGGCGGCTGTCACTTTGCAGTGTGCCGGTGACGTGCTCCTGCAGCCAGCAGGCGGCATCGGACGGCGTAGAGAAGTCAAGCATCAAAAGCTCTCTTCTTCCGTCTTGGCGATGATCTGGGGCTTGACTGCCATATCGGGCACAACCCCCATCATGCGCAAGGTCTGTTGCACTACTTCGCTAAAAACCGGCGCTGCCACCGCACCGCCGTAGTACTGTCCGGCGCTCGGCTCGTCGA
Source organism: Comamonadaceae bacterium (assembly GCA_007280205.1). Lineage (GTDB taxonomy): Bacteria > Pseudomonadota > Gammaproteobacteria > Burkholderiales > Burkholderiaceae_C > Rhodoferax. The sequence goes on from QYPX01000058.1 coordinate 2,051, forward strand.
TCATCACGGCGACAATGAGGCGCGGCTTTTCCACTGGCGCCAGACCGACAAACCAGCCCCGGTATTTGCGATTTCCCGCGCTGCCGTAGCCCTTGCCAATCTGCTTGTAAGCGGTACCTGATTTGCCGCCAACCGAATAGCCGATGGTCTGCGCCCGCTGTCCGGTGCCGCCCGGACCAGCTGCCATCTGCAGCATCGTGCGCACCTGCCCTGCGGTGCGCGCCGACAGCACCGGCACGCCCAGCGCCGGCTCGGCGCTCTTTTGCATGGTCACGGGGATGATCAGTCCGTCGTTCGTAAAGACGGTATAGGAACGCGCCATCTGGAACAGGGAAGCCGACAATCCATAGCCGTAAGACATGGTGGCCTGTTCGATCGGGCGCCAGGTCTTGTAGGGTCGCAATTTGCCCGACACCGCGCCCGGAAAGCTGATGTGTGGTTTCTGGCCAAAACCGGCACTCGAGAACATCTCCCACATTTCGCGTGGCTGCATCTGCATGGCAATCTTGGTCGTGCCGATATTGCTCGATTTCTGAATCACGCCCTCGACCGTGAGCACGCCATTGGGATGGGAGTCGGAAATGGTTGAGCCGGTGATGGTCAGCTTTCCATTGCCCGTATCAATCAGGCTCTGCGGCGTGACACGCCCGGTTTCCAGACCCAAACCGATCGTGAAAGGCTTCATCACCGAGCCCGGCTCGAAGGTATCTGTCAGCGCCCGGTTGCGCAACTGCTCGCCGCTCAGGTTCTGTCGTTTCCCAGGCACATAGCTGGGGTAATTGGCCAGCGCCAGTACTTCACCGGTAATGACGTCGAGCACCACCACACTGCCCGCCCTGGCTTTGTTGAGCAACACGGCGTCACGCAGTTTTTGATAGGCAAAGAACTGGACCTTGCTGTCCACGCTGAGCTGCAGATCAGGGCCATCGACCGGCGCAATCTGTTCGCCCACATCCTCCACCACGCGCCCCAGGCGGTCCTTGATGACACGACGCGATCCATTGCGCCCGGACAGTTCCTTGTTGAAGGCGAGTTCCACCCCCTCCTGCCCGATATCCTCGACATTGGTAAACCCGACCACATGCGCAGAGGCTTCGCCTTCCGGATACTGACGTTTGTATTCCTTGCGCTGATAGACGCCCTTGAGCTGGAGTGACATGATCTGCTGCGCCACCGACTCATCGACCTGGCGCTTGAGCCAGACAAAGGTCTTGTCTTCATTCTCCAGACGCTTGCCCAGTTCTGCCAGCGGCATTTCCAGCAAAGCGGCCAGCTTGCGCAACTGAGCCGGCTCGCGTTCAATGTCTTCTGGAATCGCCCAGATACTGGGGGCCGGCACGCTGGAAGCCAGAATCACGCCGTTGCGATCCAGAATACGGCCACGATTCGCGGGCAACTCCAGTGTTCGGGCAAAACGCACTTCGCCCTGCTTCTGGTAGAACTCATTGGCATAGACCTGAATGTAGGCAGCGCGCGCCGCCAGTGCGACAAAACCCAGAGCAATCGCAGCCACGATGAATTTGCTGCGCCAGACCGGCGTCTTGCTGGCCAGCAAGGGGCTTGAGGTGTAAACAACGCTGCGGCTCACTGGACCCGCCCCGCAACGGCCGAGGCGCCCGGCGCCGAAGCCGAATCAGCGGCGCGCTGCGCCGCCGACGCCGCGCCCGCATAGCTCGCATAGTGCGTAATCGCCGGCGTAACCGTGCGCATCTGCAACTGCTCCTTGGCCAGTTTCTCGACCCGCAAGGGCGCTGCCTGGGCGCGCTTTTCCACTTGCAGGCGCTCAAAGTCGGTCTCGATGCTGCGTGCCTGCGAGCGGGAGCGGTCCAGTTCAGAGTAAATCTGGCGCGATTCGTACTGCACGTTGACCAGGTAAAGCGCACTCGCCGTGACCGCCAACAGCAGGAAAAACGCAAGCCGGCTCATGCCGCCGTCCTCTGCGCGACGCGCATGATGGCGCTGCGCGCACGTGGATTGGCAGCCAGTTCGGCTGCGCCGGGCTTGATGCGGTGCAAGGCCTTCAAGCGCATCACCCTGGCTGGCGCAAAAGGCGTGCGCCGGTCATATTCGTCGCGCGAATGCCGGGCAATGAACTGTTTGACGATGCGGTCTTCGAGTGAATGAAAGCTGATCACGACCAGCCGACCGCCGGTCTGCAAGACATCGAGACTGGCCGCTAGGGCCTGTTGCAACTCTTCAAGCTCGGCGTTGATGAAAATCCGAAAAGCCTGAAATGTGCGCGTTGCAGGGTTCTGGCCCGGCTCGCGGGTCTTGACGGTGTCCGCCACAAGCTGGGCCAACTCGGTAGTGCTTGAAATTGCGCCCCGCTCCTGTCGGCGAGCAACAATCGCCTTTGCAATCGAGCCAGCAAACCGTTCTTCGCCGTAGTCACGTATCACCTCCGCAATTTTTTCAACTTCTGCCGTCTGCAGCCACTGCGCCACACTGATTCCCCGCGTGCTGTCCATGCGCATGTCCAGCGGGCCTTCAAACCTGAAACTGAAGCCCCGCAAGGGGTTATCGATCTGCGGTGAACTGATGCCCAGATCGAGCAGCAGGCCGGCGATGCTCGCCTTTGGCAACTCTGCCAGCTGCGAAAAGCCCTGATGCCGGATCGAAAAGCGGGAATCATGGATGCTGGAAGCCTCAGCCAGAGCCTCCGGATCCTTGTCAAACGCAATCAAGCGCCCTTGCGCTTGCAACCGGGAGAGAATCAGGCGGCTGTGACCGCCGCGCCCAAAGGTGGCGTCAACATAAGTCTGGTTGGCAGCGCTGGAATCGTCGCTCGCGTCCGGGTTCGTGAACAGAGCGTCAACAGCTTCGTTCAACAATACGGTGGTGTGGCTCCATGGGGTGTCCACCGGTGGCCTTCAGAAGGAAAACTCTTTAAAGACGTCAGGCATGTCGCCCTGCATGGCCTTGGCTTCCTGGGCGTCGTACGTCGCCTTGTCCCAAAGCTCGAAATGGTTGCCCATGCCCAGCAGCATCGTGTCCTTGGCGATGCCTGCCGCCTGGCGCAATTCGGGCGACACCAGGACGCGTCCCGTGGCGTCCATTTCCACATCCATCGCATTGCCGAGAAAAATTCGCTTCCACCACTGCGCCGACATCGGCAGAGCGGCAATGCGCTCGCGGAATTTTTCCCACTCGGGACGCGGAAACACCATCAGGCAACCATGCGGATGTTTTGTTATCGTCAACTGCCCGGCCGCCGTGGCGCTCAGGACGTCACGGTGCCGGGTCGGTACAGACAACCGCCCCTTGCCATCCAGACTCAATGACGAAGCACCTTGAAACACCGCCGTACACCCTTTCGTTGCGAAAACAAAAAAACCAGTGGCGTAAACACACTTTTCACCACTTAATTGCACTTTTTTGCACTGTACCAGCAAATGCTCGCCGCGCAAGCCCTCTTGCAACAAATTTTTTCAATGAAATCAAGGACTTAGAACCGATTTTGAAGCAGTTTTTACAGAGAAAAACGTTCAAAATGAAGGACTTAGCACATGTTGTGAATGTGATGCCTCAAGGGTGGGTTCGTTTCAAGTTGGGGACAGAGCTGAAGATCTGTCCCGCAAGGTGAACAGCCGACAGCCCGTTTCGAGTTGGGGACAGAGCTGAATATCTGTCCCGCAAGGTTACAGGATATACCTCGAAAGATCTTCGTCGCGGCTGAGTTCGCCGAGTCGCGCATCAACGTAGGCGGCGTCAACCAGGATGGTCTGTCCGGCCAGATTGGCGGCATCGAAACTGACTTCGTCGAGCAGCCGCTCCATGACGGTGGAGAGCCGGCGTGCGCCAATGTTTTCGGTTCGCTCGTTCACCTCAAAGGCGATCGCTGCCAGGCGCTGGATGCCGGCGTCCTGGAACTCAATATGCACGTCCTCTGTGGCCAGCAAAGCCTGATATTGCTTGACCAGGGAAGCATGGGTCTGCGTCAGGATGGCAACAAAGTCCTCGACCGACAAAGACTGCAACTCAACACGAATCGGAAACCGGCCCTGCAGCTCGGGAATCAGGTCACTGGGCTTGCTCAGGTGAAAGGCTCCCGAGGCAATGAACAGGATGTGATCGGTCTTCACCATGCCGTATTTGGTGGAAACGGTGGTGCCCTCGACCAGCGGCAACAGATCGCGCTGCACACCCTGGCGCGACACGTCGGCACCACTGCCTTCCGAGCGCGAAGTCACCTTGTCAATTTCGTCAATGAAGACAATGCCGTTCTGCTCGAGCATGTACAGCGCCTGCGTCTTGATGTCTTCCTCGTTGACCAGTTTGGCCGCTTCTTCATCGACCAACAATTTCATCGCTTCGGGAATTTTGAGCTTGCGTGTCTGGCGCTTGGCTTGACCCATTTGACCGAACATGCCACGCAATTGCTCGGTCATTTCTTCCATGCCGGCCGGACCCATGATCTCCAGTTGCGGCGCTGACTGGGATACCTCTATTTCAATCTCGCGCTCAGCGAGTTGCCCCTCGCGCAGTTTCTTGCGAAACACCTGACGCGCCGTGCTTTCGGGCTCGTTACTGGGTAACACACCAAATTCAGCGCGCGGTGGCGGAATCAGGATATGGAGGACCCGCTCCTCGGCGGCGTCTTCGGCACGCACGCGCACCTTCTTCATTTCGGCAACGCGCGTCTGCTTGACCGCTATGTCAGCGAGGTCGCGAATAATGGCATCGACATCCTTGCCAACATACCCCACCTCGGTAAATTTGGTTGCCTCCACCTTGATGAAAGGGGCATCTGCCAAGCGCGCCAGGCGACGCGCAATCTCGGTCTTGCCAACACCGGTGGGGCCTATCATCAGAATGTTCTTGGGTGTGATTTCAGCGCGCAGTCCGGGCTCTACCTGCTGGCGCCGCCAGCGGTTGCGCAGGGCAATCGCGACGGCTCGCTTGGCTTGATGCTGGCCAACAATGTGCTTGTCGAGTTCGACAACAATTTCCTGGGGTGTCATGGTCGCGCTCAGTCCGCCAAGGTTTCAACGATGTGATTCATGTTCGTGTAGATGCACAGTTCACCGGCAATCTCCAGCGAGCGCTTGACAATATCCGGCGCCGACAACTCGGTGTGATTGAGCAGTGCAATCGCCGCCGCTTGCGCGTAGGCTCCACCGGAGCCGATAGTCACAATGCCATTCTCGGGTTCAAGCACATCGCCATTGCCGGTGATGATCAGCGAGGCTTCGGCATCAGCCACCGCCAGCATCGCCTCCAGGCGCCGCAACACACGGTCGGTGCGCCAGTCCTTGGTCAATTCGATGGCCGCTCGTACCAGATGCCCCTGGTGTTTTTCCAGCTTGGCTTCAAAACGTTCGAACAGGGTGAACGCGTCGGCGGTGGCGCCGGCAAAGCCAGCCAGCACCTTGCCATGGTAGAGCTTGCGCACCTTGCGTGCCGTGCCCTTGACCACGATGTTGCCCAGTGTGACCTGACCGTCGCCGCCGATCGCCACCTGGTTGCCCTGAGCGGTCTTGCGCCTTACGCTGATGATGGTGGTGCCGTGAAACTGTTCCATGCGGTGCTAGCCTTGAGGTCAGCGGCTGCGCAACACAACCCGTGCATGTTCGCTGATACCGATCACGTTGAAAAAAGCAGCCACCAGGCGCGGTACATCACGAAACTGAACGTGACAACCCTCCGCCTCGCGCGCCGCAACCCAGTTGAGTATGCTTCCAGCGGCAGAAAAATCGACCCGAACCAGTTTGTCGCAGGAGACAATCAGTCGATTGGCCCCTTTGAAATCGGTCTGAAGCTTGTTCAGCGCCTGCGCGGCGTCCCCCAGAACCTGCCCGGAGAGCTCAAACACCTGGGCTGAAATTTCGTTGATGGCCATGGGCTCGGTACTCTCAAGTGTCGATTGAAACTCCGCTCCGGGCACGGTGACAAGCTCATCTTCATTCGGTGACGAGAGCGCTTCCCTGACTTTCATCCGCTCCGCCGTGTAGTTGCACAGTACGTTCTCCCAGGGCGGTGGCGAAACCTCGTAGGTGACGCAGTAGTCCAGTGCTGCCAGTTCAAACTCGTCCTGCAGATGCATGACGCGCAAGGCATCAAGGCGCAGCCGCCACCAGAACAAGGCCAGCGCCTTGTCACCCGAACTGGTAGTGCCACGCAGCACTTTTTCCAGCACTTCGGCGCCATCAAAATGCAAGCCAAGCGACTGCGTGCACCACTGTGCGAACAGATCGGCCAGAGCCTGCCCGGCATCCGGATTGATCGTCTTGAGGTGGCGCCAACTCAAACGCCAGGGTTGCGGCGCGGTCAACAATTTACCCTGCAGATTCTGCAAGGCTCTCAGATCAAGTTGCGCTGGACATTCCCAAAGCGCAGCAAGAGCCTGCTCGGAATCCGAATCCTCAGCCAGCACCGCCTGTTCGCTGGCGCGCTCCAGTTCCGCCGGCGTCGAGAACCACACCGGTGCGGCGTGCCCGAAGCGCTGCGCATATTCCATCGCAACGCGGTCAAAGCTGGCCTGTTGTCCGGTGGCACGATACAAGTCAAACAAGGCAGCAGCCCAGCCCTTGACGACATCGGCGCGGACGTTGTCGGTCCGCAGCGCAGCCAGCAATCCATCCGCTGCACCGGCGTCGTCGCCATTGGCGAAACGGATGGCAGCTTCCTCCATCTCGGTATCCGCGGGACTGTCGCCCAATTCGATGGCAAACAGACTGGAGGGTGAAAAACCACTGCCACCGGAGGCAGGCTTGCTGCTGGCCAAATCGATACTCTCGCCCATTTGCGGCAATGTTTCAGCACCGTCACTGTCGTTTGTCTCAGGCTCACCGGGTTCGGTTGGATGGAAATCGGTGCTGGACCCCTGGTCGGCGACGGGCACGATCGCTTCCTTGCGTACGCTGCCACCAGAAAAATCAGCGCCCTGCGGCAAATGCAGACTGGCTGAAAGCTGGAAATTGCCACCTTCCACCGTGGCTTCGTCCTGCTTGCCCTTCCACCACTGCTTGGACATCTGGGCTTCAATTTCGTCGATCTTCTTGATCGTGTTGGCCCGTTCCTCCAGATTGGAAGTGGTCGTGGTTCCCTGGAAAAAGGAAGGCCGCCCGGCCGCTTCCGTGCCTGATGCCGGACCGGCCCGACGCATCTTTCGCAACTCGTCAAATTCACGTCGGCGGACGAAGTCATTCTGTCGCTTGCGCTGGATCATCTCCTTGAGCGCTTGTTTGCTGTAGCCACGATCGGGCTCCGCCTCGGGCGCCGGCTCGACCTCTATCTTGTCCAGTTCAGACCAGTCCTTCGTCGGATGACGAACGGCCTTGATCATCTTCGACAGCAAGCCAGCGGTGGTGCCTTTAGTCGCCATGAGGCCAGGGAGCAGTTATAGGGTGCACGCAGACCGGTTCATCAATCCCCAAACATCTTCTGTTTGAGTTCCCGGCGTTGCTGCGCTTCCAGCGACAAATTCGCCGTCGGGCGTGCCAGCAAACGCCCCACGCCAATCGGCTCTCCGGTTTCATCGCAATAGCCATAGTCGCCAGCGTCAATGCGGGCAATCGACTGTTCTATCTTCTTCAGCAGTTTGCGTTCCCGATCGCGCGTGCGCAGTTCAAGCGCATGTTCTTCCTCGATGGTGGCGCGGTCGGCCGGATCCGGCACCACTACAGTATCTTCCCGCAGATGCTCTGTGGTTTCGCCCGCGTTGCTCAGAATGTCCTTCTTCAACTGGACCAGCCTGCGCCGAAAAAACGCCAGCTGAAACTCGTTCATGTACTCCGCATCAGGCATCGCGATCAACTCGGTGTCGCTCAATTGCTCAATCGATTTCGACTTCCAGTTGTTGGCAAGCCTGGGGTCTTTCTTGATGGCCGACGCCAGTGGCGGAACAATCAGCGGCGACACCAGGGTCTGTGTAAAACTGGCCTTGGCGGCGGTTGAAGCCACCGACTGCGCCATCGAGGGCACTGTCAGTTGCGCCAGTCGAGACGAGGGGCGTCCGGCCCTGGCAGGGACTCCTGAATTGGCTGCTAACGGCGCCAAAGGCACCGCCTTGGCGGGCGTTGGCGCCGTCGTCTGCTTAGCCTGAACAGCCTGGGATTTGGCTGGTTTATCGATCGTCTTATTCACTGAATCCTTAGTTTTGACTTTGGCAGCAGGCTTGGCAGCCTTGACTGCGCTGGCCTTGGCCGCTTTGGGCTTGGCTTTCACAAGCAGCTTGGTGGTTTTGTCGCCTGCGCTCTTGTGCAGCTTGGGCGCCAGTTTTTCGACGGGTTTGCGCTTTGGTAGCGCAGCGCCAGCTTTCGCAGCGACCTTGACTGGCGCGGCCTTCTTGACCGCATTTTTAACTGCGACCGCCTTGGCCATCGTCTTGCTGCCTGACTTCGGCAAGGACTTCGCCTTTTGGGGCGGTCTGGCCTTGGCTTTAACAGGCGCCTTGACGGCCGGCCGGGGCTTGGCCTTGGCAGTGGTTTTGACCACTTTGAGAGCTTTCGTCGCTTTCGCAGACACTTTGACTATTGCGGTTTTTGCTTTCACTTTTCGTCTCCTCGCAGAATTTCCTGCGCCTTCACTTCACTGTCGGAACCTTTGCCATGGGCTTTTCAACACTTGCCATGCACATTTGCGCTGGCGCGCGAGTGTACAGGTTTATTTGCTCGATCAGACCAGGCACTGCAACATGCCTTGCAAGAAGATGTCCTTCGGCAGGTCAATGCCAATGAACACCATCTTGCTGTTTCGCTTTTCATCGACACCCCACAGCGGCCCCAGGTCGCTGCCCATCAACTGATGAACACCCTGAAAAATCACCTTCCGGTCGGTCCCGTTCATGTACAGCACGCCTTTGTAACGCAGCATGCGGGGACCATAAACATTAACGACGGCACCCAGAAAATCTTCCAGTTTGGCCGGATCGAACGCTCGATCTGACTTGAAGACAAAGCTCTTGACGTCGTCCTCATGCGCGTGATGGTGCGCCCCGCCGTGCTGGTGCGAGGGATGATCGCAGTCCTCCCCATGGGCATGATCATGCTCGTGTTCATGCTCCTCTTCCTTGAGGAACTCCGGATCAATGTCCAGTTTGGCATTGAGGTTGAAGCCACGCAAGTCAAACACTTCGCTCAGCGCTACCTCGCCAAAATGTACGGCTTTCTGCGGTGCGCGCGGGTTCATGTGCTGCAGACGATGCATCAGCGCCGTGACTTCATCGGGACTGACCAGATCGGTCTTGCTGATGAAAATCTGGTCGGCAAAGCCGATCTGCCGGCGTGCTTCCTGGCGTTCATCGAGTTGCGTCCCGGCATGCTTGGCGTCCACCAGCGTCAGGATCGAATCGAGCAGGTAACTCTCGGCGATTTCGTCGTCCATGAAGAAAGTCTGGGCCACCGGACCTGGATCGGCCAGGCCCGTGGTCTCGATCACGACGCGTTCAAAGTCGAGTTCGCCCTTGCGCTTCTTCTCGGCCAGATCATGCAGCGTCGCGCGCAGATCGTCACGGATCGTGCAGCAGATACAGCCGTTGCTCATCTGGATGATGCGCTCCTGCGTGTCAGACACCAGGATATCGCTATCGATGTTTTCCTCGCCAAATTCATTTTCAATGACGGCTATTTTCTGGCCGTGCGCCTCTTCCAGCACGCGTTTGAGCAGCGTCGTTTTGCCCGAGCCGAGAAAGCCCGTCAGGATGGTTGCAGGAATCAGACTCATCGCGTTTTGGTCAGGTTCAGATTGTCTTGAAGCAAGGGAGTGTAGCGGTCTATTGTTGCGGACTTATTTACGCATCACGACCAGGCCCTTGAGGTACTCGCCTTCCGGGAAGTTGATGGTCATCGGGTGATCGGGCGCGCCCCCCAGGCGCTCGACGATGTAGCCGTCAACCTGGGCGTCGATGGCAGCGGATGCCACGATCTTGTGAAACAGGTCGGCACTGATGCCGCCCGAGCAGGAGTAGGTGAACAAAACCCCTCCTGGCGCGAGAATCTTGCAGGCCAGCCGATTGATGTCCTTGTAGGCCCGCGCTGCGCGCTCGGCATGCGTCACCGTTGGCGCGAACTTCGGCGGATCCAGAACGATCGCGTCAAAAGTCCTGCCCGCAGCACCCAATTGCCTCAGCGAAGCATTCACGTCCGCATCCATGAAGGTGGCCCGGCCGGCGTCAAACCCGTTCAGCGCCACATTGGCCCCGGCCTGCTGCAAGGCCGGCCCAGAAGAGTCGATCGAGGTGACATGGGCCGCGCCCCCGGTCAATGCCGCCACCGTGAAGCCGCCGGTGTAGCAATAGCAGTTCAGGACCCGCTCAAACTTCAGTCGATGCGTGTAATCGGCGAATTTCTTGCGGCTGTCGCGCTGATCCAGATAGAACCCGGTCTTGTGTCCGGTGGCAATATTGAGTGCCAGTTGCCAGCCATGCTCGCGCAACACCAACTCGACCGGACCAGCGCCGCGCAACCAGCCGCTGACCAGTGGCAAACCCTCGCGCTCACGGCCGCTGGCGTCGGAACGCTCATAAAGCCGGGACAGACCGGTGGCCGCCAGCAAGGCGTCAACCAGCACCTCTTTCCAGCGCTCGGCCCCGGCAGACAGAAACTGCGCCACCAGGGTGTCGCCATAACGGTCCACGATCAGACCTGGCAGGCCGTCGGACTCACCGTGCACCAGGCGCAAAGCGTCGCTCTGGATGTCAAAACGCTGTCTGGCGCTGACCGCTTGGGCGCAAGTCAGCTTGAAGAAGGTCGCATCGATGCGCCGTGACTCCTCAAAGCTCCAGACCCGGGCCCGGATCTTGGAGACCGGGCTGAACGCTGCCCAGGCCAGGAACTGGCCTTCATGCGACTCGACCCGCACGGTCTCGCCGGCGTCGGCCGCACCTCGGGCGATGGCCGATTCAAAGATCCAGGGGTGCCGGCGCAGCAGCGAGCGCTCCTTGCCGGGTCTTAATCGAATCGTCTTCATGGACAGAATTGTAGACGTCAAATATAATTTGACATCGATTCATCTTAAGGCCAACATGGAACTCACTCTGATCCGATTCGGCAACAGCGTTGGGCTGACCATCCCACGCGCTCTGTGCGAGCACTTGGGTTTCGCGGCTGGGCAGCCGGTGGAAGCCAAAGAATCTGATGGCAAGTTGATCATTGCATCCAAGTCACGCAACAAGTATCACCTGGCCGACATGCTTGCCGAGTGCGACCCCAAAGCACCACTTCCTGCCGACCTGGCGGCCTGGGAAGCCGTCGCCCCCGTCGGCAATGAGGTGCTCTAGCCGTGGCCCGCTTCTTTGACCGTGGCGACATCGTCCGCGTCAACCTCAACCCGGTCGCCGGGCACGAAATGCAAGGCGACATGCGCCCCTGTCTGGTCATCTCGTCCGCCGCTTTCAACCGGATGGCCGGTGTCAGCTACGTGGCTCCCATCACACAGGGCGGCAGCTATGCACGCCTGGCCGGCTTTGCCGTGAGCCTGATGAACAGCGGCTGCAAGACCCAGGGCGTAGCCATCATGAGCATGACCCGCCCCGTGGATCTGGCCGCGCGTGGCGCACGCAAGGTGGAAACCGCCCCCGACTTTGTGGTGGACGAAGCAGTAGCGAAATTCACTGCGATGTTTGAGGCAC
>QYPX01000170.1 GCA_007280205.1 Comamonadaceae bacterium
GGGCGACGCCTACGAGGGGCTGCTGGAAAAGAATGCGCAGGACACCAAGAGCGGTGCCGGGCAGTACTTTACGCCGCGCCCGCTGATCCAGGCGATGGTGGACTGCATCGCGCCCAGACCGGGCGAGACGATTTGCGACCCGGCCTGCGGCACGGGCGGCTTTTTGTTTGCCGCGCACAACCATGTGGCCGATCACAACCCGAACCTCCCGCGCGAGCAGAAAAAGCATCTGAAGGAAAACGCCCTGCGTGGCTGGGAACTGGTGCAAAGTACGGCGCGCCTTGCGGCGATGAACATGATGCTGCACGGCATTGGCTCCGACAAGTCGGTGCCCATCGTGGTGGCAGATGCGTTGACAGCAGACCCCGGCGAGCGCTTTGATGTGGTGCTGGCGAATCCGCCTTTTGGCAAGAAGAGCAGCACCATGATCACGGGGGCTGAAGGGCGTGTCAGCACCGAAAAAGACGTGATCGAACGCGACGACTTCTGGGCCACCACGTCCAACAAGCAGCTCAACTTTGTGCAGCACATCAAGACCCTGCTCAAGCAGCATGGTCGCGCCGCCGTGGTGCTGCCCGACAACGTGCTGTTTGAAGGCGGCGCTGGTGAGACCATTCGCAAGAAGCTGCTGCATGAGTGCGATGTGCACACGCTGCTGCGGCTGCCCACCGGCCTGTTTTATGCGCAGGGTGTGAAGGCCAATGTGATCTTCTTTGAGCGCAAGCCCGCCAGCGAAATACCGTGGACCAAAAAGCTGTGGATTTACGACCTGCGCACCAACCAGCATTTCACGCTCAAAACCAATCCGCTCAAGCGCGAGCATCTGGACGAGTTCGTCAGGCTTTACAACCCAGCCAACCGGCATGAGCGCAAGGCGACCTGGAGTGCAGAGACCAGCGACGGCGTGGGCACTGGACCCGAAGGCCGCTGGCGCGTTTACGACTACACCGAGTTGATCGCGCGCGACAAAGCCAGTCTGGACATTTTCTGGCTCAAGGATGATTCACTGGCTGACAGCGACAACCTGCCGCCGCCCGATGTAATTGCGCAGGAAATTGTGGACGATCTTGAAGCAGCGCTGGAGCAGTTCCGGCTGATCGCCGGCGATCTGAACCCGAACCCGGATCAGTTGCTCTGAGCTGCAGCCGCCTCAGGCGCGGCGGCGGCCACCCGGCGTGCGCCGTCAAAGCGGCGGTTCCAGTAGGTCGCGGCCATGCTTTCCACCCGCACTCGCGCACCTGGCTTGGGTGAATGGATGAAGTTGCCTTCGCCAATGTAAATGCCAACATGGCTGAAAGCGTGGCGCATGGTGTTGAAGAACACCAGGTCACCGGGTTGCAGGTCGGCGCGCTCAATCTTTTGCGTCGCCGCCGCTTGCTGCGATGCCTTGCGTGGCAGGATCAGGCCGACGGTCTGCTCGTACATGGCTTTCACAAAACCGCTGCAATCAAAACCGCTCTCCAGCGTGTTGCCGCCACGCCGGTACGGCGCTCCGAGAAAGCCCATGGCGGTGATGACCAGCTCGGAAGCCTTTACGCCAACGGTCTGTCGCACCTGGTCAATTTGCGCCAGCAGGCCTTTGTCGGCCAGCAACTTGTCGAGGTCGTCGGCCGGCGCGCTCGGATTGGCGTGCACGCTGGCAGCCAACAGCAGGGCGGCAAGGGTGGCGGGGATTCGCATCGAGAACAGCATAGCGGCCGAGTATAGATGCAGTGCCAAGCCCTATGGACCGGGCTTGCCCGACTGCGGTTTAATAGCGTATGGCCGATCCCGAGCCAACTTTCAGAAAGATTGCCATGTTGCTAGACGCCAGCCAGTCCCAACTCGTTCTGGTCGACTACCAGAGTCGCCTGATGCCTGCCATTTTTGAAAATACCCTGGTGCTGGCCAACGCGCTGCGCCTGGCGCAGTTGGCGCGGCTGATGGAGGTGCCGGTTTGGGGTACCGAGCAAAACCCCTCGCGCCTGGGCGAGAACGCACCCGAGATCCGGGTGCTGTGCGACCAGACGCTTAGCAAGATGCAGTTCAGTGGCGTTGAAGAAGGCCTTGGTGAATGGCTGCGCCCACCGGCCAAACCGGTGGCTGGCAACGCGCGCAGTCTGCCCAAGCATCTGCAGAAGCCAGCGGCTCAAGGCGACGAGCGCAACACCATCGTGCTAGCGGGTTGTGAAGCCCATGTCTGCCTGCTGCAAACGGCGCTCGACTTGCTGGAAGACGAGTTTGAAGTCTGGGTCGTGACGGACGCCTGCAGCTCGCGCACCGAGCGCAACCGCGACGCCGCCTTTGACCGCCTGGCCGGCGCCGGTGTGGAGCTGGTGACGACCGAGATGGTGGCCTTTGAGTGGCTGCGCAGCGCCGAGCACCCGGCCTTCAAGGCGGCGCAGGCGCTGATCAAATAAGCTGACCGTCAACGATCCGGATCTGGCGCTGGCAGCGCTCTGCCAGGCGCGGGTCGTGCGTCACGATCAGGCAGGCCGACTGACGCTCCCGGTTCACGCTCTGCAATAGCTCAAAGATCTCGTCGGCACTGTGCGTGTCGAGGTTGCCGGTGGGCTCATCGGCCAGGATCAGACGCGGCGACAGTGACAGGGCGCGCGCAATGGCCACACGTTGCTGCATGCCGCCCGAGAGTTCCGAGGGGCGCTTGTGGGCGGCGTCCTTCAAGCCCACCTGCTCCAGCAGTTGCATTGCCGTTTTCTGCGCCTTGTCGCTGGACCAGCCCAGATCGATGATGGAGGGCATCATCACGTTTTCCAGTGCGCTAAAGCCGGGCAGCAGGTGGTGAAACTGGAAGATGAAACCAATGCTGCGTCCGCGCAGCGCGGTGCGGGTGGCGTCCGCCATGCCCGCCGTATCCTGACCATCGACGCGCAGGCGCCCGCTGGTTGGTGCTTCCAGCAGGCCGATGATGTTGAGCAGCGTGCTCTTGCCGGAGCCCGAGGGACCGGTCAGCGCGGCAAACTCGCCGTTCTCAATCGTCAGGTCAATGCCGTGCAGCACTTCGGTGACCACCGGCGTGCCCAGCCCGTAGCTCTTGCGTATGCCTTGAAGTTCGACGATGGCGCTCATTCTTCCTTCTGTCTCATGCGCGTATCGCCTGCACCGGGTCCATGCTGGCGGCGCGCCGCGCTGGTAAGGCGGCGGCCAGCAGACCGACCACCAACGCCAGTGCGCAGGCCCAGGCCACCACCGAGGGTTCGATGTCCGGACTGATCAGCAGCGTGCCGTCGGCGTTGCGCGAAAAGCTGGAAAAGAAGTTCAGCAAAGCCAGCGACAGTCCTGAACCCAAGGCTGAACCCAGCAGGCCATAGAAACCGCCTTGCAGCAGAAAGACCGCCATGACGCGCCGCGGCGTGGCACCCATGGCGCGCAGGATGCCGATCTCTTTTTGCTTCTGCACCACCGACACCACCAGCACGCTGGCAATGCCGACCGCCACAATCAGCACCACAAAAAACCGGATCAGGTTGTTCGACATGCTCTGGCTTTTCAGAGCCGTCAGCAGCTGCGCGTTGGTCTGCATCCAGCTGTCCACGCTGAGGCCGGTTTGCGCCTGCAACTCCAGCGCGGTGCGCTCGGCCTGAAACAGGTCGGTTACGCGTAAATCAATTTCGGTGATGCCGCCGGGCAAGTCCAGCAGCGACTGCGCCATCTTGATGCTGCTGTAGACCCAGCGCCGGTTCAGGTCGCGGTTGCCGATGTCAAAGATGCCGGCGATGGTGAGCAGGTCGTTGCGGCCTTCCATGGTGATGATGCGGACCTTGTCGCCCACCGCCACGCCCAGATCCTTGGCCAGCTCGACGCCGATCACGGTATTGGCGCCACTCACGTCAAAGCGTCCCAGCGTCAGGTACTTGTCCATGCGCACGATACGCTGGTAGGCCTGCGGATCCACTCCCAGCAAGGCGATCGGCTGGTTCGCTTCAGCGCGTGCGGCAAAGCCGGCACCTGACAAAATCGGCGAGACTGCCTGCACGCCCCGGGTCTGCGCTGCCAGGCGCGCCACCGCTTCCCACTGGTCAATCGAGCGCAGGCGCTGCGCCCGCGGCTGCACGATGGCTGCGGTGTTGCTGCCGGGCAAGCTGGTCAGGTTCACCGCGCGCGGCGGCTTCATCACAATGTGTGCCTGACTGCCCAGCGTCTTGTCGATGATGGAAGCCTGCAACTGACTGATCAACGTTGTCAGAAAAATGATGACCGCCACACCCGCCGTGACGCCGGCCAGGATCAGCAGCGTCTGCATGCGGCCCTCGCGCAGGTAGCGCAGGCAGACCATCCAGGCAAAGGGGAGTCGCATCGGATTGCTGAAGCTCAGCTGGTAAAGCCGGGCATCGCCGGCACGTTGCCGGGCGCGGCGCGGGTGCTTTGTTCACGCACTTTGTCGCCCTCGGCCAGTGTGCTGCCGGGCAGGATCGCGCGATCACCTTTGGCCAGTCCCTTGACAATCTGCGTGCTGCCGATTCCTTGCAGGCCGGTCTGCACCGGCACAGCCCGGGCTCGACCGTCCCGGTTCACCCAGACAAAACTGGCGCCGGTGGCGTCGCGCCGCACGGCGTCGCTTGGCAGCATCAGGGCGTCCGCCACCTGGGCCGTCACGATTTCCACCGACACCGTCATGTCGGGGCGCAGATAGTCCACGCTGGGCTCGACGCGCAGCTTCAGTTCCACCGTGCCACGCTGCGCATCAACGGCTGGGGCGATGTAAATGAGCTTGGCCGTGAACGGGCGCCGCGGATAGGCGTCGGCGTTGGCGCTCGCCATCTGACCCAGCTGCAGGTACTTCAGATTTTTCTCGTCCACGCTGGCCTGGATGCGCGTTTCGCCGCCTCCGACCAGCGTCAAAATCGACTTGCCGGCTTGCGCCGTGTCACCGGGGTCGGCGTTGCGGACGATCACGGTAGCGGCAGCTGGCGCGCGCAAACTGAGTTGATCGAGCCGCGCTGCGGTCGCCTGCTGCTGCGCCACCGCCTGATCCAGGCGCGCCTGCGCCAGCGCCAGTTCGACACCACCGCGCTGATTGCTTTTGAGCTGAATGCTGGCTGCCAGCAGTGCCGCCTGATTGGCATTGGCGGCGCGCTCGGCTTCGTCCAGACGCGATTGCGAGACAAAGCCCTGGCGCAGCAAGTCCCGGGCGCGGACCAGTTCCTGCTGCGCCTGCAGGTCTGCCGCTTTGGCCTGGGCCAGCACTTGCACGCTGACCGGATCACTGACGGTCTGAATCTGGCGCAAGCGCGCCTGGGCCTCCTGCACGGCAGCGCGGGCCTGCACCAGCGCTGCTTGCGCTTCGTCGTCGCGCAGTCGCACCAGCACCTGGCCGGCCTGCACGCGGTCGCCTTCGCGCACCGCAATGCTCTCGATGCGGACCGTGTTCTGGCTTGACACTTCGGTGCGCGCCAGATCGACGATGCGCCCGCTGGTTACAACGGATTGCAGCATCCTGCCCTGGGTCACCAGCGCCAGTTCGACGGGGGTGCCGCGGCCACTGAAGAAGAGCGCGGCGATGGCGCAAAGCCCCAGTCCGGTGGCCATCAACGCGTGCGTGCGGGTAAATTTCATGGGGCGATTGTGACCCAAGCTAGGGCGGCAGAGGACCGGCAGCCATCGCTTGTTGGGCAAGCCGCGAGATGAGCGACGCCATGATGGATCGAGCGTTATCGTCAATCGGCATGTCGGGAACGCGCTTCAGTGCGCTCTGCTCGTCCACCAAGCCCGCTCGAAGCAGGACCATATTGAAATCACGGTCCTTCTCGCGATTGGCGGCGCACTTTGACAGGAACAGGTCCAACACGTCAAGGCAATAGGCAATGCGCTCGCCGGTTCCCGGCGTCTGCAACCTGACAAGCCGGCCCTCCCAGCCCCGAGCAAGAATGGCAGTGGAGGAGTCAACACCCTGTGCGTAGTAACCGTAGGTATCGTGAAACCGGGAACCCTCGCCAAGGGCGCCGTCAATTTTGTCTGCGAGTTCTTCGGCGTCCTTCGGGTAGATGTCGACCTCGGTCGAAAGCAGACAATCGACGGGCGGCCGTGCAACAGACCCCAGTATGCTCTGGCTGCCTATCACCACGAACTCGTACCTGTCGGTGACCGTGCCCGCTGCGCGAATGAGGTGTTCAAGCTGTTGTAGCTGCATGCGCCCTCTGCTTCATTTCTTTCACCCGCCGGATGATCCCCAAGCGCTTTTCTTGCGACAACAGTGTCGGCAGCGGGGAGGCCTGGCGCAACTGGTTGCTGCGCTCATCGGGTGCCACTGCCATGCGCCATTCCCGCATCTCGATGATGCGTTTCCACTGGTCCAACAGGGGGTAACTCTGCGGGTCGCTTGTCGCTCGCCAGCGTTCCAGTGTGGCGGAGGCACGGTCTGCAAGTCGAGGGCTTTGTTTGAGCATCCGCACCGCTGCCACGTGCATGAGCAGGCTCTGATAGTCCTGCGCCCCGTGCTGCTCCAGATTACTTGGGGGCGCGGGTTCGACAGTGTCTGCCTCTCCAGTAGCGAGCAGCGCAAGGTCTGCCGCCAAGCCTAGCGCTGCCATCACAGAGAGATAGGTGCCCATCGACGGTGAGGGCAGCCCCCGCTCTACGGCGAGCAGCGTCGTACGCGAAATACCGAGTTGTCTGGCCAATTCCACGGCACTTGTTCTCCGTGTCTCACGGGCTGACCGCAACCGTTCGCCGAGTTGCACAAGTAGCTGGCGCTCAAGAGGCGGTTGATCGGGGGGTGTCTGGGTCCAATTCATGACCAATATTATCTACAATAAATCAGTAAATGTCCAATATTATGGACAATTGTGAAGGACAAACCGATTGCTGAAAATCCTTGCGGCCAGTCAGTTTGCAGCAAGTTGAATGTCCATAATTATGAATTCAGTTTTGACCCGCCGGAGACACACAATGACAAACTACGCTGATTTCCACCGTCGCTCCCTGACCGATCGTGACGCTTTCTGGTCTGAACAGGCCAAACTGGTGGACTGGAAGACCCCGCCGCAGCAGATCTGCGACTACAGCAATCCACCTTTTGCCAAGTGGTTTGTCGGCGGCACGACCAATCTGTGCCACAACGCGATTGACCGGCACCTGAAGGACAGGGCGGATCAGTCAGCATTGATCTTTGTTTCCACCGAGACCGATGTCGAGAAGGTGTACACCTTCCGCGAACTGCATGCCGAGGTGCAGCGCATGGCCGCCGTGCTCAAGGATCTGGGTGTGCAAAAGGGCGACCGCGTGCTGATCTACATGCCCATGATTGCCGAAGCGGCTTTCGCCATGCTGGCCTGTGCCCGCATCGGTGCCATCCACTCGGTGGTGTTTGGCGGTTTTGCCTCGGGCTCGCTGGCCTCGCGCATTGAAGACGCCTCGCCCAAGGTGGTTGTCAGTGCCGATGCCGGTTCGCGTGGTGGCAAGGCAGTGGCCTACAAGCCCCTGCTGGACGAGGCGATTCGCCTGTCAAGCCACAAGCCGGCGGCAGTCCTGCTGGTGGACCGTCAACTGGTGGCCATGGAACTGGTGGCCGGGCGTGATCACTTGTGGGCTGCTCTGCGGCAAAAGCACCTCGACACCGTGGTGGATTGCGAGTGGGTCGATGCCACGCACATCAGCTACACGCTCTACACCAGCGGCACCACCGGCAAGCCCAAGGGCGTGCAGCGCGATACCGGCGGCTACGCCGTGGCGCTGGCGGCGAGCATGAAGCACATCTACTGCGGCAATGCCGGGGAGACCTATTTCTCCACCAGCGACATCGGCTGGGTCGTGGGCCACAGCTACATCATCTACGGGCCGCTGATTGCCGGCATGGCGACCATCATGTACGAGGGGCTGCCGACCCGGCCCGACGGCGGCATCTGGTGGAGTCTGGTCGAGAAGTACAAGGTGACGGTGATGTTCAGCGCACCGACAGCGGTCCGCGTGCTCAAGAAGCAGGATCCGGCCCTGCTGAAAAAGTACGATTTGTCGAGCCTGCGTGCGCTCTTTCTGGCGGGTGAACCGCTGGACGAGCCGACCGCGCAGTGGATCAGCCAGGGGCTGGGCAAACCCATCATCGACAACTACTGGCAGACCGAGACTGGCTGGCCGATTCTCTCGCTATGCAATGGCGTGGAAAAGGCGCAGAGCAAGTTCGGCTCTCCCGGCAAGGCGGTTTACGGCTACGACGTGAAGTTGCTGGATGACCAGACCGGCGCCGAGCTGACCGAACCCAACCAGAAGGGCGTGGTCGCCATCGAAGGGCCACTGCCCCCGGGCTGCATGCAGACGGTGTGGGGCGATGATGCACGCTTTGTCAGCACCTACTGGAAGACGGTGCCGGGCAAGCTGGTCTACAGCACCTTTGACTGGGGCATCAAGGACGCGGATGGCTACTTCTTCATTCTGGGCCGCACCGACGACGTGATCAATGTGGCCGGGCATCGTCTGGGCACGCGCGAGATCGAGGAGAGCATCTCGGCGCATCCGAACGTGGCCGAAGTGGCGGTGGTGGGCGTGGCCGATCAGCTCAAGGGCCAGGTCGCGATGGCGTTTGCCGTGGTCAAGGACGCCAGCCTGATCGCCGACGCCGCCGCCTGCCTCAAGTTGGAGGGCGAGATCATGAAACTGGTCGACAACGACCTGGGTGCCGTGGCGCGGCCGGCCCGCGTGCGCTTTGTCACGGTGCTGCCGAAAACCCGCAGCGGCAAACTGCTGCGTCGCGCCGTGCAAGCCGTTTGCGAAGGCCGCGACCCCGGTGACCTGACCACCATGGATGACCCGGCGGCGCTGCAGCAGATCAAGGACCTGGTGGCCGGCTGATTTTCACGGTTGACGCATGGTGACGGGGACTTCGGTCCCCGTTTTTGTTTGGGGTGCTATTTCTTTGCGTGTCTGACTGGATGCGTGTGACTGGCGGCAGGTCACTCAAGATACGGAGGAGTCGGGTGTGCCGTGTGCTGCCACCGTACACCAGTCCCGGGTAAATGGCCGAAAAGTTGCCACGCTCTAGTGCGTACTTTTGCCATTTTTTCAAATTACCGAACGCGTCGCTGGCCACGGCGATGCCGGATTTAGTCTCCACCGCGGCGAGTTCATTGCCGCGCTCCAGAATCAAATCGACCTCGGTGCCAATGTTGTCACGCCAAAAGTACAAGGGCGCACGCGTACCCGCGTTGCAGCGATTCTTCAAAAATTCGTTCACTACCATGGTCTCAAACAATGCACCGCGAAGCGGGTGGTTTTGCACCTGACTCGCTGTCTCAATACCCAGAAGCGCGCAAGCCAAGCCCACATCTGTCACATAGAGCTTGGGACTCTTGGTCGTCTTGTCGGCCAACAGGTGTCGCACCAAGGTTGTCTTGCCCAATTGGCGGGGCGCATCGTGCTTGACTACCGGGCAGAATAAAAGATCGCGGTTGCAGTGCCTTAGTCGGCGCTTTTCTTCTCAAAAGCCTTGGCCACGATAGCCTCAATGGCATCAAGTTGTGCAGGTTTGATAAGGATAAGCTCTTGCGCGTTCCTGCGGCGCTCCGGCATACGGCAATTGTTCTGGTGAATCCATTGAATCAGCAGGTTGATCGTCTTATTCGGTAGGTCGTAGGCTTGGTCGATTTGCGCAAACGCTTGGTCGTAGTTCTGCAGGTATACGGCCTCGTCAATGAGTGTCTGTGCCAAGGCCTCGGCCGCGCAGGTGGTCACGAACTCGGCGGCTTTCTGGCCAGACCAGTGGGCGTAGATCAGCGGCGACGACTTGAAGTCGAAAACAAAGTCGTTGTCACTGAGGTGCATCACGGACCACAGCTTGCGCGTTTGCAGACTGAAGGCTTCGAGTGTGTTCAGATATTCCTTCTCGTTCTTCTTCATGGCCACGGACAGCGGCAGGATCGCCGGACTACCATGGATATCAGGTAGCACGCCCTTTAAATGCAGGGTGTGGTGGGCGAGCAGGCGCGAGATTCGCCCGTTGCCGTCCATGAAGGGGTGGATGAAGACGAAGCCAAAGCTCACCAAGGCGGATTTCACCAGAGGGGGTACGTCGTCTTGGGCATTGGCCATGCGCATGAAGCCGTCCATGAGCGTCACCATGCTGTGCGGATCGGGCGGTACGTAGCGAACGCCCGCTGCGCCCCGACCGCCACGCTGCAGCCAGTTCTGGGTCGTTCGAAACTGAACTTCAGCCTGCATCGGGTTGCTGACAACCATATTTTGCAACTGAATCAGGTATTCCTCACTCAGTGGCGTTTTGTCCCGCAGATGCGTCAGCGCCTGCAGAAAGGCCTGCTCTTTGTCGGGGGACGGCACCTCGTTTTCAATGGCGTAAGAGCCGCGTGTCTCGCTGAGGTAGGCCCAACTCATGACCCGGTCCAGCAATTCGGCGTTGTTGGGGTCACTTGCCCATTCGTGGAGTCGCCCGAATGTCTCGACACCCAGCTTCTCTAGGCGCGCATCGCGTTTGACTACCGGGCAATATTCGTAGGGACCGATGCCATTGAAGACCACGCGGTACTTTTGGCTGCGTTCCCAGATTTGGCCGGTGTAATACTCGGCGGGGTCAAAAACCTCCAAGTAATTGCCGCCGGTTGTCTCCAGCGACAAAGGAAGTGACTGGTCATTCGCCTTTTCCCAGAAGTACGCGGCCCGGCGCAGGTAACCGCCTTGGGGCTGGCGGGCGAGGCTGGCCAGCAACTCAGCCGCCGGCACAAGTCGCAAGGCTTGTTCTAGAACGGGAATTTGAATGCTTTCGTAGCGCAGGGCGAACAGTACGTGGCTCAGGATGCTGTCATCACCCGGCGCAACATTGCGCGGGATCGCCAGCACCTCGGACATGGACTCCACCCGCGTCACAGGTTTGACGCGGGCAGGCTGCTGTAGCGGCAGCATGGGGATGGCGATCTTGGAGACTAAAAACTCATACCCAATCATGGTGGCCTCATTTTTTGCATGTTGCGCTAGTATTTTCTATATTTTATCGCCGATGCAAATGTTTTTTGATACAAGAACAACCCGCGTCGAAGTTGGAAAGCCTGCCGAAAAGGCATATTTTTTGCGTTTTCGCTTTCTCGATATCGATTTTCGCAAAGGCTTGGTGATTGCACCCGCAAGGGCGACACCCTGGTGCGCCTTGGCGGTAACGCCTTCGGGGTTCTGCTGCAAAACCTGAGCCTGCTCCCTCAGCAAGCCACCAGCGAAGCCGAAACTGTGGCGGGAAAGATCCTCCTCGCCCTGAGCCAAGCTGCCGGTCGCCAATACGCGGTTACGCTGCACCACCGAATTTGCCAGCGCTGCGCTGAACGTCAAACAAGGGCGGCGGTTCGCCGCTAACAGCTTCAATACGGCGTTGAACCGGACTACTGGAAAGCTGCCAGCTGTGTGCGCCCGGTCAGTTTCCATTGTTGACTGCCACCAGAGCCGAGCACTGGCGAAAAAATTGAATGCCAAGTCTGACGATGACTGTCGAAGCGCATGGCTTCCTGAGACCTTGCGGGACAGACGAGAATGCGTCATGCGTAATCTACTCTTCACCTGGAAAGTTTTGTTGCCTTGCCTGTTGCTCGCAGCTTGCAGCGGCTATGCGCCGCCCGACGCAGTGATCGGCATGAGCCGCGATGAAGTGCTGCTGCGGATGGGCCAGCCCGACCTGGAGAGCCACGTGAGTCCGCAAGTGCGACTCGAATTTCCGCGCGGGCCTGCTGGCAGACACACCTGGTTCGTCTATCTCGATGGCAAGGGCAAAGTCAGCCGCGCCGAACAGGTGCTGACGGAGAAGAACTTCAGTCTCATCAACCCGGACATGACACAGGCGCAGGTGCGCCAACTGCTGGGGCGGCCCAGTGCGGTGCAGGGGCTCGCACGTGAACGCGGAATGGTTTGGAACTACCGCTACGAGAACAATTCATGCCTCTGGTTCCAGGTGGAACTGTCGCTGGAGCAGCAGGTGCGCTCTGCCGGCTATGGTGAGCCACCTGAGTGTCAGTTCCCCAATGATCGTTCCTGATTGATTGCAGGCTTGACCGGGACGACAGCCGTGACTTCAATCTCGACCTTGGCTTCGTCCTCGATCAGGTCCGCGACCTGAACCGCGCTCATCGCCGGGTAGTGGCGACCCATGACTTCGCGGTAGACGGCGCCGATTTCCTTCAAACGGGTGACGTACTCTTTTTTGTCCCTGAGGTACCAGGTCATGCGCACGATGTGCTCCGGCAGGCCGCCGCCTGCCGCCACGACGGCCACGCAGTTGCTCAGGGCCTGCCTGATCTGCGCAACCAGGTCATCGGTCTCGAACTGGCACTGCCCGTTCCAGCCAATCTGGCCGCCAACGTAGATCTGGCGTCCGCTGGCTTCGATGCCGTTGGCGTAACCCCGGGGGGCGAGCCAGCCTTCGGGTTGAAGTGTCTTGTGTGTCATGCGGGCTCCTTCAACAGTTCACGGCCTACGATCAGTTTTTGCACTTCGGTCGCGCCTTCGTAAATACGCAAAGCGCGAATTTCGCGGTAAAGGGACTCGACCTTGACGCCGATGCGCACGCCCTGACCACCATGCAGTTGCACCGCAGCGTCGATGACACGCTGGGCGTTCTCGGTAGCGGTCATTTTGGCCATCGCCGCTTCGCGCGTGGTCGGCAGCTTTTGCACGTCGCGCCGCCAGGCGGCACGCGCCACCAGCAACGCTGCGGCGTCGATGTCGGTGGCCATCTCACCGAGCTTGGACTGGGTGATCTGAAAGTCGGCCAGCGTTTGACCGAACATCGGGCGTTGGCGCACGTGGAGCAGCGCCTCGTCCATGGCGCGGCGTGCAAAGCCCAGCGCCGCTGCCGCCACGGACGAGCGAAAGATGTCGAGCGTGCGCATCGCCACCTTGAAGCCCTCACCCGGCGCGCCAAGCCGGTTGGCGAGCGGTACTTTCATGTTGGTGAATTTGAGCCGCGCCAACGGATGCGGCGCCATCACTTCGAGTCGCTCTGCCACTTCGAAGCCCGGCATGTCGGGCGTCACGACGAAGGCCGTGATGCCGCGCGTGCCAGGTGCTTCGCCGGTACGCGCAAAAAGCGTATAGACATCGGCGATGCCGCCGTTCGAGATCCAGGTCTTCTCGCCATTGATGATGTAGTGGTCGCCCTCCAGGCGCGCGCTGCAGGACATGGCGCCAACGTCGGAGCCGGCCAGTGGTTCGGTCAGGGCGAAAGCGGCAATCCACTCTCCAGCGGCGACCTTGGGCAAGACCTGCTGCCGCATCCCGGCAGAGCCTGCCAGCGTGATGGCGCCGGTACCCAGACCCTGCATGGCGAAAGCAAAGTCGGCCAGACCGTCATGGTAGGCCAGTACTTCGCGCGCCAGACACAAGGAGCGCGAGTCGAGTTCAGGCAGGGCGCCACCAAATTCCGCCGGGACGCAGTAGCGCAGAAAGCCGGCGGCGCCTAACTCGCGCACCAGGCGGCGGCACGCGTTGTCGGTGTCGTGGTGGTCAATCGGTCGGCATTGTCGGGTCCAATCGAGCAGCGCGTCGGAGAGTTGGCGATGCTGCGGCTCGTAGAAAGGCAGATCCAGAAAAGAGCGGTCCATGATGTGCCTCCTCAGTTGCCCATGAAAGTCGGCTTTTGCTTGGCGGCGAAAGCATCAAAGGCGCGCCGGAAGTCGCCCGTCATCATGCAGATGGCCTGCGCCTGGGCTTCGGACTCGATCATCTCCTCGATACCCATCGCCCATTCCTGGTTGATCATGGTCTTGGTGACGGTATGCGCAAACCAGGGGCCGTCGGCCAGGCTGCGTGCCAACTCGTTTGCCTTGACCAGCAACTCATCGGCGCTGTGCAGGCTGTTGAAGAAGCCCCACTGGGCACCTTCTTCGGCGCTCATGACACGACCGGTCATGAGCAATTCGTTGGCGCGTCCCTGCCCGATCATGCGCGGCAGCAGACCACAGGCGCCCATATCGGCGCCGGCCAGACCAACGCGTGTGAACAGGAAAGCGGTCTTGGCGCTGGGCGTGCCCAGACGAAAGTCGGAGGCCAGCGCGACCATCGCGCCGGCACCGGCACAAAAACCGTCGATGGCGGCGATGATGGGTTGCGGTGCGCGGCGCATGGCCTTCACCAGGTCCCCGGTCATGCGCGTGAAGTCAAGCAACTGCGGCATGCTCATGCGTGTCAGCGGCTCGATGATTTCGAAAACGTCGCCACCCGAGCAGAAATTGCCGCCCTCACCACTGAACACCACGGCACGTACGTCACTGGCGTACTGCAGATTGCGAAACAGGTCGCGCAACTCCGCGTAGGACTCGAAAGTCAGTGGATTTTTCTTGTCGGGTCGATTCAGTGTGATGGTGGCGACACGACCGTCGCCGTCACACGACCACTTGAAGTGGCGCGCCGGGTAGTCCCGGAAGGGTCGCTTGTTGTCTTGCATGGAAAGTTCTGACACGGTGTCTCCTTCTGTTGTCTTGACTACATTACTTCGCCACCGGCAACAGCAACGGCCTGGCCGGTGATGCTGGTTGCGCCTTCGCTGGCCAGCCAAAGCACAGCGTTGGCCACTTCTTCGGCTTGCACCAGCCGCCCCTGCGGATTGGATTTGGCGAGTTCGGCACGCGCCTGGGCTTCCGAACGCGCGGTCTTGGCCATGATATTGGCAATGGCGTCTTTCACGATATCTGTTTCGGTGTAACCCGGGCAAACGGCATTGACGGTGATGCCTTTGCTGGCCAACTCCAGGGCCAGCGAGCGCGTCAGACCAATCACACCATGCTTGGCGGCGCTGTAGGCGCTGACGTAGGCATAACCGCGCACGCCGGCGGTGGAAGCCACGTTGATAATGCGGCCCCAACTGGCGGCCAGCATGTCGGGCAAGACGGACTGGGTGCAGTTGAAAACACCGCCGAGGTTGACCGCCAGCATGTCCTGCAAGAGCGCGGCATCGGTCTTCATGAACGGCGCACTGGCAGCCTGGCCGGCATTGTTGACGAGAATTTCGACGGGGCCGAAACGCTGGCGCGCCAGTGCCAGCGCGCCATCTACCGACGCGCGCTCGGTGACCTCCATGCCCAGCGCCTGGCAGTTTACCCCGAGCGCCTCGGCCAGACCCGCCAGCCGCGCCGCATCGCGCCCGGTGATTGTCACGCGGTGCCCAGCGGCGACCAGCGCCGAAGCAATCGCTGCGCCGATGCCGCGGCCGCCACCAGTGACCAGTGCGTGACGCGCCTGGCCCATCAGGCGTTCAGCGCCAGTTGAGCGGCGCGCTCCAGATTGCGTTCAAGCTGCACCTTGCCACCGATGTACTGCTTTGGCCAGTTAACGCCCGTGTAACCCTGTTCGGCCGCCGCGTGCAGTGTCCAGGCCGGATCGGCCAGGTGCGGACGCGCCAGTGCGCACAGGTCAGCACGACCAGCAGCCACGATGGTGTTGACGTGATCGGCCTCGAAAATGTTGCCTACCGCAATCGTTGGCACATGCAACTCATTGCGGATACGTTCTGAAAACGGCACCTGGAACATGCGGCCATAGATCGGTTGCTCTTCCTTGACCACCTGCCCTGAGGAGACATGGATGATGTCAGCGCCTGCGTCCTGGAACAGCTTGGCGACCTCGGTGGCGTCAGCCGGCGTGATGCCGCCCGCCGCCCAGTCATGCGCCGAAATGCGCACCGACATCGGTTTCCCGGCCGGCCAGACCGAGCGCATGGCATTGAACACTTCCAGCGGAAACTTGCAACGGTTCTCCAGAGTGCCACCATACTCATCGCTGCGCTGATTGGTCAGCGGTGAGATGAAGGATGAAATCAGGTAGCCGTGTGCGGCGTGAAACTCGACCAGGTCAAAGCCCGCGGCGTCGGCACGCCGGGTGGCGGCGATGAAGTCGGCCTTTACCCGGTCCATGTCGGCGCGGTTCATCTCGCGCGGTATTTGCGACACGCCCTGGATATAGGGCAGGGGCGAGGGGGCGATCAGGGGCCAGTTGCCACTGTCGAGCGGCTGGTCAATGCCGTCCCAGGCCAGTCTTGTGGAACCCTTGCGACCGGCATGACCAATCTGCAAGCCCATCTTGGCGTCGCAGTTGGCATGAACAAAGTCGACAGTGCGCTTCCATTCGGCCTGCTGCGCAGCGTTCCAGATGCCGGTGCAGCCGGGGGTGATGCGGCCGTCTTCCGAGGGCACCGTCATTTCGGTCATGACCAGCGCTGCGCCGCCCAGGGCGCGCGCCGTGTAATGCTGGAAATGGAAGTCGCCAGGCATGCCACCGGTGGCGGAGTAGGTGCACATCGGCGACACCACCACACGGTTGCTGAGCGTCATGTCGCGCAGTTTGAAGGGCGTGAACATCGGAGGCACTGGCGGCTTGGCCGGATCAGCGGGCAGACCGGCCTGCTGCTGGAACCAGCGGTCGACGCTCTCGACATAGCTGGCGTCACGCAGTTTCTGATTCGCATGACCGACGCGCTGGCTGCCGGTGAGCACGGCAAAGGCCAGTTGCTCCGGTTCCATGTAGACGTAGCGCTCGATGTCCTCGAACCAGCTCATGCGGTTGCGCGCGGCGCTTTGCAGCTTGAGCGCCTCCGTCTCGCGCTCGGCCTGGTAGCGCGCCAGACGCTCGGGCACGGTACCTTCGTTGCTGTTGAGTACCTTGGTCAGCGCGATGCCATCCTCCATTGCCAGCTTGGTGCCGGAGCCGATGGAGAAGTGGGCGGTATGGGCGGCATCGCCAATGAGGACGATGTTGTCCTTGAACCAGCGCTCACACAGCACGCGGTTGAATTTCATCCAGACAGCGGAACCGCGCAGGTGGCGCGCATTGGAAATCAGGCTGTTGCCATCGAGCAGATCGGCAAAGAGGTTTTCGCAGAAGGCAATCGCTTCGGCCGGCTCCTTCTTGTCAAGGCCAGCACGGTACCAGGTTGGCTCCGGGGTCTCGATGATGAAGGTCGACATCTCGTCGTTGAAGCGGTAGGCATGCAGGTTGAACCAACCCCATTCGGTCTGCTTGAAGGCGAAGGTGAAAGCTGTGTCAATTTTCTTCTTCGTGCCCAGCCAGATAAAGCGATTCGTACGCACGTCGATGCGTGGGTTGAAATGGGCCTCATGCTTGCTGCGCACGGTTGAGGACACGCCGTCGGCAGCGACCACCAGGTCGTAGTTGCGGGCGTACTCGTCGGGATCGGTGACTTCAGTCTCCCACACCATCTTCACGCCCAGTTCGGCGCAGCGCTTCTGGAAGATTTCCTGCAGCTTGAGCCGCGCGATACCGCAGAAGCCGTGACCGCTGGAAGTGATCTTGCGGTCCTTGAAGAAGACGTCAACATCATCCCAATGGCGGAAGTTGGCTTCGATTTCATTGACCACCTTCTCATCGGCCTCGCGGAAGCCGTCCATGGTCTTGTCAGAGAAGACAATGCCCCAGCCGAAGGTATTGTCGGCCGCATTGCGGTCGAAGGTGGTGATGTCACACGCCGGGTTGGCCTGCTTCATCAGCAGAGAAAAGTAAAGGCCGGCGGGTCCGCCGCCAAGAACTGCAATACGCATGGTTTTCCTTCAATATTCAGCTTGTCTTTGACCGGCTGGTGATATCCCGCTTCAACTGACTCAGCAGGCCGCTAAGTTGCTGAAGTTCCGATGGGTCAAAGTCACCGAGCAGCGAGCTAACCCATCGTTCGTGCTGCACGGCCATTTTCTGGAACAGTTTCTTGCCCTTGGGAGTCAGACTGATGGCGTAAGCACGACGATCAGTCGGGTCATCGCGCCGTTGAACCAGGTCTTCCTCAATGAGGCGATCTGTCAGCGCAGTGATATTGCCGCAAGTCACCATCAACAGTCTCGACAACTCCTTCATCTTCAGACCTTCCGGGTAGCGGTAGAGCTGGGACATGAGGTCAAAGCGTGGCAAGGTTGTGTCAAAACCGTTACGCAACTCCGTGCGCAAACGGATCTCCATCAAGTGGTAACAAGCCACCAGACGCACCCACATCCGCAGGGGCGTGTGCTCATCTTTGCTGGCAGCAACGGCCGCCGCTGCGCCAGGGCGTGGCTTCTTGGTGGTTGCTCGAACAATTTTTGTCATCAGTCACTTACGCTTTCGCCAGAATGCCGCGCTCAATGAGGTCGTCCTTGACGTAGGCTAGTTCGAACTTGTCCAGGGTCTCGGCGGTGGGAATGCCATCGCTGTTCCAGCCCTTGAATTCGTAGTAGGCGTCAAGCAGTTGCTGTTCGGCCAGCGGGTCGCGGTGTTTCCATTGGTTGGCCGGGGGCGCTTCGTCCACACGCCGCAGACCACGCCGGATATTGATGGCCCGGATCAGATTGCGGTTACGGGCGGCAATCTTCCACAGTTCGTCCGAGTCGAGCGGTTTGCCGGTGGCGAGCGCTATCAGTTCGGGCAGGTTGTGGATGTGATAGGGTGGCCTACCGCCGAATTGACCTCTGAATGACGACAGGAAGGCACAGGTGCCGATGGCGTCATCCACGTAATGCATGGTTTCATTCCAGTCGCAGATATGAACCGACGCTTCGATGCTGGGGTGGGTTCGCGGCTCCCATTCCATCAGCCACTTCTTGAATCGCTCTGGCGCGGCAACCCAGCCCTTGACGTAGGCCTCACGCTCGGCCTTGTCGGCAATAGGGGTCTGCGGAAAGGAGCCTTCAATCTGGTTGATGGCCATCTTCTCGCCGGTGGCGTACATCAGAAAGTAGGGGTAGTTGATCATCGAGAGCTTGATCGGCACTTGCTCAAACTTCTTCATCGTGTTGTGGTCGAAGGCTTCCGCCCCCTTGCCGATCTGGCGCGCGGCCAGGTAGACGCCATTGGCGAGCGCGTCGCCAATCCCTTCGCGGCGAACGATTATTTCCAGAAGGTAGAAGAAGCGCTCCGCGCCAGTGGGCGGAAAGTCCGGCAAATCCTGGCTGGTCAGAATGCCTGCCTCATAGAGCTCGATGGCAAAGGCCATCACCTGCGGCGTGGAATAGGCGTCCAGCCCGTACTCCTGCGTGAGTCCGATGATGTCGTAGTCGAATTCCAGATCCTCCATCGCCGCCATGGCATAGGTCAGTTTGCTGTAACACTTCTGAAAATAGGGACGCCGGCCCGGATAATTGATCGCCTGATGGCAATCTTTGGGGCAGTTGTAACAGCCATTCCAGCGCACCCGCAGCTTGTTTTCCAGGGAGAGCCAGGCTTCTTCGCGTTCCTTGCTCCAGAAATCCTTGCGCCGTCCACGTGCATTGCCCCAGGCAAAATTGTTAACGTGAAATTCATCACCCTCGCCGTGCGCCATGGTGTCGCCAGCGTCCGGGTTGTCGTGAATTTCCTGAACCATGCGGTTGCAGATCTGAAACAGTTCGGCTGGCTTGGCTACGTAGGTATCCTTGGTACCGCGAACCGCTATGGCCTTGAGTCGTTTGTCGCCCATGATCATGCCAACCCCGCGTGATGCGCTGGAATTGGCATGCTCGATGGAAGCCATGAACACCCTGTTTTCACCCGCCAGCCCGATGGCCGCGACCTGAATTCGCGTGTCCTTCAATTCAGCTTGAATGATCTCCGCCGTTTCCGAAGCGCCTTTGCCTTGAAGGTGGGCGGCGTCGCGGATCTCGACCTTGTCGTTGTGGATGTACAGGTAGACCAGACTGCGCGCCTTGCCCTTCAGAATGATCTTGTCGTAGCCGGCGTATTTGAGTTCGGGCCCGAAAAAACCGCCAAATATCGAATGGGAATAACGGTCCGTTTGAGGTGAAATGGTGTTCACCATGGTGCGATTGGCGCCAATGACCGGCGTGCCAACAAGCAAGCCGGTGCTGAAAATCAGCAGGTTGTCGGGAGAAAAGGCGTCCACTTCGGGCGGTACCCGGTCCCAGAGTATCCTGGCGGCCGTACCCTGTCCGCCGAGATGGAGCTCCGTCAACCTTTCGTCAGTGGCTTTGCGCTCGATGTTCCCGCTGCCGAGGTCGATTTCAAGGTTGATTCCGGCTTCAGCGTACTTCATTGGTGCTCCTGTGCATACTTCTATCTTGCCGGTTGGATGGCTTTGTCCAGAACTAGGGTCTGGCGAGTTTGGCGACTGTTTCCAGCACCTTCTGGAGCCCGTATTTTTCGATCATCGATTCGATGCCGGTCTCAACTGCGCCCAATGCCGGCGCCTGCTCCTGGACATCCTCCGCGATCTCTTCATAGGTCAGGGCTTCTTTCGGGCACCATTCGACGCACTTGGGTAGCTTCAGGGGCGGTGTGTCTTCGCACATGTCGCACTTCAGCGGCAGGCCAGAGTCGGGTTCCTTGAACAGGTCGCGTGATGGGCAGGAGGCGCGGCAAAAGTCGCAGTTGCTGTATTCCTTGCCGTCCAGGATGTACTTGTTCCTGCTGGTACATTCAGTCGCCGTGTATTCGCCCGCGTAGACTGGCAGGTAGATGTCTTTCAGCGGGTCCTTGATGATCTGAATGCGCGAGCGTGCCGGGTTGATGCTGCTGTAGCGCGGCTTGGCGTGGAACGCCGCACAGGCGAGCTCGCAGGCCCTGCAGCCGATGCACTTATTGGCATGGATGGTGATGCGCTTCCTGA
>QYPX01000090.1 GCA_007280205.1 Comamonadaceae bacterium
CCCATCACTATGCGAGCCAATCCCGATGAGGAAACCACTAACTGGAGAGCCGTGTGCGGGAGAACCGCACGCACGGTTCGGAGGGAGGGGAGGACGAGAGTCCTTCTCTACCCCTATCACGAACGGAGTTGAGTGCCATGTTGGCCTGAGTCTCGAAGTGCCGAGGTTCCAGGGTCTGAATCCGTTTGTTGAATGACCGGGTTGTGTCTCATGCGGCCCTACAAGGCAGTAGTCCATTTGCGTCGAGACGGCGGGTGCATCGAGTCTCAACGAAAATACCAACTTGAACACCCACGGAGAAGTTCCATGAACCTGCAGTGGATTGCGATACCAGCAATATTTTGTCTAAGCGCCTGTGCCACTCAGACGCCTCCCACAAAAGACAAGCTAGCGGGAACAGCGTGGCAGCTGGTCTCAATTCAATCAATGGATGACTCGCAGGGAACGACATCCATCGCGAACCCGGCAAACTTCACACTGCACTTCAGTCCCGACGGCCGCGCAGTACTTAAACTTGACTGCAACCGCGCCACAGGAAGCTATGAGACCAAACCGGGCATCGATGGCCATACCGGTTCTCTGACATTCGGCCCCATTGCATCAACCCGAGCACTTTGCCCTCCACCGAATATCGACGAGCGTATTGCTCGTAACCTACAGCATGTTCGGTCTTACCTGATCAAAGAGGGCAAACTCTACTTGTCACTGATGGCTGACGGAGGGATTTACGCTTGGGAGCGTCACCATGAATAGATCTCAAATATGAGCAGATTCATCTGCAGCTTGCTTGTCACATTGGCTTGCCTTGGCGCGGCTGAAGCGCAGCCTTCTGCGAATCTTGATCGTCGTATTGAAGCAGTGCGGTTCTTGACAGGTAGTCACCAGGCAGTGATCAAGGGGAAGCTGGTCGGTCGACATTATGTCGATTACCAGCTAAGCGCCGGCGCTGGCCAGACGCTCAGGGTCAGCATGAAGGCTACCAGTCTTATGACTTACTTCAACATCTTGCCCCCGGAATCGGTGGATGCAGCAATGTTCACGGAAGGAGCCGGTGACAGAGCGTTTGACGGTATGTTGCCAACCGATGGCGTCTACACGGTGCGGGTGTATCAGATGCGTGCCGCGGCACGGAGAAACGCGTCCAGTAGTTACACCCTGGCCATTGGAGTGACTGGCGATCCCTTATTGCCCATACCCGCAAAGATCGATGCATTGATTCCCGGCACGCGGTTCCACGCACAGGCAAGCATCAAATGCGCGCCAGCCTATACCCAAACGAAGGAATGCACTGCGCTGGTAATCCGGCGTGGTTTCGACGGCACTGGGACAGTTGAAATTCGGTGGGACAAAGGTGGGAAACGTCGCATCCTGTTCGTCAAAGGAGAGCCCAAGGCGTCCGATGACCCGCAGGAACTATCGTTCCTAAGGGACGCTGAAGGCGACTACGTCGTTCGCTTCAATGACGACGGGAAATTTGAAATTCCACAGGCATTGGTCTTTGGAGGATAAAGGGCAATGTCGAGCCAAACCGGTTGACGGATCACCCATCCACGGCTCCGAACCGGTCGTTGACGACGCCCTTGCATGGCGATTGGGCCTCCCGCCGCACGCCACTGTGTGTGGCCCCGCAAGCATCTGCCGCACAATAGCGTCACCATGGACAAGTTCAAGCAGCTCGAATCCTTTGTCTCGGTCGCCACGCGTGGCAGCCTGACCGCCGCTGCCAAGGCCGAGGGCGTGGCGCCGGCCATCATGGGGCGTCGGCTTGACGCGCTGGAGCAGCGCCTGGGTGTGAAGTTGCTGGTGCGCAGCACGCGGCGCCTCTCGCTCACGCATGAAGGCAGTTCCTTTCTCGAAGATTGTCAGCGCTTACTGGCCGACGTTGCCAGTGCCGAGTCCAGCGTCTCGGCTGGCGGTGTCAAAGCCAGCGGGCACTTGAGGGTGACGGCGCCAGCGGGCTTTGGCCGGCGTCACGTGGCGCCGCTGGTACCGCGCTTTCGCGAATTGCACAGCGACGTCAGTATTTCGCTGAACCTGAGTGACCGCGTCGTCGACCTTTCGGCCGAGGGCTTTGACTGCGCGGTGCGGGTTGGTGACCTGAGCGACTCCAGCCTGATCAGTGTGCGTCTGGCGGATAACCGCCGGCTCTGCGTTGCCACCCCGAATTACCTCAGGCAGCATGGCACACCGGTGCAACCGGCAGACCTGTCGAAGTTTGATTGCCTGGTTTTGTCGAGCGATGCCTCGCAGACACGCGGCTGGTCGTTCCGTGTGCCCAAGGGCAACAGCAGCGAACTTGTCTACCTGAAGCCCGGTGGTCCACTCGACTGCTCGGATGGTCAGGTGCTGCACGACTGGTGCCTGGCTGGCTACGGCATCGCCTGGCGCAGCACCTGGGAGGTCGAGGCCGAGATCGCCGCCGGATTGCTGCTGCCGGTACTGGAGGATTTTGCTGCGCCGGCCAACGGCATTTACGCGGTTTTTGCCCACGCCAAGCACATGCCGCTGCGCCTGCGCCTGTGGATTGATTTTCTGAAGCATCACTACGCCCAGCCAGGTTTCTGGCGTGCACCATGATGGCAAACGGTCAAGCTTCAGGCAAGCGCGTCATCGTCTGCGCTGATGATTTTGCTGTCCATGTCGGCGCCTCACAAGGCATCGCTGCCCTGGCGCGGGCTGGTCGCATCAGTGCCACCAGTGTCATGGTGCTCGCACCTCGCTGGCCACAGGATGTGCACTTGCTCAAGGACTTGCCGCAGGCAATTGATGTTGGACTGCATCTGGACTGGACCAGTGAGTTTGCGCTTGCCCATGGGCACGGCCTGGCGCTGCGAGCTGCCATGCTCAAGGCGACCTTGGGTGGCTTTGGCCGTGGCAGCGCTGCAGCGCAGACGCGCACGGTGATCGAGCATCAACTTGATGCTTTCGAGGCGCACTGGAAGGCACCACCCGACTACGTGGACGGCCATCAGCATGTGCAGCAGTTCGCCGGCATTCGCGAAGCGCTGGTGCAGGTGCTGGTCAAACGCTACGGACCTGGCCGGCTGCCCTATCTGCGGATTTCCCGGGTGCCCGTTGGCCGCGTCGACCTGAAAAGTCGTGTCATCACGGCCATGGGCGCAGCGGCTCTGCAAGAGTTGGTGGATCAGGCCGGTTTGCGGGCGATGACTGTTTTGCTTGGCGTTTACGATTTTGCCGGCGATCAGAAACGCTACGGCGCATTGATGGAAGGCTGGTTGCGGGCCGCGCCGGAGCGCAGCATCATCATGTGCCACCCGGCCCTGCGGTCAGAGTCGCCGGACGCGATCGGTGCCACCCGTCTGTGGGAGTTCGACTACCTCAGCGGCACGCAATTTCCGGCAGCGCTTGAGCGCGCCGCCGTTCGGGTGGTTCGGGGAAATTCTTTTGATCGCTAAAATTTCGTGGTGACTCCCTCCCTGACCGAACGCCAGAAATCATGGCTCACGCTGACTTTGCTCTGGCTGGGCTTGCTCGCGCTGGCCTGCATGCGGCCGTTGGCCGTTCCTGATGAAGGACGCTACGGAGAAATCGGCCGCTGGATGCTGGTCAGCGGCGACTGGTTGACGCCGCGCCTGAACGGCATTCCTTTTTTTCACAAGCCGCCCTATCTGCATTGGCTCGAAGCGATCTCGCTGGCGACCTTTGGCGTCAATGAATTAGCGCTGCGCCTGGTGCCGGCGCTGCATGTGGGCTTGATGCTGGTGGCGCTGTATCTGGCGACCCGCAGCATCAGCACCGAGCAGATGGCACGCCGCGCGGCCCTGATGCTCGGTACCAGTTTGAGCTTTTTGCTCGGTGGCCAGTACATCAACCACGACATGCTGGTAGCGACCTGGATCGGTGTGGCGATCTGGTGCTTTGCTTTTGCCTTCATGGCCGGCGCGAAACCGCAGGCCCTGCTGGCCCGGCTCGGTTTTGTGGCCTGCGCTTTTGGCATGCTGAGCAAGGGGCTGATCGGCATTGCGCTGCCGGGTCTGGTGATACTGGTCTGGCTGATCTGGACGCGGCAATTGAAAAAAGTTCTGTACCTGCCGTGGATCAGCGGATTGGCCCTGTTTGCTGTGATCGCCTTGCCCTGGTTTGTGATTGCCCAGCAAAAGTACCCGCAGCTGTTTGATTACATGTTCGTCAACCAACACTTCAAACGTTACACCGCCAGCACCTACAACAATCCGCAACCCTGGTGGTTCTACCTGGCCGCGCTGGGCTTGCTGCTGTTTCCCTGGGTCTTTTTTGCACTGGCGCAACTGCGCCGCAAAGGCATAGAGTTGCTGGGCGCCGCGCCGCCGGTGGCCAGAGAGTGGACCGCTCTGTGCTGGATCTGGGCGGTGGCGGTCACGCTCTTCTTCTCGATTCCGAATTCCAAGCTGGTCGGTTACGTGTTGCCGGCGGTGCCGCCGCTGGCGCTGCTCGCAGCAC
Source organism: Comamonadaceae bacterium (assembly GCA_007280205.1). Lineage (GTDB taxonomy): Bacteria > Pseudomonadota > Gammaproteobacteria > Burkholderiales > Burkholderiaceae_C > Rhodoferax. The sequence continues at coordinate 4,441 of QYPX01000090.1, forward strand.
TGGGGTGGCAGCGCAGCATGGCACAGCGGCGTCGCGCCCCCCGGATCTTTGCCGTGCTGTGTGTGATCAATGTCAGCCTTGCGTTGGCCATCGTGACCCAGGTCGGCAAGGTCACGCGCAGCGGGCGCGCGCAGGACCTGGCGCAGGTGCTGGCCTGCGCGGCTGCGCCAACCGACACGATTTACGTCACGGGGGCCTACCCTTACGACCTGCCTTTTTATGCCCAGACAGAGAAACCCATGGTGGTGCTGGAGAACTGGCCCCTTTTGCGCAGCGAGGCCGGCGACGGCTGGCAGCGTGAATTGTTTGAAGGCGCTGATTTTGATGCCCAGGCATCCAGACTGTTGCAGGCGCCCGAAGTGCTGGCAACCGCGGGTCTGCTGCCGGGCAATTGGTTGGTGCTGCGGATCGGCGGTGAAAAGTCTCTGGATCTGTCCGGCTGGAAGCGCTTTTACGAAGGCGCCGGCTGGCTCTTGTACCAGTCGGCACCTGCCTTAACGACGAAAAGCCCAGAACCGGCTCAGAACATAGGTTTGCCCGGCTGCCAGCACCAGCGCCAGCGCTAGAGCGGCTAACGCTGGCCAGTGCAGCGCGCGCAGCAGCAGCATGAAGACCAGCTCATTGCTGGCAAAACCGGCAATCGCCGTGCTTGCAAAGCGCACCAGACTGGTGGCGACGGAGGTCCCGGCATTCTTGAAACTGAGCAAACGGTGGCCGGCAAAGCTGACAAAAAAGGCCACACAAAATCCCAGCGCATTGGCCAGTTCGGGCCACATCAGGTGCTGCGTCATCGCAAAAACCAGCATATGGGTGGCCGCCGCACTGGCGCCAACCAGCAGGAACCAGAACGTCGATGCGCTCAAAGCAGCGAGGCTTCCTGCTCCTGCAGCCGGCGACCAAGCCCTTCAGACGCTCTGGCCGCGGGCAAGCCGCGCCCGCTGCGCTGGCTGATCAGGTAAGGCGGGCGTTGCTTGACCTCTTCGTAGATGCGACCGACGTATTCAGCCAGTACACCGATGGAGAGTAACTGGATGCCGCTGAAGAACATCATGCCGACGACGATGGTGGCGTAGCCGGGCACCGCGATGCCGGAAAAAAAATACTCAACCACGACCCACAGGCCGTAGCCCAGAGCGATTGCTGACAGGGCCATGCCGACGGCGGTCAATGCGCGCAAGGGCGTAATCGAAAACGCCAGAATTCCGGTCAGCGCCAGCGACAGCGAACCGCGCAGACCAAAGTTGCTCTTGCCGTCGGTGCGCGGCAAGGGCTCGTAGTCAATCGCTGTGCTGTTGAAACCAACCCAGGCGTACAGGCCTTTCATGAAGCGGTTGCGCTCGGGCAGGCTCTTGAGTGCATCGACGACCTTGCGGTCCATCAGCCTGAAGTCGCCGGCATTGGCCGGGATTTTGACCCGGCTGCCAAAGTTCACCAACTTGTAGAAAAGCGCGGTCAGTTTGACCTGCAGACCCGACTGGTCGTCGCGGGTCTTGCGCACGGCATAGACAACGTCCGAACCCTGCTGCCATTTCCTGAGCATTTCGGGTAGCAGGCTGACGGGGTGCTGCCCGTCGGCATCCATCAGGATCAGCACCTCACCACGCGCCGCGTCTATGCCAGCGGTGAGCGCCGGCTCCTTGCCAAAATTGCGAGAGAACTGAAGATAGACCAGTTCGCGGTGGCTAGCACACAGGGCTTGCATGACCTCGCTGGTGTTATCCAGGCTGCCATCGTCAACCACGATCAGTTCAACGCTGGGGCTCAGGGAAGCCAGCGTGGCCAGAATTTCCGGCACCACGGCGCCCAGATTGCGCGCTTCGTTGAAGGACGGAATGACACAGGAAATGGACGGAGACGAGGTATTGCGATGCATCATGGCCGCATCATGCCAAAAGAAAACCCCGTCGGACGGAACCGGCGGGGTTTTTTCTTGCTTACTTGCTCAGACAGTCTTTCATGAAGGCCTTGCGCTCGTCACCCTTGAGCTTCTTGTCGCCAGCGTCCTTGTTGCAGTTCTTCATCTTGTCCTGCTGTGCGCCCTTCTTGCCGGAAGCTGCCGCGGCTGGGGCGGGTGCCGGCGCTGCAGCCACAGCCGAGGCCGCTGCCGCTGGCTTGGCGCTCAGGCAGTCTTTCATGAAGGCCTTGCGCTCGTCGCCCTTGAGCTTCTTGTCGCCGGCGTCCTTGTTGCAGGAGGCCATCTTGTTTTGTTGTGATGACTTTGCCGGTGCGTCAGCGGCGAAAGCGCTGCCCAGAGAAAGGGACAGGCCGACAGTCAGGAGGGTGAGTAGCGTTTTCATCGTGCGTCTTTCACAAAAAGGGTTTGGGAGGGAATCCCGCAATGGATTCTCGACCATAACGGCTGGCGCTGCAAAGGCGATGACAAAGCGCTTTCCTGGCCGCACCCTTAAAATCAGGCGATGCTCTCCGTAAAAATTGAATTGCTCGACGCCTTGGCCCAGGTGCTGGAAAAAATGTCGCCTGGCGCTGCCGGCAAAGCCGCTTTTGAGTCACCCAAGCAGGCGGCGCTGGGCGATCTGGCCAGCACGGCGGCCATGCAACTGGCCAAGCCCCTGAAACTGAACCCGCGACAGTTGGCGGAGAATTTGCGTACCGAATTGTTGCTGATGCCCGCCTACGAGCGTTGGGTCGACGCGATCGATATCGCCGGCCCGGGCTTCATCAATATCCGGCTCAAGCCGGCAGCCAAACAACAGATCGTGCGAGAAGTGTTGTCGCAGGCGCAGCGGTTTGGCAGCCAGGCCACCACGGACAAGCGCTTGCTGGTGGAATTTGTCTCGGCCAATCCGACCGGCCCGCTGCATGTCGGCCACGGCCGGCAGGCGGCTTTGGGCGACGCCATCTGCAATCTGTACCAGACCCAGGGCTGGGACGTTTACCGTGAGTTCTATTACAACGACGCCGGCGTCCAGATCGGCACGTTGGCCAGCAGTGTGCAATTGCGTGCACACGGCTTCAAGCCGGGCGACGCCGAGTGGCCCAGCGGTGAAAATGCCGCCGCCTACAACGGGGATTACATCGCCGACATCGCGGCCGACTTTCTGGCCAGGAAGACCGTTTCTTCGGATGACCGCGAATTCACGGCCTCGGGCGATGTCGAAGCGCTCGATGACATGCGCCTGTTTGCCGTGGCCTACCTGCGCCACGAGCAGGATCTGGATCTGAAGGCTTTTGCCGTCGAATTTGACAATTACTACCTGGAATCCAGTCTTTACCTGAGCGGCAAGGTCGATGACACGGTGCAGAAACTGCAAGCGGCGGGCAAGACCTATGAGAAAGACGGTGCGCTGTGGCTCAAATCCACCGATTACGGTGATGACAAGGACCGTGTCATGCGCAAGGGCGACGGCAGCTACACCTACTTTGTGCCCGACGTCGCGTACCACATCAGCAAGTGGGAGCGCGGCTTTGGCAAGGTTGTCAATATTCAGGGGACCGACCACCACGGCACGATCGCCCGCGTCCGGGCCGGCCTGCAGGCCGCCAATGTCGGCATTCCAGAGGGCTACCCCGACTACGTGCTGCACACCATGGTGCGCGTTGTGCGTGGTGGGCAGGAGGTCAAAATTTCCAAGCGTGCCGGCAGCTATGTCACCCTGCGCGACCTGATCGAGTGGACATCGAAAGACGCGGTGCGCTTCTTCCTGCTCAGCCGCAAGCCCGACACCGAGTACACCTTTGACGTTGATCTGGCAGTGGCGAAGAACAACGACAACCCGGTCTACTACGTGCAGTACGCGCACGCCCGCATCTGCTCGGTGCTGGCGGCCTGGCGTGAAAAGGACAGCGGCGATGTGGCGACCCTGCTGCAGGCGGATCTCTCGCCACTGCAAAGTCCGCAGGCACAGGCACTGATGCTGCAGTTGGCACGCTACCCAGAGATGCTGACCGCGGCGGCGCAGGATTTTGCACCGCACGATGTCACTTTCTACCTGCGTGAGCTGGCTGCCAGTTACCACAGCTATTACGACGCGGAACGGATCCTGGTCGATGACCCGCTTGTCAAGCAAGCCCGACTGGCCCTGGTCGCAGCGACGGCGCAGGTGCTGCACAATGGGCTGGCGGTGCTGGGTGTCAGCGCGCCGGAGAAAATGTAATGACTTTGCGGGACAGATCTTTAGCTCTGTCCGGTACGATAATTTTGCGGGACAGATCTTTAGCTCTGTCCCCAACTGATTACAGAAGGATGGGCATGAAACAGCAAAGCGGTGGAACCATTCTGGGCTTTATCCTGGGGGTGGTCGTTGGCCTGGCGGTGGCGCTGGCAGTGGCTCTCTACGTCATGAAAGTTCCTGTCCAGTTCATGAACAAAGGACAGAGTCGCACGCCGGATCAGGACGCGGCCGAGACCAAAAAGAACAAGGACTGGGATCCCAATGCCCCCTTGTACGGCAAGAACCCGGCCAAGCCGGCGGTGCCGGCAGAGGCTGCAGCATCGGCTGCGGCCGTGGTGCCGAGCACCGCTGTGGCTCCACCCACGGCGCCCAAAAAAGAACTGAAGCCGGCCGTGACGGCCGACCCGCTGGGCGATCTGGCCAATGCACGAAGTACCAGCAGCGACCCGTTTATCTATTTTGTCCAGGTCGGAGCATTTCGTACGCCTGAGGATGCGGAGAGTCAGCGCGCCAAACTCTCACTCAGTGGCGTTGAGACCAAGGTCTCGGAGCGCGAGCAGTCCGGTCGGACCGTGTTCCGTGTTCGCTCCGGTCCGTTTGACAAACGCGAAGACGCCGACAAGGTCAAGGAAAGACTCGATGCCATCGGCATGGAGGCAGCCTTGGTGCGGGTGCAGCGCTGAGAGGTTGATCGTCACTGCGAGGCCGCAGGCCGTGGCATTCCATGAGTCCTGGATTGCCACGCTGCGCTCGCAATGACGGTTGGAGGTAACTTGTTTAACTGGAGTGATTGAAGATGAAGCGTCGTGATTTTTCCCTGGCCTGCGGTGCTGTTATGGCCGGCGCGGGTTTTGTTCCGTCCACTGCTTTGGCGCAGGGCAAAGCCCCTGAAGCTGGCGTCGATTACCTGACGCTGGACAAGCGTGTCATGGTCGAGGCGCCGGCCGGCAAGATCGAAGTGGTCGAGTTCTTCTGGTACAACTGCTCGCACTGCAACGCTTTTGAGCCGGCGTTCGATGCCTGGAGCAAACGGCTTCCCAAAGACGTTGCCGTGCGGCGTGTGCCGGTTGCTTTTCGCGATGAGTTTGCGCCGCAACAGCGCCTGTACTACGCGCTGGAAGCCATGGGCTTGGTGGACAAACTGCATGCCAAGGTGTTTGCCGCGATTCACGTCGAAAAGAAGGATCTGAACAAAGGCGATGCGATTGCCGACTGGGTTGCCAAACAGGGTGTCGACAAGGCCAAGTTCCTGGAGCAGTACAACTCTTTCTCGGTGGCCACCAAGGCCAGCCGTGCCACGCAGCTGCAGAACGCCTACCAGATCACTGGCGTACCGGCCCTGGGTGTGGCGGGCCGCTATTGGACCGACGGCGTCATGGCCAGGAGCTTGGAGCGTGCCTTGCAGGTGGTGGACCATCTGGTCACAGGGATCCGCAACGGCAAATAAGCGCCGCGCGCTCGCTACAATCCAAAGGCAAGGTCTTCTTGCAAGATTCGTGCCTTTATGAAGCTAGCCCTTTTCCGCCTCTGTCTGCTGCTTGCCATGGTCCTTGGGGTCGGCGCAGCCGTCGCTGAAAAAGCCGACCGCGACAAGGCCATGAATGTGGAGGCTGACGCCCTGCGCTACGACGATGCGAAGCAGACCAGCGTCTTCAGCGGCCGGGTGGTATTGACCAAGGGCACGATTCTGATCCGGGCGGCCAAAATCGACGTGCGCCAGGACGCGCAGGGCTACCAGTTTGGTCTGATCAGCGCCGAGCCGGGCAAACTGGCCTTCTTTCGGCAAAAGCGCGAAGGCCTGGATGAGTATTTTGAAGGCGAAGGCGAGTTGATCGAGTACGACGGTCGCGCCGATACCGTCAGGATCAGCAGCAAGGCGCAGTTGCGGCGCTACCGTGGCGCAACGCTGGCCGATGAATTTACCGGCGACCTCATTGTCTACAACAACACCACTGACATGTTCAGCATCGACGGTACCCAGCCCAGGACCGGCGCAAGTCCGGCGCCGGGCGGGCGGATTCGGGCCATGCTGATACCCAAGGCGCAGGCGACCAGTGCGCCAGCGGCCGGTGTGTCCGCCACACCGGCGCTGCGCTCCAGTACCACGCTGGGCGGGGAGAAAAAGTGACGGCGGTCGATCTGAGCGGCGAGGCGCCGCTGCGCGCTGATGGCAGCCATTGCGAAAGTCGTCTGGAAGTCAGCCACCTGCAGAAGTTCTACGGTAGCCGCAAGGCCGTCAAGGACGTCTCGCTGACGGTGTGCAAGGGTGAAGTGGTGGGTTTGCTGGGGCCCAACGGGGCCGGCAAGACGACCTCTTTTTACATGATTGTCGGTCTGGTGCAAGCCAGTGCAGGTGACATCACGATCGACGGCCAGTCGATCGCCCACATGCCCATCCACCGCCGCGCGCGCCTGGGGCTGAGTTACCTGCCGCAGGAAGCCTCGATTTTTCGCAAACTCAATGTGGAGGAGAATGTGCGCGCCGTGCTGGAGTTGCAGCGTGACGAGACCGGAAAGCCGCTGGCCAGGAATGAGATCGAGCAGCGTCTGACCGGCCTGCTGCAAGACCTGCGCGTCGAGCACCTGCGCCAGACACCGGCGCTGGCCCTCTCCGGCGGTGAACGCCGGCGCGTCGAGATTGCACGTGCGCTGGCGACGCAACCCCGCTTCATTCTGCTCGATGAACCCTTTGCCGGGATTGATCCGATTGCCGTGATCGAGATCCAGCGCATCATCAGTTTCCTCAAGCAGCGTGGCATCGGCGTTCTGATCACCGACCACAATGTGCGCGAGACGCTCGGCATTTGCGATCACGCCTACATCATCAGTGATGGCAGCGTGCTGGCGCAAGGCACCCCCTCCGAGATCGTGAACGACGCCGAAGTGCGGCGCGTTTATCTCGGCGAACACTTCAAAATGTGAACATGTTGACCCTGCTGGTCGTTGTTGCAAGCCCTCCGGTTGTCGTCCTGAGTTCGCCGGTTGTCATTGCGAGCCTCCCGAATCCGGCACGACACCGCACACGGACCTTGAATCGTCATCGCGAGCGCAGCGTGGCGATCCATGGCTTCGGGGGTCATGGATTGCTTCACTTCGTTCGCAATGACGGATCATGCGTAAGCGATGACGAGTTGACGGAAGAGGCCCGATGAAGCAGGGCTTGTCCCTCCGCGTTTCGCAGCATCTGGCGTTGACGCCGCAGTTGCAGCAGTCGATCCGCTTGTTGCAGCTCTCGACACTGGAACTGAGCCAGGAAGTTGGCCAGATGCTCGACGAGAATCCGTTTCTGGAACTCGGTGCGGACGAGGCGCCGCGCGAAGACTTTGGTCTGACTCAGGCCGACACGCCGGTTCGCAAGGATGATATCGAGGCCGAGTATGTGAGCGGCGCCGGTGCTGATTACGCCACTGCCACCGTTGCCGTAGCGGACAGTGACGCCGAAGCCAGCCCGCTTTCCGCCGACGATGGCCAGAACTGGGAGGGCGATGGCTGCGTCCAGATCTCGCCTGACGACAGCGAATGGGGGGGTGACGCGCGTGCGCATGGCAACAACCTGAGCGACAACGAGGACGCCGAGATCACCGAGTTGGCGCGCTCGCAGGAGTCGCTGCAAAGTCATCTGCACGCCCAGGCGCTGGCCCTGCGCGTCAGTGCGGAAGACAGCGCCGCGCTGAGCTTTCTGATTGAATCGCTGAACGACGACGGCTACCTTGAAGACACTCTGGAAGCACTGGCCAGCGGTCTGGGTCCCGGTGACGAGGACCAACTGGAACAACTGGTGCACCACTTTACGGTCGCCTTGGGACTGTTGCAAAGTCTGGAACCGATTGGCGTGGGTGCCCGTGATCTGGCCGAGTGCCTGACCTTGCAGCTCAAAGCTTTGCTGGCGCAGGCGCTGCGCGAGCCTGGCAAGACCGGCGCTACGCTGAACGTGGCCCTGCGCATCTGCAAGCAGCCGATGGACCTGCTGGCGCGGCGCGACATCAAGCGTCTGGTGCAACAGTGCCATGCGACCGACGCTGCGATACGCGAGGCGATCGCCCTGATTGCTCACCTGGAGCCCAAACCGGGTCGTCGTTTTGTCAACGTGGAACGCAATATCGTGGTGCCCGATGTGCTGGTGGTCCGGGTCGGCAAGGGAGCGCAGGCCCGGTTCCAGGCCCGGCTCAACCCGGACGTCATGCCGCGTCTGCGCGTGCACGACATCTACGCCAATGCCCTGAAGCAGCACAAGGGCGGCGGCAACGATGCATCGAGCTACGCCGCGCTGCAGCAGCGTCTGCAGGAGGCGCGCTGGTTCATCAAGAACATCCAGCAGCGTTTTGACACGATACTGCGCGTCAGTTCGGCTATCGTCGAGCGGCAGAAGAGCTTCTTTACGCACGGTGAACTGGCCATGCGCCCGCTGGTGCTGCGCGAGATCGCCGATGAACTCGGCCTGCACGAGTCCACCATCAGCCGCGTCACCACCGCCAAGTACATAGCGACACCGTTCGGTACTTTCGAACTGAAGTACTTCTTTGGCTCCGGCTTGGGAACCGACTCGGGCGGCAATGCATCGAGCACGGCGGTGCGAGCCCTGATCAAGCAGTTCATCAGCGCTGAAAACTTGAAGAAGCCGCTGAGCGACAACCAGTTGTCCGAAATGCTCAAGGAGCAGGGCATAGACTGTGCACGGCGCACCGTGGCCAAATACCGAGAGGGTTTGCGGATCGCGCCGGCTTCTCTAAGGAAGGCCTTATGAAGTCCAGTCAAGTTTCCTTTTTTCCCCCACTCTCGCCCCCCCGCCCCTCTCCCGCCCCGCCGGGCGGAAGAGGGGCGGGGGGGCGAGAG
>QYPX01000228.1 GCA_007280205.1 Comamonadaceae bacterium
ACTCCATGCTTTCTTCCGGTTCTGTCAAACAGAGCTGACTGGCAGGCTGGCCGCGACGAAGATAGAAGCGATCAAACAGGGACGAGGTCATGCCCCATTTGCGCATGAACTGCTTTCGTCCATCGTTCTTGACGATGCGCCCGGTACTCTTGCAGCGAAAGTGATAAACCAGACTGTCGCCAACGCCAAGAAAGACACGGCAGCCGGCGGCCCACATCTTCATGGAAAAATCGTTGTCACTGCTCATGCCGGGGCTGAACTCGGCACTGAAACCACCCACCGCATGCCACCAGCGCCGGTGCACCAGCGTCGGCGGCCAGGTTGCCCCATACCAGTCTGGCTTGCCCAGGGTCTGGTAGTGCGTGAGCAAACGCTGTTCATCAAACGATGGCGCGTCAGACCCAAAGTCCTGAACGCTGACACAGAGGTTGCCGGAATCGACCGGCTCAATCATGGTCCCCGACAGCATGAATCCATCGTGCCCAATCTGCTGAACTTTCTCCAGCAGTCGGATATCCCATTGAGGGCAGCAATACATGTCATCGTTGAGGTAAACAATGAGCTCATGCTGTGCCAGCGCCGCCGCCTGATTGACGGTCAGGCAGATACCAGCGTTCTCGACCGAATGCGTGTGTGCCAAGCCCTGGGAGCGCACCCATTCCAGGGTGCCGTCGCTGCCGTCATTGACGTGAACAATGATCTGATGCCCAAAAGCGCTGTGCGCCCTGACACTGCCGACACACAACTTGAGAAATGCCAGATTATTCCAACTTGGAATGATGATGGAAAACAAGCGCAGTGGCGGTAACGGTTGGGCAGTGAGCTTCATGTCGGGCGATCAAGCAGTTCGAAATACATACGCTCCTGTTCAGCAGCAATGCTGGGCCAGACCCGCTGCTGAGCGAACTCGCGCGCCTGGACCGACAGTGCGGCACGCACAGGCGCATCGTCCAGAAGGCGTGCCAGCACAGCGCTCAGTTGGGTAGCGTCCGTTGGCGAGGACAGAATCATGGCGTTGACACCGTGCGAGAGCAGACCGGCAATACCGCAGTAACGCTCGGAGCTCACCACGACCGGCAATCCATGCGCCATGGCTTCCAGCACGACCATTGCAAAAGTATCTTCCGTGGTGGGATGCACCAACAGATCGGCAGATTGGTACAGAGGCGATACCTCTCTGAGCTGCCCCAGAAAATGGACCCGTCCAGTCAGGCCCATCAGCTCTGCCCTGCGCTGGAACTTTTCTGCCTGCGAAGGGTTGCCAACCACAGCAAGTTCAACCTCAACCGGCAAGGACTTGAGTGCCTCCAGCACAGTGATTAGTCCCTTCTTCTGATAGTCATTGGCAACAAACGCCAGCAGGAAGCCCCGCATCGGCAGCGCCAGAGAGGCTCGGGCGGCCTGGCGATCCATGGCCGCTTCGGGCAAGTTCACACCCGGCGAAATCAGCGAAACGAGACTGGACGGGTAGGTCTGATTGACAAGCGCCTTCAGAGTAGGTGAAGTCACCACAACGGCTTTGCGAGGGACTGGCGCAAAGCGAAAATGCTCCATCAGAAGATAGGCCAGCAAGCGCGGACTGGTCGCCACCTTGAGCCAGCGCAGCGAGCGGCGCCAACCCGTGCGTGCCTGAAACAGGTTGTATTTCAGCGGCAGCACATGAACCGTCTGCACCTGGCCATGCCAGGTGCTCTCGTGCGAATGCACGATGTCAAAACCACGGCGCGTTGCCCACCAGGTCGTCAGCGCGTACCACAGCAAATTGATCCAGCGCGGTCGGGTCAAGGGCGAAGACACCGTGTGGTAGCTGACGCCGGGCCAGTGATGATCAATTTGCTGGGCAAATACGTGAATCTCGTGACGCTGCGCCAACTGCTCGACCAGGGCAATCGAGTAGCGTTCGGCGCCACCCCCGGTAGGCGAGAACACCCGGTTCAGCACGGCAATGCGCAAGCGTCTGGCTGCAGTGCTCATGCCAGACGCCGCCGATCTTCATAAGCCGTGCTCACTTTGAGCCAGAGCAGTGGCAGCGTCGTTGCGCGCAGCACGGGTACCCGCGGCAGTTGCATCAGGTCTTCGCCGCTGTGGCAGCGACTGCGCACCGTCGTTGTTGCCGAAACAAAACCGATTGAGCGCGCCAGTGCCGCATGTTCCGAGTTGTATTCGCCATAGGGGTAACAAAAATGCTGCACCGGCATGTCGATCACCGCCTCCAGCTCTGCCTTGCACAGAGCCATTTCTTCCCGGCTCTCGGCCAGTCCGGTTTGTGTCAGATGCACATGGTGACGGGTATGCGCACCAACCTCCTGCCCGCCCTGCACCCACTGTCGCAATTCACCCGCATTCATGAGCGGCGCCGGCGCAATGCCTGACTGACTATCCCACTCATTGATACTGCCCAGATACTGACTCACAACGTAGCAGGTCGATGAAAAGCCGTAGCGCTGCAAGACCGGCATGGCGTGACTCAGATTGTTCAGGTAGCCATCATCCAGGCTGATGCCTACGACCTTGCCAACACGTTCCCCTCTCAGATACGGCATCAATGCCGACATTGACAGGCCCTGATAGCCCAACAGATGAAGCCAGGCCATCTGTCGCGCAAAGGCGGACGGCGCCACATACAAACTTCGAAAACCCGCACCGCGGGCCGGACTCGGTGCAATCTGGTGGTAGGTCAGAATCGGAATTGGCAGTCGATTGGCAGTTTGAAGACTTGACATAAGGCGACTGGACCCCGCTACTGCAGCAGGACGATATCGTACTGCGCTTGCCCCATCGCGCTCTCGCTCTGCAAGGACACCGGCTTGCCAATGAACTCGCTCAAACCCGCCAGATGCTGGCTTTCTTCGTCCAGGAACAGTTCGATCACCTTGGGTGAGGCCACCACGCGAAATTCACGCGGGTTGAACTGGCGGGCTTCGCGCAGGATTTCGCGAAAAATATCGTAGGTCACGCTGCGCGGCGTTTTCACGATCCCCTTGCCAGCGCATGCGGGACAGGGCTCGCAGAGCAGCTGCGCCAGGGATTCACGTGTTCTTTTTCGCGTCATCTCGACCAGACCGAGTTGGGAAAACTCGCCCGCCATGGTCTTGACGCGATCACGCGCCAGCTGTTTTCGGAATTCCGCCAGCACCGACTCGCGGTGATCCTCGCGCACCATATCAATGAAATCAACAATGATGATGCCACCCAGATTGCGCAGACGCAGTTGCCGCGCAATCGCCTGCGCGGCCTCCAGGTTGGTCTTGAAGATGGTGTCATCAAAATTGCGGGCGCCGACGAAGCCACCCGTGTTGACGTCTACCGTCGTCAGCGCTTCCGTCTGATCCACGATCAGATAGCCGCCAGACTTCAGTTCAACCCGGCGCCCCAGCGCCTTGGCAATTTCTTCATCAATCGCGTAGAGATCAAAAATCGGGCGCTCACCGCGGTAATGTTGCAGTTTCTGGGCCGCAGCGGGCATGAACTCGAGGCCAAAGGCCTTGAGTAGCTCAAACTGTTCGCTCGAATCGACCTTGATGCTTTGCGTGCTTTCACCCACCAGATCACGCAGCACACGCTGCAAGAGATTGAGGTCCTGGTGCAGGATGGACAAGGGCGGCAGCGACACCGAGGCCTGCCGGATGCGCGCCCAAGCCTTGCGCAAATAGCCAATATCCTCCGACAGTTCCGCATCCGTCGCGTCCTCACCATTGGTTCTGAGGATGAAACCGCCACCCTGGGCACCGGTCAGACCCTGCAGGCGTGAGCGCAGTTCATCGCGTTGTTGTACCGGAATTTTCTGTGACACCCCGACGTGGTCGTCCTGCGGCAGGAACACCAGCATGCGTCCGGCGATGCTGATCTGCGTTGACAGTCGCGCACCCTTGGATCCGATCGGGTCCTTGATGACTTGCACCATCAGGGCCTGGCCTTCGAAAATCTGCTTTTCGATGGGCAGTTGTGGCTGCGTATTGCGCACCATGCTCGGCGGCTCACCATCGGGTTGCCGATGCCAGACGTCGGCCACATGCAGGAAAGCGGCGCGCTCCAAGCCGATATCAATGAACGCAGACTGCATGCCCGGCAGCACTCGGGCGACCTTGCCCAGGTAAACATTGCCGACCAGGCCGCGCTCCAGCGAACGCTCAACGTGCAGTTCCTGCAGGGCACCGTTTTCCACAATGGCGACCCGCGTCTCCTGCGGCGACCAGTTGATCAGGATATCTTCTTGCATACGGATGAATGTATTCCAAAAGACCGAAGCAAGGCTGCGGTTTCGAACATCGGCAGCCCCATGATGCCGGAATAGCTGCCACTCAAATGTGAAATAAAGGCCGCCGCCCTGCCCTGCACGGCGTAGGCACCGGCCTTGCCCATGGGCTCGCCACTGCCGACATAGTGCCTGATCTGAGTGGCAGTCAGACTCGCAAACGTGACGCGCGAGACTGACAGGACCTGCGCACGTTTGCGCGCTGATCCCAGCGCCACGGCCGTCAGGACCCGGTGCGTGCGTCCCGAAAGCTCGCTCAGCATGCGACAGGCATCTGTCTCGTCTGCCGGCTTGCCAAAAATGGTGCGCCCACATGCCACGGTGGTGTCGGAGCACAGGATAGGCGCCATGGGCAAGCCACGTCGCTTGAGCCGCAGCAGGGCGGCGTCGAGCTTGAGCTGCGTGACGCGCTGAACATAGGCCGCTGGCGCCTCGTTTGCATGCACCGCTTCGAGCGCCTCACTGTCTTCTTCCAGGTCTGGCAGCAGCAGTTGATAAGCGACACCGAGTTGCTCGAGCAACTGGCGCCGGCGCGGACTCTGCGATGCGAGGTAGATGAATTTGTTCACGGCAGGACCAGGAAATCACTCGCGATGGTAGGGGTGATTGGCATTGATGGACCAGGCACGGTACAACTGCTCCACAAGCAAGACCCTGACCATGGCGTGCGGCAGCGTCAGGTCCGACAGGCGGATGCGCTCGTGCGCCGCCTGCTTGAAGGCCGGATCGAGACCATCGGGCCCGCCGATGACCAGCGCGACATCATCACCATCGAGTTGCCACTGCTGCAACTTGCCGGCCAGTGCCTGGGTCGTCAATGTACTGCCGCGTTCATCCAGGGCGACAATGCGGCAGCCTTTGGGTAGCGCGCCTTCGATGCGGCTGCGCTCGGCCGCATACAGCGCGGCCACGGTTTTGGAAGCCCGTGGTTCGGTCTTGACGGCTCGGAGTTCGAGTTTGAGATCGTGCGGGAAACGCTTGGCATAGTCGTCCCAGGCCGTTTGTGCCCAATCCGGCACTCGCTGGCCCACCGCAACAACGAGCAGCCGCACCGCGCTGCCTTTCAGGTCTTGCGCGCCAGCGGCTTCTTGACAGCGACTTTTTTTGCTGCCGGCTTGACGCCGACGCTGGCCTTGGCAGGCGCCTTGACAGCGGGCACCTTTGTGGTGGTCTTTTTGGCGGCCGGCTTGGTAGCCAGCGCCTTGCGCACCTGCGCCTTCGATGGAAACGTCTCCTGCACGCCCTTCTTGGCCGCATTGGAACGCTTCAGACTGTCCACCGGTTTGGCCACGGCCTTCTTGGCCGCCGTGGCTTTGACTGGCACTTTCACGACCGGCTTGAGCGCACCAAATTTCAGGCGCACGGGCTTTTCGCCCCAAAGCTCTTCGAGGTTGTAATACTGCCGAAAATTGGGCTGCATGACGTGAACCACGGCTTGTCCACAATCGACAATGATCCATTCACCATTGGTTTCACCCTCGATCCGGGGTTTGGCAAAACCGGCGTCGCGCAGTGCATCACGCACGCTACCGGCCAGCGCCTTGGTTTGCCGGTTGGAGGTTCCCGAAGCGATGATCACACGTTCAAACAGACTTGACAGATGCTCGGTGTCAAACACGACAATATCCTGGGCTTTGACGTCTTCCAGGCCATCCACAATGGCCCGCTGGAGTTTTTGAATGTCATTCTTGGCAAGTGTGGTCTTAGTCATCAAGCGGTCTGGTAAAGGTGATGGTGATCAATATAACGCGCAACGGACTCAAAAACCAGATCTTCCAGGCTTTGATGTGTTGCAATTCGGGTTCGAATATCGGTGGCACTGACGGGCAAATGCGGCATTTGCAGCCGTTTGAAACGTGATTCGTAGACTTTTGGCGCGACAAAACGGGGTTTGCTTTTGTTCCAGTCGCCCCGGTCAGCTACGTAAATTATAGCGAGCTGCAGAATTTCCTGCCAGGCGCGCCAGCTCGGCAGCGCCCGGGCCTGATCCTCCCCCATCAGCAGGAACAGCTCGGCGTCGGGCCATTGGGACCGCAATTCACGCAGGGTGTCGACCGTGTAACTCGGACCCTCGCGTCGGGTCTCGCGGTCATCCACCAGCACGCCGGGCATGTCAGCAAACGCCAGTCGGGTCATCGCCAGCCGATGCTGCGGCGGACTCAGGGGTCGGGCCTTGTGCCAGGCGTAACCGGTAGGAATCACGCGCAGTTCGTCGAGTTTCAGGTCGCCCATGGCGGCGCGAACCAAAGCGCTATGGGCGGCGTGCGGCGGGTCAAAGGCGCCACCAAAAATACCGATGCGCCGCATCTCAGACCCAATCCCGGCGCACCAGGAATTTGCTGTACAACTCGGCTTCCGGTGAGCCGCTTTCGGCCACATTCTGATACGACCAGCTCACCAGCGGCGGCATGGACAGCAAGATGGACTCGGTTCGCCCACCGGACTGCAGGCCAAAATGGGTGCCACGATCCCAGACCAGATTGAATTCCACATAGCGGCCACGTCGATAGAGCTGAAAGGCCCGCTCCCGCTCACCATAAGGCATGGCCTGGCGCCGCAGGGCAATCGGCATGTAGGCCGTCAGAAACGAATCGCCCACGGCCTGCATCATGGCCAGACTGCCGGCCGGGCCCAACTCGGAAAAATCGTCAAAAAAGATGCCGCCCACACCGCGCTGCTCCAAGCGATGCTTCAGATAGAAGTATTCATCGCACCAGGCTTTGAAGCGCGGGTATTTGTCCTCACCAAAGGGCTCCAGTGTGCTTTTGCAACAGCCATGAAAATGCTTCACATCTTCTTCAAAACCGTAGTACGGCGTCAAATCCATGCCGCCGCCAAACCAGCGCACCGGCACACCGTTGGGCGCGTTGGCCGCGATCATGCGCACATTCATGTGGACCGTCGGCACATAAGGGTTGCGCGGATGAAACACCAGCGAGACACCCATCGCCTCAAACGATGCGCCGGCGAGTTCCGGGCGGTGCTGCGTGGCGGACGGCGGCAAATGTGGACCTCTGACATGCGAAAAACCGCAGCCGGCGCGCTCGAACAAGTCGCCGCCTTCCAGAATCATGGTGATGCCGTCGCCCTGCAGTGGCTCGGTCGGCGGCTTTTGCCATGCATCAACCACAAACGCCTTCCGATCCAGCTCTGAAACCGCTTGCGTGATGCGGGTCTGCAAGTTCATCAGGTAGCGGCGCACCTCAGCTGGATCCGCGCTGGCAACTTCCTTCAGGCTCTTTTGATACTCGATTGCCGGCATAGAGAATATCAACTCCTGGCAGCCCGATGGCCGATGTCCGTACGATACTGCTTGCCCTCAAAATGAATGGCCAGCGCCACTTCATAGGCACGCTGCTGAGCCTGCCTGACGTTGTCGGCGAGCACGGTGACGCACAGCACACGCCCGCCGGCGGTCACGGGCTTCCCATCTTTCAGAGCCGTACCCGCATGGAAGACAACGGCGTCCTCGGCTTCTTCGGGCAGTCCTGTGATCAGGTCTCCCTGGCGCGGTTGCAAGGGGTAATTCTGCGCTGCCAGCACCACGCCCAGGGCGGTACGCCGGTCCCACTGCAATTCAAGATCATCCAGACGTCCATGCAAACCGGGCTCGGTGGCGGCCAGCAACACCTCGACCAGATCGGTCTTCAGGCGCATCAAAATGGGCTGCGTTTCGGGGTCACCCAGACGGCAGTTGAATTCCAGCGTCTTGGGGCGCCCGCTGGCGTCAATCATCAAGCCCGCATACAGAAATCCGGTGAACGGAATGCCGTCCTTTTCCATGCCCCGGATCGTCGGCAAGATGATTTCTCGCATGGCGCGAGCATGCACATCGGGCGTCACCACCGGCGCCGGTGAGTAGGCTCCCATGCCGCCAGTGTTGGGGCCCAGATCGTCGTTGAGCAAGCGCTTGTGATCCTGGCTGGTCGCCAGCGGCAGCACGTTCCTGCCGTCACACAGGACGATGAAACTGGCCTCCTCACCCGTCAGGAATTCTTCAATCACGACGCGCGGCACTTGCGCGCCAGCCTGACCCGGCTGCGGCAAGCCGCCGAGCATGAAATCCACTGCCTGATGCGCCTCCTCCAGCGTCAGCGCCACCACGACGCCCTTGCCCGCTGCCAGGCCGTCGGCCTTGACCACGATCGGTGCGCCCTTGCGATCAAGGTAGGCGTGCGCCGCAGCCGCCTCGGTGAAGGTCTCATAGTCGGCCGTCGGAATGCCGTGGCGCTGCATGAAGGCTTTGGAAAATGCCTTGGAGCTCTCCAGCTGAGCGGCGGCGCGACTCGGTCCAAATACGCGCAAGCCATGCTTGCGAAACTCGTCCACCACACCAGCGGCCAGCGGACCCTCCGGCCCCACCACCGTGAGTGCGATCTTGTTGGCCAGCGCCCAGGCACTGAGTTCCTCGATCGCGGTCACATTCACATTCTCCAATCGGCTGTCCACCGCAGTGCCGGCATTGCCGGGTGCAAGGTAGACCTTCTCCACCCTGGCCGACTGCGCCAATTTCCATGCCAGCGCATGTTCACGCCCCCCGCCACCGATGACCAGGACTTTCATGTGGCTTCGCTGTCCATCTCGGCGTTGTGGTAAATCTCCTGCACGTCGTCGAGTTCTTCGAGCACGTCAAGCAGTTTCTGCATTCGCAGGCCGTCCTCCGCGCTGAGTTGAATCGGGTTTTCGGCGCGCATCGTGACCTCTGCCACGTCCGGCTTCAGGCTCGCTGCTTCCATGGCGTTCTTGACGGTCTCAAAGTCGGCGTAGGAGGTCAAGACCTCAATCGCACCGTCATCGTCGCTAATCACGTCCTGCGCGCCCGCCTCCAGCGCCACTTCCATCACCTTGTCCTCGTTCGTGCCGGGCGCGAAAATCAGCTGGCCGCAATGCTTGAACTGAAAAATGACGGAGCCTTCGGTCCCCATATTGCCACCGTGTTTGCTGAAAGCATGGCGCACTTCGGCCACCGTGCGGACCTTGTTGTCAGTCATGGTGTCCACCAGGATCGCCGCACCACCAATACCGTAGCCCTCGTAGCGGATTTCTTCGTAAGTCACGCCTTCCTGGTTGCCCGTGGCCTTGTCGATGTTGTACTTGACGCGGTCGGCCGGCATATTGGCGGCCTTGGCCCGATCAACCGCCAGGCGCAAGCGCGGATTGGTTGCGAGATCGCCACCACCAGCACGGGCTGCCACCGTGATTTCGCGGATGATGCGGGTCCAGATCTTGCCCCGCTTTTCGTCCTGGCGTCCCTTGCGGTGCTGAATATTCGCCCATTTACTGTGTCCTGCCACGGAAAATCCCTCAAAATTTCGTTACGCTATCGCATCGATTGTACTTTTTGAGAAAGACCAGTATGAGCCACCCAGACATCAGCAGCCAACACGTCCACCTGATCGACCACCCGCTGGTGCAACACAAACTGACCTTGATGCGCAGGAAGGATGCCAGCACCAGCAGCTTTCGCACCCTGCTCAACGAATTGAGCATGTTGATGGCCTACGAAGTGACGCGCGACATGCCGACGCAGGATGTCGAAATTGAGACGCCGCTGGAGACCATGAGCGCCAAAATGATTGACGGCAAAAAGTTGGTGCTGGTGTCGATTCTGCGTGCCGGCACCGGAATTCTGGACGGCATGCTGACAGTGGTGCCGGGCGCGCGCGTCGGCCACATTGGCCTGTACCGTGACCCGAAAACCCTGCAGGCGGTCGAGTACTACTTCAAGATGCCCAAGGACACGCAGGAACGTGACGTCATCGTGGTCGACCCGATGCTGGCCACCGGCAACTCGGCGGTCGCAGCAATCGACCGTGTCAAGGCGCTGAAACCAAAATCCATCAAATTCCTCTGCCTGCTGACCTGCCCGGAAGGCATTGCCACGCTGCGCCGGATGCACCCGGATGTGGAAATCTACACTGCGGCGATTGACCGTCAACTCAACGACCACGGCTATATCCTGCCGGGCCTGGGCGACGCCGGTGACCGGATTTTTGGAACGCAGTGATTTGATCAGGCACCCAGCACGCGGTTTTTTCCTGCGCGTTTGGCCAGGTACATGGCCCGGTCGGCGCGCTTGGTCGCATCTGCCCCCGCTTCGTCCTGCGCCAGTTGTGCCACACCGGCACTAAAGGTGATGAAAACCTTTTCGCTGCCCGTCAGAAAGAAGCGCCTGGTCAGCTCGCGTTGAAGCCGGGTCATGGCCTCGACGCCACTCGCCAGTGGCGTGTCGGGCATCAGGATGACAAACTCCTCGCCGCCGTAACGTGCCAGTGTGTCTTGCGGACGCATGGCTTCGCGCGTCACCACCGTCAGGTGCACCAACGCGCCGTCACCGACGGCGTGCCCGAGTCGATCATTGAGTCTCTTGAAGTTGTCAATATCGAGCAGAGCGACACACAGGGGACTCTCCTTGCGCCGCACATTGGCCACCTCTCGCTCCATCGCTTCGTCGAGGCCTTTGCGATTGAGCGTGCCGGTGAGCGGGTCATGCCGTGCCTGCGTGCTGACACGGTCGAGTTCCTCATGCAGTTTGACCAGTTCAAGCTCGTTGGCCTGTGCTTTTTCCCGCATACCGCGCAGTTCGTCGCGCACGTGCAGGCTGTCATGTGCCATGCTTCGTGTCGCGGTCACGACTTCCTTCAATACAGGTGCGATTTCGGCCAGGGTCTTGGCCTGCTCCATCCGGCGCGCGCTTTCTTCCATCCTGCCGTGAAAGGCACTGGTGGACTCGGTCATTTGCGAGAGCCGCACAATAAAGGTGGCAAGCATATGGCGCATTTCTTCCTGCGCTTCAAAGGCCCGCCCCTTGGCCTCCGTCTGTTTGAAGATGACATCCTTCAAGCGACGCTCGACGTCGTCGAGCCGACGCAGTGTCAGCGGCGGTGAAGAAGCAAGCAGAAGGGCGTCAATTTGCCCCTGCAGCCAGCGATCATCGAGACTGAGTTCGCCAATGTTCGCGATGATCAGGTGCAGCAGTTTGAGCAGTGTGCCTCTGATTTCCGCCTGGTCTTCTGCCGCAAATGAAAGTCGACTGCCAAAATTGCCCAACATCCGCTTGAGTGCCAGCACATCGGCGTCGGGCTGGCGCATGGCCTTGAGCAGGGTCTCGGTCTGCTCGGTAAAGCGGGCATCATCATTACCGAGTGCGGGCAATGCGTACTCAATCAGGCGGGCCACCTGCTCAAGAAACTCGGTCGCCACAGACTGCGCAGTAAGCGATCCATTGCCGGGCGACGGCACGCTCGGCGGCGGCAAACTGGCGTTGCCCTGCGCCGGCACCGCCGCACTGCAATCGCCATAGGCCACGAGAGCCGCTTTGACACCGTCCCAGTTGAGCTGACCGATAGCCGAGTCCAGCAGGCCCTTCTGCCTTTGCTGTCCGGGTGTGCGCGCGGGTAGCTCCTGGGCGATGCTGCGCAGGCGCTCGGCGGGGAAAGCATGCTCGGCGGGTACACCGGAGACTTCGCTGTAAAGGTCTTCATAATTGGCTGGCGTCGGCGCGAGCTTGCGCACAGAAAGCTGCTTGAGCGTTTCGCGTGCAATTTCAAAAGGCTTCTTTTCGGACATGGTGTTCTCAGCCACAGATTCAATCGCGCAGTGTGGAAATCTGGCGCTCAACAAGTCCGAATATATCAATCATCCTGCCAGGTGCTGCCAGACACCCGTCGGGCGGGCTCAAACTACGGCGCAATCGACTCGGCGTAATCGTAGAGCGCACCCAGCAGCGCTTCGCCCTGTTCGTCGGCGTTTTCCACCAATCGGTCCAACTCATCGAACAGCGCCTGCAGGGTACGGGCACCCGCTTCGCCCTGCAGCAAACGCGCGGCGCGCTGCTGTTGCCAGGTCTGTTGTTCCTGCTCTGACAGGCTGTGCGGAAAGTTGCGTGCCCGATACCGGAACAGCAACTCGCTCAGGCGCGGATCGTCAAACGCCGGCCGCGAGGCCGCCAGTTTGTCGGCACTCAACTCCCGCAACTGGTTCAGCCGGCGTCGGTCCGCGTTGCCCACAAAGCCACCGTAGAGATCCTCATCGACATCGGGGGGGGCCTCTTTGGCCCGCTTGAATACTTCGGGCCAGATGCCACTCATGTCGGGCAGATCGCGCGCCTTCTCGGCGTTCCTGAGCTGTGCATCCAGGTCCAAGCCCCAGCGCTGTGCCATCTGCGGCGAGAGAATTTTCCGGTTGCCCATCACCATCGGCGACTTGTTCAGGTGCACACTCTTGATGGGCAAACGGGTCATGCCTTCAGGCAGCGCATCGGTCTTGGTGAACAGGCGCAAGCGGATCTCGTCGACGTTCATAGCCGCCAGTTCGCCCGGATCCTGCGCCAGGTCCCAGTCAATCAACTCGTTCTTGTTGCTGGGGTGCATGGCCAGCGGCCACATCAGTGCCAGGCAACCCCGCGTGGCCGGGAACATGCCCGAGACATGCAGGAACGGCCTGGCCTGGGCTGGCGTTGTGGGCAAACCAAGTTCAGCAGCGACCCGGTCCTTCTTGTGCAGACCGAAACAAAAATCAAAGAGCCGTGGCTGCGCCGTCCTGATCAGCCGCGCCAGCGCAATCGTGGCGCGCACATCGCTCAGGGCGTCGTGCGCGGCCTCATGTGTCAGACCATTGGCAGCGGTCAGATCGGTCAGCTTGAAGCTGGCGCTACCGTCCGGCCTGGTCGGCCAGACCAGACCCTCGGGCCGCAGGGCATAGGCGGTGCGCACCACATCAAGCAGGTCCCAGCGGCCGCAATCGTTCTGCCACTCACGGCCGTACGGGTCAATCAGGTTGCGCCAGAACATGAAGCGCGTGATCTCGTCGTCAAAACGGATCGTGTTGTAGCCCACGCCGATGGTTCCGGGCGCCGCCAGCAACTGCTCGATTCGCGCTGCAAACTGGTACTCCGGCACGCCCTTCTCCAGACACAGCTGGGGCGTGATGCCGGTGATCAGACAAGCCTCGGGATCGGGCAGGAAGTCGTTGGCGGGTTGGCAGTACAACATGACCGGCTCACCGATCTCGTTGAGCTCGGCGTCGGTCCGAATGCCGGCAAACTGGGCCGGCCGGTCACGCCGCACCTGCGTGCCAAAGGTTTCGTAGTCGTGCCACAGAAAGGTGTGGGTGCTGGGTGGATGTGTCATTGATTATCAGCGGCAGCCGTCGTGTAGATGTGGCACTCAATCAAGCAGCGGATTGGCCGTCTTGAGGGCTTTGAAGCGTCCAAAGTCGCGATCAGCGCTGTACAAGACAGACACGCCGTTTTCAAGGCAAATAGCGGCAATGCGGGCGTCGTGAAACTGTCCTCCTTGTAGTTTGGCCTTTCGCGTCAGGTCCGACAATATGCGCCAATGCTGGGCGTTACTGTGCAGGATGTGGGCCACCGGCGAGGCAAGCCAGGCATCGACCTGATCGAGCGCCTGCTCATAGCTACTGGCGGGACGAAAAATTTTGGGGTGAGTGACGATCGACAGGAATTCGTGCAAACAACTCACCGGAATTCCCCAGGGACGACTGCCTTCTGCCAGGCCTTTCACACACTCAAATGCACGCTCGTGAAAAACCGACTCTGCCCGGTGCGCGTAGACCAGAACATTGGTATCGAGTGCGATCATGGCGCGCCCTGGACAATACGCTCAGACAAGTGATCATCTTCGAGCTGTTGCCAATCGCGTGGATCGGACATCAGTATCTCCTGGCCATGAACACGCGCATCCTTGAGCGTGAAGACGGGTTGCGTGTTGGCTTGGGCATCCCTCAGGACGCGCCGCAAACCCTCCTCAATCAGAGCGCGCAAAGTGGTTTGCTGCTGCTGCGCCAGCGTCTTTGATGACGCAAAGAGTGCATCCGAGATATCGATCGTGGTTTTCATGTGGGTACCCATACCTTTTGATATGGGTGTATTTTTACACAAAACCTGGTTTGCTACACCTTTGCCAGCCAAACCTGTGGCTCCTGCAGCGCAGCCTCGAAGCCTTCGACAAAGCGGCCCACGTGCAGGCCATCCATCAGCGCGTGGTGCACCTCCACCGAAATCGGCATCCACAGGCGCTCACCCTCGGCATCGATGCGGCCGAACGCGATCTTGGGTATGGAGTCGTGCACGCCCCACTGACGTGCGTTCGAGTAGCTGCTGAAATGCAGCCAGGGCAGGGTCGTCATGTGGACGGTGGCAGTTTCGTCCTTGTTCGGCTCAAACGGCGTTCCGCACTGACGTGCGCTGGCGATGGCTGAGGCACCCTGCAGCGAAAACTTGGCAAAATCGCGCTGATGCTCCAGTGTGGCAAAACCAAAGGAATCGTCATCCCGCAGCACCGTCGTGCTGCCATGCACCAGCTCGTGCACGCGCACCCGGTCGCCCTGCAGCCGGTAGCGAAACGGCGCTATGTCATTGGCCAGGCGGATCGCAATGAAGTGATAGGCCAGTGACATGCTGCCCACCCCGGCCTCCTTCACGGCCCGGCGCAAGCGGCTGACATCGAGCCTGGTGCACAGGTTGAAGCAGGGAATGTCAAAGCCGCGAAAAAACTCAAAGGCGGCGCGCCGTGGCCACTGCTCCAGATCCAGAAAGGTCGCTGTGGGTAAAGTCACATTGAATCTCCTGTGGTGCGGCCTCAGCGCCGCCGCGCCGAGCGCACGCCCTTGAGGTCGGCAACGATGGCCAGCACTTTGTGCAGACGTCCCGAGTCCGACACCTCGATCGTGAAAGTCATCCAGGCGGTGCCCTTGATCGACTGCGTCTGCACACCGATCACATTCATCTTTTCCTTGGTGAACACTTCCGAGATGTCGCGCAGCAGGCCTTGCCGGTCCGCCGCCTCAATGGCCACATCGACCGGATACACGGCGGCCTCCCTGGCCGGCGCCTGCCCCCACTCCACTTCGATGACGCGCTCACCGTTCTTGCGCACCATCTCACGCAGATTGGAACAATCAGTGCGGTGCACGCTGACGCCCTTGCCGCGGGTGACAAAGCCGCAAATCGCATCCGGTGGCGCCGGCTTGCAACACTTGGCCAGTTGTGTCATGAGCGAATCCACGCCCACCACCAACAAGCCGCTCTTGCCCCCTGCGGGGGCGCTGCGCGGCTTTTTCAGCAGCATCTGGTCGCCCTCATCGGGCGTCGGCTCGGGCGGGCGCAACACGGTCTCTATATTGCGCAGCGAGAACTCGTCCTTGCCAACCACCTCGAACAGGTCGTCCGCTGATTTGAACCCCAGTTGCTCCGCCAGGTCGTCAAGTTTGACGGCCGTCTTGCCCAGGCGCTGCAACAGTCGCTCGACCGCCTCGCGTCCCTTGGCCACGGTTTCATTGAGCGCCAGCGCGTTGAACCAGGCACGCACCTTGGCCTTGGCGCGGTGACTGACCAGATAGCCCAGTTCCGCATTGAGCCAGTCGCGTGACGGCCCGCCTTCCTTCACCACCGTCACTTCCACCGTCTGCCCGTTCTTGAGCGGCGTATTCAGTGGCATCATGACGCCGTCCAGCCGGGCACCACGACAACGGTGCCCGAGGGTGGTGTGCACGCTGTAGGCAAAGTCCACGGCGGTGGCGCCTTGCGGCAGTTCAACGATCGCAGCGTCAGGCGTCAGCACGTAGATCCGGTCATCAAGCACCCCCTGCCCTGGCGAGCCTGACAAGTCCCGCTCCCAGGCCAGCAACTGGCGCAGCACGGCAATCTTGGCGTCGTATGCGCCGCCGGCCGAAACCCCACCGTAGCCCTTGACGCCGGCTTCCTTGTAGGCCCAATGCGCCGCCACACCCATTTCTGCATGGTCATGCATGACTTGGGTGCGAATCTGAACCTCGATCGGTCGTCCTGCCGCGTCGCGCACGATGGTGTGCAGGGACTGGTAGCCGTTGGCCTTGGGTCGGGCTATGTAGTCGTCAAACTCCTGCGTCAGCTGTGTGAACTGGCTGTGCACCCAACTGAGGGCGGCGTAACAATCCGGAATCGTACTCACCACGATGCGCAGCGCCCGGATGTCGTAGACCTGATCAAAGCCCAGCGACTTGCCGCGCATCTTCTTCACGATGCTGTAGATGTGTTTGGGCCGGCCCTGCACCGTCGCAACAATGCCCTGCGCCCTGAGTTCAGCCTCCAGCCGTGAGCGCAAAAACTCCACATGGGTTTCACGTTCCGAGCGCTTTTCATCGAGCAGCAAGGCCACCTGACGGTAGGTGTCGGGCTCCAGAAAACGAAAAGACAGGTCCTCCATTTCCCACTTGATGTCGCGTATGCCCAGACGGTTGGCCAGTGGCGCAAAGACCTGCAGCGCTTCTTGTGCCATCCCCGGTGGCACCGGCAACTTGGCGGCGGCAAAGTAGCGCAAGGTCTGCAGGCGCGATGCCAGACGCAGCATCACAACCCGCAGATCGCGTGAAAACGCCAGCAGCATCTTGCGTACGTTTTCGGTCTGCGCCGCAGCCGTTTGCGCCATCGGTATCGGTGCTGCCGCGCGCGCCGAGGCAAGCTGGCTCTGGCGCGCCTGGCGCTGCACCCGCACCAACTGCGTGGTTTCCATGGCCAGCGCGGCAAAATTGTTGCCAAAGGCCTTGGCGATGACTTCTTGCGGCTTGTTCAGATGATCGCAGGTGTAGACCAGATAGCTGGCGGTCTGCATCGCCTCCGAGCCGCCGATGCCTTTCAGAATGCCGGCCACGGCATCCGCATGCGCAAGAATGTTCTCGCCGGTGTCTAGCGTTTCGCCGGCCAGCAGCGGTTCGGCAAAAGCGCGCGCGCGCGCCAGCGCCTGATCCTGTCCATCGACGCTCTGCGCGGTGGCCGCAAGCACCGGTGCCGCAGGTGCACTGTCGGCTGTGAGTCTTTTCATCGCCGATATAGCCTGTGACTATGCCAGCAGGAAAGAGGTCACGGCCTGAACCTGATCGTCTGCCACCAAGGTCGGCGCATGACCGACGCCATCAAACTGCAGCAGCCGTGCCCTCGGGCCACGCTGCGTCATCGCCTGCGCGGTCTCCAGCGTCAGCAGATCGGACTGTGCGCCCCGAATCAACAGGCTCGCCGCCTTGATGTTGTCATACAGTTGCCACAGCATGGCCTCGCCCTGCGCCGCGGATTCCGGCGTTACCTGGCGAAACGGCAGCGCAATGGCCGGGTCGTAGCGCAGCGTGAGGTAAGCCGGGCACTCTGGCATGGGTTTGACCATCGGCGCTGACAGCGCCAGCCACTGCGCCGGCGTGTGCGGACCAAAACTGCTGGAGGTCGTCCACAGTGCGTCTGCCGCCTCCTGCAGCGAGGCGAACTTCCCGGTCTGCCCCAGGTACTCGCCAATGCGCTGCAGCGCCTGCCACTGCATCACCGGCCCCACATCGTTGAGCACCAGGCGGCGAATCGGCACGGGTAGCGGCAAGTCCGGCTGACCGCACAAAATCAGGCCTATGACGCCGCCCATGCTGGTACCCACCCAGTCCAGCGTGGTCGGGCGCAAATGCGTCAGCAGGACCAGCATGTCGGCCGCGTAAGCGGGAATCTGATATCCGGTCGGGTCTTGCAGCCAGTCGCTCTGGCCGCGACCGGCAACGTCCGGGCAGACGACCCGAATCGGAGTCGTGGCCTGACGACACAAGGCCTGCGCCAGCGTATCAAAGTCGCGCCCCTGGCGCGTCAACCCGTGCACACACACGACGACATGCGAACTCTGCTCGTCACCCCACTGCCAGTAGGCCATGCGGTGTCCGCCCGTCGCATCCGGACACATTAGGTAATTCAGCGTAGCTTCAGTCATGGTGAAATCACTGGTCTCATAATCCCTGCATCGTAATTCAATCGGAGTATCAATATGCTGAAAGGCAAAACCGCACTTGTCACCGGATCCACCAGCGGCATTGGTCTTGGCATCGCCAAGGCACTGGCCGCGCAGGGCGCCAACATCGTCCTGAACGGCTTTGGTGACGTGCAGGGCCCGACAGCCGAAGTGGCAGCGCTGGGCGTGCAGGTGGCTTACCACGGTGCCGACATGAGCAAACCGGCCGAAATCGAAGCCATGATGCAGTTTGCTGCCGAGCGTTTTGGCCGTGTCGACATCCTCGTCAACAACGCCGGCATCCAGCACGTGGCGCGCATCGAGAATTTCCCGGTCGAGCGCTGGGACGCCATCATCGCCATCAACCTGAGCAGCGCCTTTCACGCCACGCGATTGGCCCTGCCCGCCATGAAAGCCGCCAACTGGGGCCGCATCATCAATGTCGCCTCGGTGCACGGTCTGGTCGCCTCCGCCGAAAAGTCTGCCTACGTCACGGCCAAGCACGGTGTGGTCGGACTGACCAAGGTCACAGCGCTGGAAAACGCCACCACCGGCGTTACCTGCAACGCGATCTGCCCGGGCTGGGTACTGACGCCGCTGGTGCAAAAACAGGTGGATGCCAAAGCCGCAGCACTGGGTTTGTCAGACGCCGAAGCAAGCAGCTTGTTGCTTGGTGAAAAGGAGCCGTCCCAACAATTCACCACGCCAGAAGAACTGGGAGCACTGGCCGTCTTCTTCTGCTCGGCCGCCGGTAACAACGTGCGCGGCGTGGCCTGGAACATGGATGGCGGCTGGACCGCGCAATAAGCACTTGAGGAGACCCGGCATGTCACAGTTTTCTTTTGAAACAGCGCCCCGGATCCTGTGTGAACAGGGCGGCGCCGATCGGCTCGGCGAACTTGCGATCGGACTGGGTATTTCGCACGTCTTTCTGGTGACTGACGCCGGCTTGATTCAGGCCAGGATGATTGCCGGTGCCCTGGCCTCCCTGGCCGACGCCAAAGTTCGGGTAACCGTATTTTCCGAAGTACAGGCCGACCCGCCGGAGCAGGTGGTGGAAGCGGCGGTCCGGGCCGCGCTTGCGGCCGGCGTTGACGGCGTTGTCGGTTTCGGTGGCGGCAGTTCTCTGGACAGCGCCAAACTGGTGGCCCTGCTGGTGCGCACACCCCAGGCACTGCCCGCCATTTACGGGATCGGTCTGGCGCGGGGTCCGCGCCTGCCGCTGATCCAGGTGCCAACCACCGCCGGGACCGGCTCCGAGGTGACCCCGATTTCCATTCTGACCACACCGAGTCATGAAAAAAAGGGGGTGGTCTCACCCCTGCTCTACCCGGATCTGGCGCTGCTCGATAGTCGCTTGACACTCGGGTTGCCCCCTGCGGTGACCGCCATGACCGGCGTGGATGCAATGGTGCATGCAGTGGAAGCCTTCAGCACCCGCTTGAAGAAGAATCCGCTGTCGGACGCGCTGGCGATCAAGGCCCTGCAATTGCTTTACGCCAACCTGAGCGCGGCCGTCAGCGATGGCCAGGATCCGGTGGTGCGCGAGAACATGCTGATCGGTTCCCTCTTTGCCGGCATGGCCTTCGCCAATGCGCCTGTTGCTGCGGTGCACGCGCTGGCTTACCCGTTGGGAGGTCACTACGGTCTGCCTCACGGCCTGTCCAATTCGCTGGTCTTTGTCGCCGTGCTGAAGTTCAATCTGCCGGTGGCGCAGGCGTTGTACGCAGAGCTCGGCCGCTCCATCCTGCCGCCACTTGCTGGCGCACCCGATGACGAGGCCGCAGCTGCCTTCGTGGCCGCCATCAGCGCGCTTGTGGCCACCATGCCGTATGCCCAGTCCTTGCGTGCTGCCGGCGTCAAGCAGGAGGATTTGCCGATGCTGGCACAGGACGCGATGAAGATCGGACGTCTGTTGGTCAACAACCCGCGCGATGTCACACTGGAGGATGCGCTGGCCCTTTACCAGGCTGCCTTCTGAGCCCAAGCCGGTCGGCCACCTATTTCAACTGCACCGACCCCGACACGGTCACGACCACCGAAGTCTTGCCAGCCTCAACCGGAACGGGTGCGTCTGCAAGGCCGGCCCGAGCCTCCATTGCCAACATGCGGGGTCGCGCTGAAAAGCTCTGGTCATTGGCGCTGATGTTGACCTCGCGCAGGGTATAGCCGGCAAAGCCAAAACTCCGGCTGATGTCCGTGGCTCTGGCCTTGAAGCGTTCAATCGCCATGCTTTGCGCCTCGCCTTCCACTTTGGCACGTTGATCGCGGCTCAGACCGAAGGCAACCGCGTTCACGGTGAGTGTCTGTATCCGCCCCGCGGTCGACCCGATGCGCGCAAAATCGCGCCCCTCCAGAACCAGTTCAGCCGATCCTTGCCAACCCGTTGATTTGCCGTCCCGCCCATAATGCGGCGTCACGCTAAAGTTGCCACTGCGCACATCAAGCTGACCTGCCTGAGCCACTTTGCGTGCTTCTGCCAGGGCGGCGTCGATAGCCGTCTTGAGCTGGCCCTGCACCGAACCAGCGTCGCTGCCATCGCGCGTCGTGCTCATGACAATCGACAGCAAGTCCTGCTGCACCTCCACCACGCCAGTGGCTGACAGTTGCACGATGTTTTGTGCCGCAGGATGCTGGGTCTGTTGGGCAAAACCAGCGGCGGATCCCGCCAACATGGCGCATGCTGCGCCGATTCTGATGAACTTGTTCAAGCCGACTCCTTTTGAAACCAACGCCGCCCACGCCTGCCCTCAGGGACGATCCGGCTGGCTCGCGGGTCGCTGCCCTCGCAGTTGCCGCCGCAAGTCGGCGCGCTCCTGTTCCGACAACTGCCGATGGGGTGACGGTGCGGCTGCGATCTGCGGGCGGGTCGCCAAGTCCTGCGCGCCTTGAGCCTTCAGGGCCTGGCGCAATTCCACACGACGCTGTTCCGTCAAGCTCTGCGATGCGCTGGTTTGCGGCCGCGCTGTCGGTTGCGCCCAGGCGCTGCCCAGGATGAGCGGGAACAATAAGAGGAATTGAATGGGTGCCACGGCGCCATTGTTCACCCATTGGTTTGTGCACAGGAGAAAGATTTGTAACAGCTTGTCAACACCAACCAAAATTTGCACTTTTCACCGTGGCGAGACTGCAAAATCAGCTTTGTTACAAATTCACGGGTGTATTCATGAGCCAACCCTCTGCACGAAACGACAAGATCCTGGTGGTCGACGACGATGCCCGCATCCGCGACCTGCTGCGCCGCTATCTGACGCAGGAAGGCTTTGATGTGGTGCAGGCCGAGGACGGCAAGTCGCTGACCCGTATCCTGCTGCGCGAGACCGTGGACCTCATTGTGCTGGACCTGATGATGCCCGGCGAAGACGGTCTGTCAGTATGTCGCCGCCTGCGTGCAGCCAATGACCGTACACCGATCATCATGTTGACCGCCAAGGGTGAAGACGTGGACCGCATCGTCGGCCTGGAAGTGGGCGCGGACGACTATCTCGGAAAACCGTTCAACCCGCGTGAACTGCTGGCACGCATTCATGCCGTGCTGCGGCGGCGTCCGGCGCCGGAGGCACCAGGCTCACCGTCCAGCGAAAACGAGATCGTCAATTTTGGCCCGTTTTCCTTCGATCTGGGTGCCCGTACTCTCAAGCGTGGCGACGAGGATCTGCCGCTGACCACCGGTGAATTCGCCATGCTCAAGACACTGGTACGTCATCCACGCCAGCCGCTGTCGCGCGAAAAATTGGCGCAACTGGCGCGTGGTCGCGAGTTTGAGCCCTTCGACCGCAGTCTGGATGTGCAAGTTTCGCGCCTGCGCAAACTGGTCGAAATCGACGCCGCCAGCCCGCGCTACATTCAAACCGTCTGGGGCGTTGGCTACGTTTTTGTACCTGACGGCGCCGGGTGAGCCGATTGCGCTCGCCCTGGCGCCTGAGCCTTTTCTGGCGCACCTTCTTTCTGCTGGCCCTGCTGCTGATCGGCAGCATTCTGGCCTGGCTGCAAACGCTGCGTTCACTTGAATTTGAGCCGCGCGCGATCCAGACGGCGCAGCAGATGGCTTCGCTCGTCAATCTGAGCCGCGCGGCCCTGATTCACTCGGACTCGATTGCCCGTGTTTCCCTCATCAAGACCATGACCGAGCAGGAAAGTGTGCGCATCGTACCGCGCGAACCTGGCGACCGCTTCGAGCCTTTTGAGCGCGACGCGCTGGGCCAGCGCATTGCCCAGGAACTCAGCGCCAGACTTGGCCCGGGCACCGAACTGGCCAACAGCGTGAACGAAGAAGAAGGCTTGTGGGTTGGCTTTGCCATCGATGGCGACAACTACTGGATGCGCACCAATCGGGACCGTTTCAACCGCACGGCGGGTCGCACCTGGATCGTCTGGCTGATCACGGCGGCGGCACTCTCGCTGGCCGGAGCGGCCTTGATTGCGCGACTGATCAACCGCCCCCTGAAGGAACTCTCGTTCGCGGCGAGCCGGGTGCGCGAGGGCGACTTTGACGCCAGCACGCTGGACGAAACGGTGGCCACCAGCGAGATACGTGCCGTCAATATCGGCTTTAACCGCATGAGCCAGAAGCTGGCGAAGATCGAGCAGGACCGCGCCATCATGCTGGCGGGCATTTCGCACGACCTGCGCACACCGCTGGCACGCTTGCGCCTGGAAACCGAACTCAGCGTGACGGACGATGAAGCGCGGGCCAACATGGCCGCTGACATCACACAACTCGACGCCATCATCGGCAAGTTTCTCGACTACGCCCGTCCCGACAAGGTGCAGTTGACGACGGTGGCGCTGCCGCAGGTGCTTGAGACCTGTCTGTTCGGCTATCGCAACCGAACCGATATGCGCATTAATCTGGACCTGGATGAGGGCTTGCTGGTGCTCGCCGATCCCGTGGAGCTTGCCAGGGTGATTAACAACCTGCTGGAAAATGCAGGCCGCTACGGCAAGTCGGTAGACACCGGTGTGGCGGTACTCGACATCGCGGCCAAAACTCGCGACAAATGGATTCTGATTCGGGTACGTGATCACGGCATCGGCGTCTCCGAGGCGCAACTGGACAATCTGACCAAGCCGTTCTACCGGGGTGAAGCCGCTCGCACCGCAGCCAACGGCGCCGGGCTCGGCCTGGCGATTGTGGAAAAAATCGTCCTGCGCATGGGCGGCACCTTTGTCCTGAGCAACGCCCCGGGCAGCGGTCTGGTCGCCAACATCAAGCTACAGCGCGCCAGTCCATAGTTGCCGTCATTGCGAGGAGCGCAGCGACGCGGCAATCCATGCAGCCCAAAGTCATGGATCGCCACGGCCTGACGGCCTCGCGATGACGAGTCAACCCTTCTTCTTTGCGGCCCTGGCAGCGCCCGCGCGCGGTGGCAGGCCGGTATGCTGGCTCAGGATGCGCCCTTTGGCCGGCGCTTTCGCTGGCAGTGCGACAGCGGTCGAATTCTTGCGCCGCGCGCTGCTGTAGTTGCCATCCGTCAGGGGCTGAAAAGTTGGAATCAAGTGCTGTTTGCCGTTGCCAATCAGGTCGGCGCGACCCATCGCCTTGAGCGCCTCGCGCAGCAAAGGCCAGTTGTTCGGATCGTGATAGCGCAAAAAGGCCTTGTGCAGGCGCCGGCGCTTGTCGCCGCGCACGATGTCAACCGTGGCACTGTCACGCGTCACCTTGCGTAGCGGATTCCTGTTGCTGTGGTACATGGCCGTGGCGCTGGCCATCGGTGAGGGATAAAAGGTCTGCACCTGGTCGGCCCGAAAGCCATTCTTCTTCAGCCACAGCGCCAGCCTCATCATGTCTTCGTCGCTGGTGCCCGGATGCGCCGCAATGAAATAGGGAACCAGAAACTGCTTTTTGCCGGCCTCCAGCGAATACTTGTCAAACAAGGTCTTGAACTTGTCGTAGGAACCGATGCCGGGTTTCATCATCAGCGTCAAGGGAGCCTGTTCGGTGTGCTCGGGCGCAATCTTCAGATAACCGCCAACGTGGTGCGTCACCAGTTCCTTCACATACTCGGGACTTTGCACCGCGAGGTCATAACGCAGACCGGAGCCAATCAGAATCTTCTTGACGCCCTTGAGCGCGCGGGCGCGCCGGTACATGTGGATCAGGGGTGTGTGATCGGTACCCAGGTTCTGGCAAATGCCGGGGTAGACGCAACTCGGCTTGCGGCAAGCCGCTTCTATCTGCGGGCTCTTGCAGCCCAGTCGGTACATATTGGCGGTCGGACCGCCGAGGTCGGAAACAGTGCCGGTAAAGCCCTTCACCTTGTCCCGGATCTCTTCGATTTCGCGAATCACGGAATCTTCAGAGCGGCTCTGGATGATGCGCCCTTCGTGCTCCGTGATGGAACAGAAGGTGCAGCCGCCAAAGCAGCCGCGCATGATGTTGACGCTAAAGCGGATCATCTCCCAGGCAGGGATTTTGGTGGCGCCGTCATGGCTGCCCTGCGCGTCGGCATAAGCAGGGTGCGGACTGCGCGCATAGGGCAGATCGAAGACCAGGTCCATCTCAGCCGTGCTCAGCGGAATCGGCGGCGGCGTGATCCAGACATCGCGCGATGTAGCGCCGCTACCGTGCGCCTGCACCAGCGCCCTGGCGTTGCCCGGGTTGGTCTCCAGATGCAGCACGCGACTGGCATGGGCGTACAACACCGCATCGCTCCTGACCTGCTCGTAACTTGGCAGGCGGATCACCGAACGCTCGCGCGGCGGCACCTTCACACTGCCTTTGCCGTAAAGCGCCGGATTGGGGACAAAAATCAGTGGCTGACTGCCACCGTTGCGGGCTGCCAAATTGTCATTGCGGGTCTCTCTATTGTCATTGCGTCCCCGGATCAGAGCTTGCCCCGGGCTCGATCCGGGGTCCGGGGTTTCAGCACCCGCAATCCAGTGTGTGCGTGGCACTGGATCCCGGATCGAGTCCGGGATGACAGTTGTGTCGTCATTACCGGCCGCCAAATTGTCATTGCCGCCCGCCAAATTGTCATTGCGGGTCTCTCTATTGTCATTGCGGGCTTGACCCGCAATCCAGGTCATCGGTTGCATGGATCCCCCCGGATCGGAGTCCGGGGCAGGCTCATCGGGTCCGGGATGACAGCCGCTTTGCATCGCCTCTTCTTTGACACAAGCAGCGCCCTGCTGCGCCGCCTGCTCGCTGGTCGTCTGGTAAGGACTGATGTGCGACTCGACCCGACCCGGCTCGTCGACGCTGGTCGAATCGATCTCGAACCAGCCTTGGCGTGACTCGTCATCGGCTCGGCGCACGAAGGCAGTGCCCCGAACGTCGGTGATGTTCTGAACCGGCTCGCGCGCCGCCAGACGGTGCGCGATCTCGACAATGGCGCGCTCGGCGTTGCCATACAGCAGCAGGTCACATTTGGAATCCACCACGATGGAGCGGCGCACCTTGTCCGACCAGTAATCGTAATGCGCGATGCGACGCAGCGAGCCTTCAATGCCACCGAGCACCAGAGGCACATCCTTGAACGCCTCCCGGCAACGCTGGCTGTAAACGATGGCGGCACGGTCGGGCCGCCTGCCGGCAACGTCGCCCGCCGTGTAGGCATCGTCGCTGCGGATCTTGCGATCTGCCGTGTAACGGTTGATCATGGAATCCATGTTGCCGGCCGTCACGCCCCAGAACAGATTGGGTTTTCCCAGCACCTTGAAGGGTTCCGCGCTCTGCCAGTCCGGCTGCGCAATGATGCCGACGCGAAAGCCCTGCGCTTCGAGCATGCGGCCGATCACCGCCATGCCAAAGCTCGGATGGTCCACATAGGCGTCGCCCGTCACCAGAACAATATCGCAACTGTCCCAGCCCAGCAGATCCATTTCGGCTCGGCTCATCGGCAGGAATCTGGCCGTGCCAAAGCGCGCAGCCCAGTACTTGCGATAGCTGTTCAGCGGCCTGGCGCTGCGCGGGAATGAGGAAACATCCAATAATTCGGTCATGCAAATATGAAGTTGAAGCAGTTGAAGTGTACGGTTTTGCGCTATCGTTACCCTCTGTCAACGTCATCACCCCCACAAGTCAAATGTTTCACTTCTTGCCACCCCCCTTGCGCGGTCTGCTGGCCACGTCGCTACTGCTGCTCAACATCCTGTTCTGGGTGCCCTTGCTGCTGCTGCTGGCTATGGTGAAACTGCTGCTTCCGTTCCGATCCATTCGCCTGGCTGTGGACCCGCTGCTGCTGCGCATTGCAGAGGCATGGATTGCCGGCAACAGCGGCTGGATGGGCCTGACGCAACGCACGCAATGGGATGTGCAGGGCATCGACAGTCTGAAGTACGACAGTTGGTATCTTGTGAATTGCAACCACCAGTCATGGGTTGACATTCTGGTGTTGCAACACCTGTTCAACCGGCGCATTCCTCTGCTCAAATTCTTCCTCAAACAGCAGCTGATCTGGGTGCCTATCATGGGTCTGGCCTGGTGGGCGCTGGAGTTTCCGTTCATGCGCCGCCACAGCGAGGACTACCTTAAGCAGCACCCCGAGATGCGCGGCAAGGATCAGGAGACCACCCGCAAGGCCTGTGAGAAATTTGCCCTGATACCGACCAGCGTGATGAATTTTCTGGAAGGCACACGCTTCACGCCAGCCAAGCACGAGCGCCAGAAATCACCTTATCGGCATTTGCTCAAGCCCAAGGCCGGTGGTCTGGCACTGGCCCTGAACGCCATGGGCGACAAATTTCAGGCGATCCTGGACGTGACCATCGTCTACCC
This sequence comes from Comamonadaceae bacterium, assembly GCA_007280205.1. Lineage (GTDB taxonomy): Bacteria > Pseudomonadota > Gammaproteobacteria > Burkholderiales > Burkholderiaceae_C > Rhodoferax. Next base: position 26,729 of record QYPX01000228.1, read on the forward strand.
CGATGGAGCGCCCGATTTCTGGCAGTTTCTGCGCGGTAATCTCAAGCGCGTGACCGTCCGCGTACACACGATCGAGATTCCGCAGCAACTGGTGCAATGCGATTACACAGGAGACCCGGCCGCGCGTGCGGCCTATCAAAAATGGGTGCACCAGCTGTGGCTGGACAAGGATGCGCAGATCGCCGCGCTCATTTCCCGCCCAGCCCCATCGCCCGGGTAATCACCTCTTTCATGATCTCGTTGGTGCCGCCGTAGATGCGCTGGACACGGGCGTCTGCATAGGCGCGGGTAATCGGGTAGTCCCACATATAGCCGTAGCCGCCGAACAACTGCACACATTCATCCATCACCTTGCACTGCAGATCCGAACACCAGTACTTGGCCATGCTGGCCGTTGCGGTATCCAGCGCGTTGGCCAGCAGCAGTTCCAGGCATTTGTCGACAAAGACGCGAGCTATCTGTACCTCGGTCTGCAACTCCGCCAGCGTAAAGCGCGTGTTCTGGAAGGCGGCGATCGGCTGCCCAAAAACCTTGCGCTCCTTCACGTAGTCCACCGTCCAGTCAATGGCCGCCTGCGACGCTGCCACGGCACCGATGGCAATCTGCATACGCTCCCAGGGCAGCTGCTCCATCAGGCAGATGAAGCCGCGGTTTTCGTGCGCTGCGCCGCCCAGCAAGTGGCTCGCCGGCACACGCACATTGTCAAAAAAGAGTTCCGCAGTGTCCTGCGCCTTGAGCCCGAGCTTCTTCAGGCGCTTGCCGACAGAAAAACCGGCCATGCCCCGCTCCACCAATAGCAGACTGGTGCCTTTGGCACCCGCTGCGGGGTTCGTCTTGGCCACCACAATCACCAGATCCGCGTGCCAGCCGTTGGTGATGAAGGTCTTGCTGCCGTTGAGCAAATAGCTGCCATCACCTTGCTGGATGGCGGTGGCCTTGATGCCCTGCAAATCGGAACCCGCGGCGGGCTCGCTCATGGCGATGGCGCCTATCAGTTCACCGCTGGCCAGGCGCGGCAAAAAGCTCTTCTTCTGGGCCTCGGTGCCGTAGTGCAGGATGTAGGGCGCGACGATCTCGTTGTGCAGCGAGTAACCGATGCCCGAGAATCCGGCGCGACTCAGTTCCTCGATCTGCGCGACAGAGTACAGCTTGTCGGCACCAGCACCACCGTACTCCTCGGGCATGCTCATGCACAGGAAGCCGTTCTCGCCGGCCTTGTTCCAGACCGCGCGCTCCACGTAGCCCTGCTCTTCCCACTGGGCGTGGAAAGGCGCAATCTCTTTCTCGATGAAGCGGCGAAAGCTGTCGCGAAAGGCTTCGTGGTCGGGGCTGAAAAGCGTTCTCTGGATCATGGCTTCACCGCTATCAAAAAAATGGGCTATTTATACAAAGCATTCGCTTGGCGAAAAGAATATACTGCATTCCGGGTTTTTGCAGCAGCCTTCCCCCCGATTTTGAACTGGAGTTCCCATGACCGAAGCATTTGTATTTGACGCCATCCGCACACCGCGCGGCAAAGGCAAGAAAGACGGCAGCCTGTACGAAGTCAAGCCGGTCAACCTGCTCGCCGGCGTCCTGAGTGAACTGCAGCGCCGCAATCAACTCGACACCTCGCGCGTCGACGACGTCGTGATGGGTGTGGTCTCGCCAGTCGGTGAACAGGGCTCGGTGATTGCCAAGGTGGCGGCGCTCAAGGCGGGCTGGGACTTTACCTGCTCGGGGGTGCAGGTCAACCGCTTTTGCGCCTCCGGTCTGGAAGCCGTCAACCTGGCAGCACAAAAGGTGCGCTCCGGCTGGGAAGACCTGGTGGTGGCTGGTGGCCTGGAGAGCATGAGCCGGGTGCCGATTGGCTCGGACGGTGGCGCCTGGGCGATGGACCCCGAGACCAATTCGCAGACCGCTTTTGTCCCGCAGGGCATTGGTGCCGACCTGATTGCCACGCTGGAAGGCTTTTCACGCCACGACGTGGATGCCTTTGCGCTGGAGAGTCAAAGACGCGCTACCGAGGCGCGTGCCAAAGGCTACTTTGACCACTCCCTGGTGGCCGTCAAGGATGCGCTGGGGCAGGTGATTCTGGCCGAAGACGAATTCATCAAGCCGCAAACCACGCTGGAAGGCCTGGCCACGCTGAAGCCCGCGTTTGACCAGATGGGCGGTATGGGCTTTGACCAGGTGGCACTCACGCGCTATCCGCAGGTCGAGCGCATCGAGCATGTGCACCATGCGGGCAACTCCAGCGGCATTGTCGATGGCGCGGCGGCGATCCTGATTGGCTCCGAGGCCGCTGGCAAGATCCATCGTCTGACACCACGCGCCCGCATTGTGTCGGCCGCACTCAGCGGTGCTGACCCGACCATCATGCTGACCGGCCCGATGCCCGCAGCGCGCAAGGCTTTGGCGAGGGCCGGCATGACGATAGACCAGATCGATCTGTTTGAAGTCAACGAGGCCTTTGCCGCCGTCGTCATGCGCTTCATGAAAGAAATGAAAGTGCCGCACGACAAGGTCAACGTCAATGGTGGTGCGATCGCCATGGGTCACCCGCTGGGTGCCACCGGCGCCATGATCCTGAGCATCCTGATTGATGAGTTGCACCGGCGCAAGCTGCGCTACGGTCTGGCCACGCTGTGCGTTGGCGGCGGCATGGGCATTGCGACCATAGTGGAGCGCATCTAAGGCGCTAACTGTCCGACACTCTAAAGCGTCATCCCGGACTAGATCCGGGATCCATCTCTCAAGCAGCATCCATCACTTATTTCATCTACTGGATTGCGGGTCAAGCCCGCAATGACAATACACAAGCCCGGAATGACATACATCATGAAGACCATCAAGTACCAACTCGCTGACGGCATTGCCACCATCACCTTTGACGAGCCCGATTCGCCCGTCAACACCATGTGCCTGCAATGGCAGCAAGACTTAAGCGCGCTGGTGGCCCAGGTATTGCAGGACAAGGATGCCATCAAGGGCATCATCCTGGCCTCGGCCAAATCGACCTTCTTTGCCGGCGCCGACCTGAAGGGCGCAATGCGCCTGAAGGTCAGCGACGCCAGCGCGATCTTCACTGAAATCGAACTCGTCAAGAAGAACTTTCGCACGCTGGAGACGCTGGGCAAGCCGGTGGTGAGTTGCCTGAACGGTACCGCCCTGGGTGGCGGTTGGGAAGTGGCTCTGATAGGGCACTACCGGATTGCCATCGATGATCGCAAGACGCAGTTTGGCCTGCCCGAAGTAACGCTCGGCCTGCTGCCCGGCGCCAGCGGCGTGACCAAGATGACACGCCACCTGGGCCTGATGGGCGCGCAGCCCTATCTGGTCGAAGGCAAGACCTTCTCCCCGCAACAAGCCAAGGGCTTGGGACTGGTGCATGAACTGGTGGCACCGTCTGACAGCGCTGCCGCCGAGATGCGAAGCAAGGCACTGGCCTGGATTGCCGCCAACCCGAGCGCCCAACACCCGTGGGAAGCGAAAGATTACAAAGTCCCGGGCGGCACGCCAGCCAGCCCCAAGGTAGCGATGATGCTGGTGGTAGCCCCCGCCATGATCAAGAAGCAGACCCGTGGCCTGTACCCGGCACCGGAAGCCATCATGGCCTGCATGGTCGAAGGCTTGCAGGTCGACATCCCGACGGCGCTGCGCATCGAGAGCCGCCATCTGGCCAAGCTCATGACCGGCGCCAACGCCCGCGCCATGATCAACACCTTCTTCTTCAACCTGAACGCCATCAAGAGCGGTCAGTCGCGCCCCGGCTCGGCGCCACGCTACAAGCCGGCCAAAGTCGGCTTGCTGGGTGCTGGCATGATGGGTGCGGGCATCGCCTTCAGCCAGGCCAGCAAGGGGATTGCCACCGTACTCAAGGACGTGAGCCAGGAAAAGGCGGATCTTGGAAAGTCCTACAGCGCCAAACTGACCCAGGCCCGGGTCGACAAAGGGCGCATGAGCGCCGACGAGCAGCAAAAAGTCCTGGCACGCATCCAGGCCACCGACCAGCTTCAGGACCTGAAGGATTGCGACCTGATCATTGAAGCGGTGTTCGAGAACCGCGAACTCAAGGCCAAGGTCACACGCGAGTCCGAGCCGCTGTTGGCCACGGGAGGCTTCTTTGCCTCCAACACCTCCACGCTGCCCATCAGCGGCCTCGCAGCAGCAAGCATTGCTCCAGAGAAATTCATCGGCATCCACTTCTTCAGCCCGGTTGACAAGATGAAACTGGTTGAAATCATTCGCGGCAAGAAAACCAGCGATGAAACGGTGGCACGCGCCTATGACTACGTGCAGGCCATCGGCAAGATGCCGATTGTGGTGAACGACTCGCGCGGCTTCTTCACCAGTCGTGTCTTCGGCACCTTTGTGATGGAAGGCGTCGCCATGCTGGGCGAAGGCCTGCCGGCAGCAGCGATAGAGAACGCCGGCCTCCAGTGCGGTATGCCGGTGGGTCCGCTGGCAGTGCTCGATGAAGTGGCTCTGAACCTGAGCCTGCACGTGATGGAGCAGACGCGCGCCGACTTCGAGGCCGAGGGCAAGACCTACCTCGCCAGCCCGGGCGAAGCCCTGGTTGTCGAAATGGTGCGAAAGCATCAGCGACCAGGTCGCGCGGGTGGCGGCGGCTTTTACGAATACCCGAAGGAGAAAGGGGCGAGAAAGTTCCTGTGGCCGCAGCTCAAGACCCTGTACGAAAAGGCGGACGCCTCCTGGGACATCAGCGACATGAAGGACCGCTTGCTGTATCGCCAGGCTGTCGAGAGCGCGCGCTGCCTGAGCGAAGGCGTGCTGACCAGCGTGCACGAAGCCAATATCGGGTCCATCTTTGGCATCGGATTTCCGGCCTGGACCGGCGGCGTGATGCAGTTCATCTACGGCATGGGCATTGACACCTTTGTCCAGCGCGCCGATGAACTGGCGCAGCGCTTTGGCGCCGGCTTTGCCCTGACAGACGAGGTGAAAGCGACCATCCGACGCTTTGAGCCGGTCTATTGAAATCTTGAAGCACAGACTGACACTGCGCGAGCCCCGGCCCGGTGACATGGGCTGGGTGGTGCAGCAGCACGGCGAAATCTATGCCCGTGAATATGGCTGGAACGCTGAATTCGAAGCCATGGTGGCGGACATCGTGGCGCGCTACCTGCGCCGCAGGCAGCCGCTCTGGGAGCGCTGCTGGATTGCCGAACTGGACGGAGAACGCGTCGGCTCGGTTTTCGTGGTTCGCAAGTCCAAGACGGTAGCGCAGTTGCGCATGCTGATCCTGACACCGGCGGCGCGCGGCCTGGGACTGGGCACGCGCCTGACCGACGAATGCCTCGCCTTTGCGCGCAGCAGGGGCTACCGCAAGATCGTGCTGTGGACCAACAGTTGTCTGGACGCGGCGCGCCACATTTATGCGAGCAAAGGTTTTCAGATGATCAAGAGCGAGCCCTACCACGGCTTCGGGCACGACCTGGTGGGCGAAACCTGGGAATTGAAGCTCTGAGGATCGCGACCCGGCTCCCTGCAGACGCAGCGCAGCCATAATCAGCGCATGACCGAGAAACTCCCTGCTGCGGCGAACGCGCCCACGCCTGAGGCACATCCGCAGCCGCGCTCACCGACCGATCTGTTCTGGTCATTCACCTGGCTGGCACTGCAGGGTTTTGGTGGTGTACTGGCCATCGTGCAGCGCGAAATGGTGGAAAAAAAACAGTGGCTGACGCGCGAAGAATTTATTGAAGACTGGGCGGTAGCACAGATTCTGCCGGGACCCAACGTCGTCAATCTTTCGCTGATGATTGGCGACCGCTACTTCGGCCTGCGCGGAGCGCTGATGGCGCTGGCCGGCATGCTGACTTTCCCGCTGATGATTGTCCTGGCGCTGGCTGCCCTCTTTACCGGCATGGCCGATTCACCCGCGGTGGCCGGTGCGCTGCGCGGCATGGGCGCGGTCGCTGGCGGCCTGATCGCTGCCACCGGCCTGAAACTGATCGCGGCGCTGCAAACCAATGTCATGGGACGCCTGGCTTGTGGCGTTTTGGCCATCATCACCTTCTGTGCCATTGCGCTGTTTCACGTCCCACTGGTCTGGGTCCTGCTGAGCGTCGGGGGAGTGGCCTGCCTCTGGGCCTACCGGCAACTCGGTCTGGCAAGCCGGCCGGGCGCCACGCCATGATCATCACTCTCTCCAACGCCGACTGGCTGGCCCTGCTGAGCCATTTCCTGTCGCTTTCACTGCTGGCGGTGGGCGGTGCGATCACGACCGCACCTGACATGCACCGCTTTCTGGTGACGCAGCAGCACTGGTTGAGCGACAGCCAGTTCACTTCGTCAATCGCACTGGCGCAGTCGGCGCCGGGTCCGAATGTGCTGTTCATTGCGCTGTTCGGCTGGAATGTTGGCATGAACGCTGGCGGTGGCGTGGCGGCCGGCCTGGCTGCCTGGCCCTACGCTGCTTTGGGTGTGCTGCTGGCCATGATAGGCATCCTGCTGCCCAGCACCACCCTGACCTTTGCGGCCGCGCGCTGGGGCCATCAGAACCGTGAACTGCGCGCCGTGCGTGCCTTCAAGCAGGGCATGGCTCCGATCGTGATTGCGCTGCTGATTGCCACCGGCTGGATTCTGGCTGCCAACCACGGCAATGCGGTGAAAAGCTGGCCCTTGTGGCTGCTCAGCGCCGTCACCGCGCTGCTGGTCTGGCGCACCCGGATTCACATGCTGTGGCTGCTCGGAGCCGGTGGGCTGCTGGGCTGGTTTGGCTGGGTTTGAAGTTGCGGGACAAACCGCAGCCACACGCAGTGGGCAAGCTCTGTCCTCAACACGAAACGGGATGTTGGCAGGTCAGCCCGACCAACGGCAAGCCGTAAAAATTCCGAATCACATCCCACGCCGCCTGGGGTTCGTCAACATAAGTGAAGAGCGCCAGTTCCTGCTCCGATATCACGCCCTCTTCGATCATCACGTCGGGGTTGAACAGGCGCCGCCAGTATTCCGAGCCAAACAGCACAATCGGTACCGGTTTGGCCTTGCGCGTCTGCACCAGGGTAATGACCTCAAACAGTTCATCCAGCGTGCCAAAGCCACCCGGAAACGCCACCAATGCCTTGGCGCGCATCATGAAATGCATCTTGCGCAGCGCAAAGTAGTGAAACTTGAAGCTCAAACTCGGCGTGATATAGGGATTGGGACGCTGCTCGTGCGGCAGCGCGATGTTCAGGCCAACCGTCAGGGCGCCCATCTCGTGCGCACCGCGATTGGCCGCTTCCATGATGCCGGGGCCACCGCCCGTGGCAATAAACAATTTCTCGGCGCTCGGCAGTTGTGCGCTGTGCGTCGCTACCATCCGAGCAAAGAGCCTCGCCTGATCGTAGTAATGCGCATTGCGCTGTTTGCGCTGCGCCAAGGCCAATGCGTCCGGATCACCCCTGAGCTGCGCCTCCTGCATGCAGCTTTGTGCTTCGTCTGGTGAGACGAAGCGCGCGCTGCCAAAAACGACAACCGTGTTGGCTATGCCTTGCACCATCTGGGCCAGATCTGGCTTGAGCATTTCCAGCTGAAACCGGATGCCCCGCGTCTCACGACGTAACAAAAATTCCGGATCAGCAAAGGCGTGACGGTAGGCATCGGCACGAAGAGGCTCGCCGTTGGCAGCATGATTCTGCAGTTCAGCCCAGGCATCAGCCAGGCGACTTTCATCCAGGTTTTCGGTTTGATCCATGAGCGGTGCGGCCTTAGCGTGGCTCAGACAACTGGCCTTGCGCCGCCGCATTGGGAGCAAGCGGCACCGAAGTCGGCTGCGGCAAGGCGCTGTCCAGAACCTCCCGCACGGACGCCACAAAGTACTCGGTTTCACCGAAGCACGATGACGGAATGAAACGGTGCTGCGCGTAGTTCAGCACGACCCGCTTGCCGGCCAGCACGTTTATTCTCTGCGCCACGGCATCGTCCCGCACGGTGAACTCAAATTTTTCAGGAATGGCACCGGGCATGGTCACCATGGCGATTTCACCCTCCCAGGTCTTGCACAGCCAGCCTTTTTTGGAGAGCTTTTGCACGTAGCCGGCGCGCTCGCCCTGCGAGTAGCTCCAGTTCAGGGTAAGCCAGAGCCAGCCACCGGCGAGCAACAGCAGGACGATGAGCGAAACCAGAAGAAGGCGCAGAATTTTCGATTTCATGGCAGGTTTGACTTGATGTTGAAAAGAATTGGCAGAAGGAATCAGCTGCGCTGTCGCACGGCTTCATAAAGGCAGACGCCACTGGCCACCGAGACGTTCAGACTCTCGACCGCGCCGCGCATCGGAATGCTGACCAGTTCGTCGCAGGTCTTGGCCGTGAGCGCGCGCATGCCGTCGCCCTCGGCCCCCAGCACCAGCGCCACCGGGCCCCGCAAGTCTGCCTGGTACAGGGTCCTGGGTGCCAGATCGCTGGTACCGATGATCCGGATATTGCGTTCCTTGAGTTCGTTCAGGGTCCGCGCCAGATTGGTCACCATGAAGTAGGGCACGGTCTCGGCCGCGCCACTGGCCACCTTGGCCACCGTGGCATTGATGCCGGCGGCGTGGTCTTTCGGCGCGATCACCGCGTGCACGCCAGCGCCGTCAGCCACACGCAGACAGGCACCCAGGTTGTGTGGGTCGGTCACGCCGTCGAGCACCAGAATCAGCGGCGCCACGCGCTCAGCCAGGGGCAGCAGCGCCTGCGCCGCTTCGAGTTGCTCCAGCAGTTCGTCGAGCGACTTCACTTGCGCCAACGCCTGCACGCGCGCCGCCACGCCCTGGTGGCCATGACCGCCGCAGAGTTTGGACAGCCGCAGCCCATCGGCCTCGATCAGGCGCACACCCGCTTCATTGACCTTGTCGAGAAACTGGCGCATCCGGGCGTCACGCCGGGTCGGCTCAAAATAGATTTCAACAATGGACTTGGGTGCGGTTTTGAGACGCACACCGACGGCATGAAAGCCAAACAGGACTTTGGGGGAAGACATGGACTGATTATCGCGGGTTGTCTTGGGCTTGTTGGTAGACCGGTGGACCGGGTGTCCGTTCTCTGGCCCCACCCTTGCCATCACGGCCCCGCCTGTGCTCGTCATTGCGGCCCCGCTTGCACTTGTCATTGCGGACCTGATCCGCAATCCAGTGGTGGTGTGGCACTGGATCCCGGATCGAGTCCGGGATGACAACTGCCGGGGTCGGGATGACAGCTACTGAGTCCGGGATGACAACTGCCGGGGTCGGGATGACAGCTACTGAGTCCGGGATGACAACTGCCGTCCCGGATGACACCAGTGTCAGGCCACCACCTGCCCCGCCTCAATCGTAATCCGCCGATCGCAGCGCTCGGCGATGGCGCTGTCGTGTGTCACCAGCACCAACGTCGTGCCCTGCTCGCGGTTCAGGTCGAACATCAGTTCCATCACTTTCTCGCCGGTGGCAAAGTCCAGGCTGCCGGTCGGCTCGTCGGCCAGCAGCACGGCCGGTTTGACAACAAAGGCGCGCGCCAGTGCTACGCGCTGCTGCTCGCCACCGCTAAGCACCTTGGGATAGTGACCCAGACGCTCCGAAAGCCCGACCCGCGCCAGCATTTCAGTGGCGACTTTGCGTGCATCGCGCCGATCCGCCAACTCGAGCGGCAGCATGACGTTTTCCAGCGCCGTCAGATTGGCCAACAACTGAAAGCTCTGGAACACAAAACCGACCTTTTGCGCCCGCAGGGCAGCGCGTTCGTCCTCGTCGATGACAAACAGATCCTGTCCAGCCAGCCGAACCGTGCCACGGCTTGGCGTGTCGAGTCCGGCAATGATGGACAGCAGCGTACTCTTGCCGGAACCGGAGGCGCCGACAATGGCGACGGTCTCGCGCGCATTCAAGGCAAAATCGATATCGCGCAGAATGTCGAGCGTACCGGTCGAATCTGTCACCGACTTGAAAACGTGCTCGACAGAGATAATTGAATCAGACATGGGACTTTCTTTGCATCGACGACACTTTATCGCGACTTCTTTACTTGCATCTGTTGGCGGGCTAACGCATGCCGCCACACCAGGCGGTCGGACCATTCTGGTACTGGGCGACTCGCTCAGCGCCGAGTATGGCCTGAAACGCGGCAGTGGCTGGGTTGCCTTGCTCGAACAGCGCCTGAGCAAGCAAAAAATTACCGCCACTGTCGTCAACGCGAGCATCAGCGGCGACACCAGTTCCGGCGGACGTTCGCGACTTTCCGCCCTGCTGGCGCAGCACCGACCCAGCCACCTGATCATTGAACTCGGCGGAAACGACGCCTTGCGTGGCTTGTCACTCGAAATGACCAGGGAAAATCTGAACCAGATGACTCGCTCAGCACAAGAAGCCCGTATCCGGGTGCTGCTGCTGGGCATGCAGATGCCGCCCAACTACGGCCGCGATTACAGCGAACGCTTTACAGCCATGTTTGCCGAGGTGGCGAAAACCAACAAAGCGGCTCTGGTGCCTTTTCTGCTCAAAGGTATTGCTGACGCGAGCGACAGCGCGCGCCTGTTTCAGCCGGATCGGATTCATCCGACCGCCGAAGCACACCCGCAGATGCTGGACAACGTGTGGCCGGAACTGCGGAAGTTGCTGAAATGAGCCTGCTCACACTGAGCGCGAGCGAACTGCTGGGCCGTTTTGCCGAATTTGACAGCATTATTGACGCTCGCAGTGAAGCTGAGTTTGCGCTGGACCACCTGCCCGGTGCTGTCAACTGGCCGACACTGAACAACGAGGAGCGACGTGTCATCGGCACCATGTACGTGCAGGTCAGTCCGTTCGCGGCCAGAAAGCGCGGTGCTGCCATGGCAGCGCGCAATATCGCAGCCCACATTGAGCGCGAACTGATCGACACGCCGAAGGACTGGAAGCCACTGGCCTACTGCTGGCGCGGTGGCCAGCGCAGCGGCGCGCTGTCACTGGTCCTGGCGCAGATCGGTTTTCGGGTCACGCTGCTGGAAGGTGGCTACAAGGCTTTCAGGGCGGCTGTCGTACAGGACATCCCACTCTGGGTGAGTCGCCTCCAGTGGCGCGTGATCTGCGGCACCACGGGATCGGGCAAGACACGCTTGCTGCAGGCCATGGCGGCCCAAGGTGCCCAGGTGATGGATCTGGAAGCGCTGGCCAATCACCGCAGTTCGGTGCTAGGCGCCATTCCGGGACTGGCCCAGCCAACGCAGAAGCGGTTTGACAACCTGATCTGGCAGGCGCTACGCCAGTTTGACCCGGCGCGTCCCGTGTTCATCGAGAGCGAGAGCAAGAAGGTTGGCAATGTGGCCTTACCCGCTTCGCTGGTCGAAGCCATGCACGCGGCACCCTGTCTGAACCTGGTACTGCCCGACAGCGAGCGCGTAGCATTGCTGCTGGAAGACTATGACTTCTTTGTGCGCGACGTCGAGAGTTTCTGTGAACGGCTGCAGGTGCTGTCCACCTTTCTGGGCAAGGTCCTGGTCGACGGCTGGCAGGCGTCGGTACGCAGCGGCGATATTGCGCCCGTGGTGCAGGACCTGCTCACTCGGCACTATGATCCGGGCTACCTGCAATCGATGCGGCGCAACTTCCGGCATTTCGAGAACGCCCGAATCATTGAACCCACCGATCACTCACCCCGCGCCATGACGGCGCTGGCGCAACAACTGATAGGGCAGACACCATGAAAACAGCCGCTTCCCTCGCTGGCGCCGCGCTACTGGCGCTGCTCGCCTACCTGAGCCTGTGGCCGGTGCCCATAGAGCCGGTCAGCTGGAATGCGCCCGCAGCGCCAGACTACAGCGGACCGCACACACCGAATCGTCTGTTGGCCAACCTGAAAATGATTTCGCTCGGCAGTGAAGAAGGCGCGGAACACATTGTGCTGGCCAGGGACGGCAAGCTCTACACCACCGTGGCCAGTGGCAACATCC
>QYPX01000009.1 GCA_007280205.1 Comamonadaceae bacterium
AATATCAACAACTACATTCGGATACGCAGCAGGGGCTGTTCTGAATACGCCGCCCCTTGGGGCGGGGATTTTTATTTTGCCTGGACTCAAGCCTTGAGTTGCTGGCCCGGGCGGACCCAGTTCTCCACTTCGAGCGCAGGCACGCGCACGAATTCGGACATGTTGTTCGTCACCAGCACCAAGCCTTCGCTGCGTGCGTGGCCGGCAATGTGCAAGTCATTCACTCCGATGGGTTGGCCGAGTTTTTCCAGGGCGCTGCGGATGGCGCCGTAGTGCTGGGCGGCCTTGGCACCGTAGGGTAGAACTTCGAGGCGACTGCAAAAGTCCTCGATGGCGGACAGGTTCTCGCTCGCTCGGCTGCTTTTTTCCGCTCCGTGCAAAAGCTCAGCCAGAGTAATGGAGGAGATTGCCATGCGACTGGCGTTGGCGTTGAAGGCGGACAGCACCTCGACGGGGCGCCGCTTCAACACGTAGATGACGATATTGGTGTCCAGCAGGTAGCGCAGCATCACAGTGCTTCCCGCTCCGGCTGGTGCTGGCTTGCGCGCTCGGGCAGGAAGTCGTCGCTGACGTTGGGGCCGCCCAGGAAGAAGCTGTCCCAGGTTTGGCCGAGGGGCGCGATGATGCGCTCGTTGCCTCTGGCGCGTATATCTACCTTGTGGACACCCTCGGGCAGGCGCACGTCCAACGGAAGGCGAACGGCCTGGGTGCGATTGTTGACGAAAACGGTGCCGATGGACATGCGTATCTCCTTTTGAAGACGTATAGAGCAAGTGTATATCGCATTGCTGACGAAGTCAATTCAGCGCCTCATCAATACGCGTCACGATCAGGGCTATGCCCCGTCCACTCCGCCAAGCAACATCAAGAAGTCGCTGTAAGTATAGGATTTAAATCGTTTTTGTAATTTTTCCCACTGTCTTGACTAGCGGTTTTTCGGCGTCGTCAAACCGAACTCACAGATGCGGCCAAATGTCCCTCTGTGCTATTCCCCCGAAGGTATCGGATTAGGATGCGTCATGGATGTTCTGAACACTGTTGAAGCGATGGAACCGGTACTACCGCGCCCGGTCTACGTCGTCGGCGCCTTCGTGTTCGGCATGATTGGGCACATTGTTTTCAGGCGAGGCAGGAAGACGGAGCGGCCGTTGTCCAGCGCAACGGGTGCTCAGCGGGACGAATCAAGGAAACAAGGATGAACAACAATATTCTGATCTACGGTGCCAATGGCTATACAGCCGAACTCATCATTGAACTTGCGCTGGGCGAGGGCGCCCAGCCCATTCTTGCAGGGCGCTCGGCGCAAAAACTTGCGCCGCTTGCAACGCGGCATGGCCTGAGTTATCGGGTGTTTGCGCTGGATGACATTGGCGTCATTGCAGGGAACCTGACCGGAGTCGCGGTCGTACTCAATTGCGCCGGGCCGTTTTCACGCACTGCCAAGGCGATGGCCGAGGGCTGCATCGCGGCCGGGGTTCACTACCTCGACATCACTGGCGAAATTGACGTGTTCGAAGCGCTCGCCGCTCTGGGCCCGAAAGCGGCGACGGCCGGGGTCATGTTGATGCCCGGTACCGGCTTTGATGTGGTGCCGAGCGATTGCCTTGCAGCCCACCTGAAACGCAGGCTGCCCGATGCAAGCGCCTTGACGCTTGCTTTTCAGGCCATTGGTCAACCCTCGCATGGGACGGCCACGACCATGGTCGAGAACGTGCACCGTGGCGGCATGATTCGCCGTGGCGGCAAGCTGGTGGCTGTTCCGTCGGCATCGTCTTGCCGTGAAATCGATTTTGGCAGGGGCCCCGTCACCACGATGTGCATACCCTGGGGCGATGTTTCCACCGCCTGGGTGTCCACGGCCATTCCCAACATTGAAGTCTTCATGGCGGCACCGCTTGCACTGAGGTGGATGGCAAAGGCCTCGCGCTACCTGGGCGCCGTCATGGGCTCCGGCGTGGTGCAAAACCTGCTCAAGAAGCAAATCGATTCCGGATCGGCTGGCCCCGATGCCGAGCAGCGCCAGCGCGGTGCTTCGCACCTGTGGGGTCAGGTGCGAAGCGCAAACGGCCAAACGGCCACATCACGCCTGGACACCGTGGAAGGCTATGCACTCACTGCGCTGACAGCCTGGGACATCGCCAAACGAAGCGCCACCGGTGCGGCACAGCCCGGCTATCGCACGCCATCGCTGGTATTCGGTGCCGACTACATCTTGAACTTTGCCGGCACGACGCGCACTGACTTGTAAGCAGGGCGGTCTTCGCTTACTGGTGAGCTCGTGGCGGGCCCATCATCGCGTTCACCAGGCAGCAGACTGCCAGCCACCGCCGCGGAAATAGTGCACCTGTTCGTTCCACAAGAGCGAACGGTCGTCGCCTATGTCGCGCTCTGCGGTGATGCTGGAGGCCAACGACGCCCGGCTGACCAAAGTCTGTTTGGTCAGGTCAATCTCAAACCTCCGCAACTCGGTTCGTGTGAACTGAAAATAGTTACTGCTGCTTGGCATGAGCCCGGGCGTGGCCGTGTCATGCAGACGGATGGGCAGGCTGATCCTGCTTGTCTTGCCTGTGGTTTGCAGGGCGAGACCGTGATGGTTGTGCAGCGCGCTGGCATCGGTGCCGCGTCGGCCTATGACAGCGCGCGCAGCCTCACGTGGACGCGTCGGATCGCTCAGGTCGATCAGTGAAACTTTCACCCCCTGGTACCAGGCAAAACGGCCGTCGCCAGGGCCGCCTTCTGCGATGGCATCCTTGCCGACCCCGAGCAGCAGTGTGTCGGTCAAGGGGAATAAGTAATCGGAGTAGCCGTCAACCTGCAGCTCACCGGCTATTTTTGGGTCGGCCGGATTGGCCAGATCCAGTATGTACAAGGGATCCGTGAGCCGATAGGTCACCAGATAGCCCCTGCTGCCAACAAAGCGCGAGGCATAGAGCTGTTCGCCAGTCTTGCCCAGCGGCGCCGGGCGGCTTGCGTTGGGAAGTTCGCCAACGACCGCCAAGGCACCTGCTTTTTCCTGAAGGATCGTCAGGTGTCCAGGTGATTCGCCCGGGCTGCTCCAGCCGCCCCAACTCGGTGAAGTTTGCGAGATGACCCGCAGCGCGCCAAGGTGTTCACCCATTCGGAAAGACTTCCGGTTTTGATCAAACCCAAGGTGCCCGGTTACGTTGCCTGAACCCAGGTAGCTGATGTCCAGGCCGGCCAGACCAAATTTGTGAATATCCGTACTCGCCTGAGCGGCGTAGACCGGAAAGGCACCGCTGTAACTGTAAGCCGTTCTGGTGGTCGCGAGGTACAGGCTTTGGTCTGACATGTAAAACGCCTCGGTCCCTCCGGTGAAACAGCGCGCGGCGTGGCGGTGCGTGGCGGAGGCAAGGTCGATGCCAACGATGGTGATGACGTCAGCGCTCTTGACAGCGTTATCCGCCTGGGTGAAACAGGAAGACGGATCAACCAGCGCCTGCGCCGATGCACCATCGATGGACAGTGTCGGTAGCAGTTGCGGTGACTGCAAGGCGTCAAGAAGGGCCTGATTGGTGGTGGTCTTCGCGGTCGGCCAGGATGGATCGAGGCCAGGTATGCGCGGATAGCTGCGCAGGACCAGGTACAAGCTCGTGCCAATACGGCGCGAGCCTATCAGCTGCGCGGTCATTCGCAAGCTGCGACGCTGCTTCATTTGCGTCGCAGCGCTCGTGTCTGCAAGGATGACCTCCGTCACACCCTGCCCCCAGACCTGGGGCGCGAACCAGCTGTCGTAGATGCCCCACCCCGTGCTGCCTTCGGCAATGGCGGCAACCTGCTGGCGCTCGCTGTCGAGGTACAGCCCGGAGCCCCGTACGTCAGTCGAAAACCCCAGCTTCAGGCTGTCAACCGGAACCAGAGCTGCATCACTCGCATTTGCATCCAGGCGTTGCCGGCGCAAGACAGCGCGCCTGAAGTCACCTGTCAGATCGAAAACATGCGTGCCGTCACTCTTTATCAGGTCCGCTTCATCGACACCAGCCTCCTGCAGCGTCGTGCCGGAAAACGTGCTGCTCACGGTGGCGGCCCCCGACGCAGCCGGGGCAGCGCTTGTCGCCAGCGGCAGATCGATGGACCAAACGCTGCCAACGTATGCCTTGGACGCGGGTCCCAGGGCCTCGCGAAAATACGCGCTCAGTCCTGCCTCATTGGTACTGCGCAGTGCCCAGGGCGAACTGGTCGGATTGCTTCCACCACCCGCGGCGGCGGTACCACCTCCACCGCCTCCACAGCCCGCCAGGGTCAACACGATCACGCCCAAAAAAGTTCTCATGGCAGGCTCGGCAAGAAGCGAAAAAATCAACGTTGCGGGTAAATCACTGCGCCTGCAGGTGCCATGTGCGAATTGGAAATCACCGGTGTAATCTGCAGCGCAATGGATGGACCAGGATCGTAGGGCATTTGAACTGAATACTGCTTGCCCGCGTACTCGTAAGCAACGTTGTAGGCCACTGTTCGGTTCTCATAAAAGTTCTGCATCCGGCAGCGCTGGACAGTCTGCGTCTGCGTTTGCGGCGCACCTTCGATGCTGTCACCGACGACCGCTCCACCGATGAGGCCCAACATGGTGGCGGCCGTTTTGCCATTGCCACCGCCGACCGCATTTCCCATGGCACCGCCGGCGATCGCGCCCATCAGCGCCCCGGCCCCTGATTTTGACTGTTGCGTTGTGACCTGCTCCGGACTGCAAACCTGGCGCGGTACGGTAACCTGCTGGATGATGGGCGTAGTGGAAATAACCCGCCCCTGTTCCTGTTGCGCCAGAGACAGTCCGCTGGCCGCCAGGGCTACAGACAAGAGAACTAGTTTTTTCATGGTGCTCATTCTTGAAGTTATTCGAGTGAAGGGATCATGCTCCTGTGAGGACTGTGCCTTGAGCAAGTTCAGTGAAGCAACGGTAAAGAATGTATCGATATGGTGGTGGCGTATGGTTGACACCATGATACTGGACGAATTCAACAGGTGAGTGATGCTGCGGGCTCCTGTCCGGTCAACGCGGATTGCTGGTTTCGATAGACCGTTCGCGGAAGGGCGCAATTTGATGTTGCTGCTATATATCGATTTGATATACTAACTCCATGCACGTCATCTCCATCAAAATGCTTCGCGCCTTCTGGCAAAAGCACCCAGAGGCTGAGAACGTTTTGCGCGAGTGGCACTCGGTGCTGGAGCACGTCGAGTTCAGGGACTTCAATCATGTTCGTGAATTCTTCAACTCGGCCGACTACGTGCCGCCCTACACGGTCTTTGATGTGGGTGGCAATAACTATCGCGTCGTCGTGATTGTTCGATACAGGTTCAAGAAGGTGTTTGTGCAAAAGGTCTTGACGCATCGGGAATACGACGACTGGAACAAGCTTTATCGGAAAGGCAAGGTGTAACTATGGGCACAGCGCAACCTCAACTCGACATTCGTGCCTTGCAAGCCTCGTGGCAGAAGTTCGACACCATGGCGCACCTGCGCCCCATCCACAGCGAAATAGAGTACGACCGTATGGTCGCAATGATGAATTCGCTTTTGGATGTGGCGGGGGATGACGAAGAACACCCACTGTCTAGTTTGCTTGAACTGGCGGGCGACCTGGTATCCCGGTACGAACAAGAACATCATGCGATAGAACCAGCGAGTCCCAGGGACGCCTTGCGATTTTTGATGGAAGCGCGCGGTCTGAAGCAGGAGGATCTGCGCGCCGTTGTTCCTCAGAGCAATCTGTCGGCGATACTGGCGGGCAAACGAAAAATCAGCGCGACGATGGCAGGAAAGCTGGGCAAGTTTTTCGGAATCAGCCCTGCCGTATTTGTGCCGACTTGATTGAAATCTCCGGGAAGTGTCCCGCTTTGGGCGTCAAGCGCCAGTGGTCGAATGCGCCAGATTCATCGCCTCAAAGTTGGTGACCAAACCCCCGGTCAAAATGGAAGCGCCTACAGCCGACTGTCGTGGGCACCCGTCAACGACCAGGTCCGGTCACCGGCGTCTGTAATCGATAGGAGTCATTGAGAGCTCAGGTTTTTCAAGAGCGG
The DNA here is from genome assembly GCA_007280205.1 of Comamonadaceae bacterium. GTDB lineage: Bacteria > Pseudomonadota > Gammaproteobacteria > Burkholderiales > Burkholderiaceae_C > Rhodoferax. The sequence goes on from QYPX01000009.1 coordinate 6,040, forward strand.
TCGGTCAACCGAGGAAATCGAATCTTGAATCTGTCCGGCTCTTGGGCAGCGCTTGCTGCCTGTCGCCACGGTCAGCGTACGGGCAGTCCAACTTCGCCAATTGGGCTGGCAGTCGGCATTGCTCGCCACCGGCTACCTTTCAGATTTTTCACGTCAATACCCCCCTTTTGGGGGATGGTATTTTCTAGCCGGGCGCTTCAAAATCGTGCGTCAGAGAGGTAAATATGGCTAGCAATCATGTCGATTTTGATGGTGACCGCGGATCACGTCAGAGTTTTGAGCTGCCGGAGCCCAGCCTCGACGGCCTAAGGGTACTGGTGATCGAAGACGACGCCCTGGTTCGAGAGGCTATGGAGTGCATCTTAGCGTCGTGGGGGTGCAAGGTCACACTTGCTCATGGGGCGCTAATGGCCTGTGACCAGGTCCTACATCACCAGTTTCCTGACGTAATCCTTAGCGACTACCGGTTGAACGACGGGTATGACGGCATCAATGCGATACGCCTTGTACGCAAAATCGCTGGCGCCCAGATTCCGGCCTGTTTGATCAGCGCCGATGCGGATGAAAACCTCGCGCACCAAGTTGAAGAAGCGGGCGCGTACCTCTTGCAAAAACCAGTGCCACCGGCCAAGTTGCGCAGCATCTTGTGGAGCCTGCATCCGTCGAATGGCGGCGACTCATGAAATGGCTTCTGTGCAGCG
>QYPX01000224.1 GCA_007280205.1 Comamonadaceae bacterium
CCCATCACTATGCGAGCCAATCCCGATGAGGAAACCACTAACTGGAGAGCCGTGTGCGGGAGAACCGCACGCACGGTTCGGAGGGAGGGGAGGACGAGAGTCCTTCTCTACCCCTATCACGAACGGAGTTGAGTGCCATGTCGTCCTGAGTCCCCAAGTGCCTGGGTCCCACTGAGCGATCAACTGATCGTGCAAAAAAGAAGGCCCCGCAGGGCCTTCTCCTTCGCCGCAGCATTACCGCAAATTTCAGTCGCGCTCGCCGCCAAAGATGCCGAGCAGGGCCAGCAGGCTCTGGAAGACGTTGACGATGTCCAGATAGAGTGCCAGGGTGGCGCTGATGTAGTTGGTTTCACCGCCATCAACGATCTGCTTGAGGTCATACAGCATGTAGGCACTGAAGATGCCGATCGCCAGCACCGAAATCACCATCATGCCGGCGCTGGAGCCAACAAAAATATTGATGATGCCGCCTATCATCAGCGCGATAGCGCCAACGAACAGCCACTTGCCCATGCCGCTGAGGTCGCGCTTGATGACGCTCGACAGGCTGGCCATGACGAAGAACACACCGGCGGTGCCGCCAAAGGCGGTCATGATCAGATCCGGTCCGTTCTTGAAACCCAACACCATGGCGATCATGCGCGAGAGCATCAAGCCCATGAAGAAGGTAAAGCCCAGCAGCACGGGCACACCCATGGCGGAATTCTTGGTCTTCTCGATGGCGTACATGAAGCCGAAAGCGCCACCCAGAAAGATGATCAGGCCCATACCACCGCCCATGGAGCGTGTCACGCCGGTGGCTACGCCCAGCCAGGCACCCAGCACCGTGGGTATCAGACTCAAGGCCAGAAGCCAGTAGGTATTGCGCAACACCTTGTTGCGCTGCTCGGAGACGGAACCCAGGCCGTAGCTGCGGTCGATCGATTGAACGTTGTCAGTCATGGTCAAAACTCCTAAAGTCATTGGCGGACAAGGCATGCCGTCTGGCACACGCGAACTGTCCGGCAAAGCATCTTCGCTTTGCGAGCTGAAGATGGTGCGCATTCTAGGGGAATCAAGCTATGCTTGTCTTTTCTTTACAAAAAGGCCAGCTCGATGAATCAGAAATTCTTTCTCGAACTCTCGGACGTCAATGCCATGCTGGCTGCGGCGCAGGACGAAGCCCTGAAAAACAACTGGGCCGTGACCATTGCCATTGTGGACGACGGCGGGCATTTGCTGGGCTTGCGCCGACTCGATGGCGCGCCAGCCATATCGGCGCATATTGCCCCGGCCAAGGCGCACACGGCGGCGCTGGGTCGGCGCGAAAGCAAGGTCTATGAAGATGTAATCAACGGTGGACGCGCCTCGTTCCTGAGCGCGCCTGCGATACAGGGCATGCTCGAGGGTGGGGTTCCGGTCATGAAGGGTGACCAGTGCATAGGCGCAGTGGGCGTCAGCGGCGTCAAATCGAGCGAAGACGCCCAGGTTGCGCGTGCCGGAATTGCTGCGCTGGCGCTTTGAGGTGAACTCTCAATAGCCGAGCCGCTGGGGCTTGATTTCCTGCAGGATGATGGTGGCGATCTCTTCGATCGATTTGGTGGTGGTTGAGAGCCAGCGGATACCTGATCGACGCATCATGGCTTCGGCTTCGCTGACTTCGATCAGACAGTTCTCAAGCGAGGCGTACTTTGAATTCGGTCTGCGCTCATTGCGTATTTCGCTCAGACGTTTGGGCTGAATCGTCAGACCGAAAAGCTTGCTTGGGTGCTGCAGCAAGGCTGGTGGCAAATGGCGCCGCTCAAAGTCTTCCGGGATCAAGGGGTAATTGGAGGCTTTGAGCCCGTACTGCATCGCCAGGTAGAGCGAGGTGGGGGTCTTGCCGCTGCGACTGACGCCGACCAGAATGACATCCGACTCGGCCAGGTCGCGGTGTGATTGCCCGTCGTCATGCGCCAGTGAAAAGTTGATGGCTTCGATCCGCGCCTGGTATTCCTTGCTCTTGCTGGCGTCGCTGAAGCGGCCGACATGGTGACTCGATTTGAGGTTCAGCTCCGCTTCAAGCGGCATGATGAAGGTGCCAAACATGTCAAGCAACAGGCCCTGACAGCCATCGGTAATGACTTTGAGCACCTCGGCGTTGACCAGGGTGGTAAAGACGATGGGTTTGTTGCCGTCGATCAGTCCGGCATGATTGATTTCATTGACGGCGCGCAGCGCCATGTCGATGGAGTCGACAAAGGGGAGTCGGACGTAGCGAAATCTGGTTTCAAACTGGGCAAGGATGGCGGTACCGAAAGTCTCGGCCGTGATTCCGGTACCGTCAGAAACGAAGAATACGGTTCGATTGGGCATGATGGGTTGGTGACTTCACAGAGCGCTAACATTTTGCAGGAAACAGTCGACATTGTGAATCGACTGGCCACCTACAATGCCATGCACCCCCCTCTTATTCGTTCATGCGCGGCGCCGATTCAACAGAACAACGACAACGCAAGGCTGCCAGCATGGGCATCGCAGGCGTCCCGGAGCGCTTGGCCCGGTAGCTGGACCCGTTTTTAACTTCTGGAGCTTTTTCATGTCTGCACTTTTTGACTCGGCCGCACTGGTCGTCCCATTTGAAAACCTGAGAATGTCAGACGTCGATTCGGTTGGCGGCAAGAACGCCAGCCTGGGCGAAATGATTTCAAACCTGCCCTCTGGTGTGCGCGTACCTACCGGTTTTGCCACTACGGCCCACGCCTTCCGCCGCTTTCTGGCGCATGGAGATCTGGTTGGCAGGGTCAATCAACTTCTGGATGCCCTGGATACGGAAGACGTGCGCGAGTTGGCCAAAGTCGGAGCGGAAATCCGGGCTCTGGTCGAGGTGCAACCGTTTCCGGCCGATCTGGAACAGGCGATTCGTGCCGCCTTTCTTGAACTCAGCGCCGGCAGTCCGCAGGCCTCGTTTGCCGTGCGTTCCTCAGCCACGGCAGAGGATTTGCCGGACGCGTCCTTTGCAGGTCAGCAGGAAACTTTTCTGAACGTCACCGGTATTGACGCGGTACTGCACAAGATCAGGGAGGTATTTGCCTCGCTTTACAACGACCGTGCCATCAGTTACCGGGTGCACAAGGGCTTTGCCCACGAGCATGTGGCACTGAGTGCCGGTGTTCAGCGCATGGTGCGCTCCGATATCGGCGCGGCGGGCGTCATGTTCACCATCGATACGGAATCGGGTTTCACCGACGTTGTGTTCATCACTTCGAGCTACGGGCTGGGTGAAACGGTGGTGCAGGGAGCTGTGAATCCAGACGAGTTTCATGTTCACAAGCCTATGCTCAAAGCCGGCAAACGCGCCGTCATCAGCCGCTCTCTGGGCTCCAAACTGATCCAGATGCGATTCGCGACTGCCGAAGAGAAGGCCGCCAGTGGCGAATTCGTGAAAACCGTCGATGTTCCGACCGAGCAGCGCAATCGCTATTCCCTGACCGACGCCGAGGTTGAAAAACTGGCCCATTACGCCCTCGTGATCGAGCAGCACTATGGCCGCCCGATGGATATTGAGTGGGGCAAAGATGGCATTGATGGCGAACTCTACATCCTGCAGGCACGGCCCGAAACGGTGAAAAGCCAGGCGGCTGGCAAGGTGGAGTACCGCTACAAGATCAAGGGCAAGGGCTCCGTGATCGTGGAGGGGCGTGCCATTGGACAGAAGATTGGCACCGGTCCGGTTCGCATCGTGCACAACATCAGCGAGATGGACAAGGTTCAGCTCGGGGATGTGCTGGTGACGGATATGACCGATCCGAACTGGGAGCCAGTGATGAAGCGTGCTGCCGCGATTGTTACCAACCGCGGTGGACGGACTTGCCATGCGGCCATCATCGCGCGCGAACTGGGCATCCCGGCAGTGGTCGGCTGTGGCCATGCGACCGATGTGCTCAAGGAAGGCATGCTGGTGACGGTGAGCTGCGCCGAAGGCGACACCGGTTTCATTTACGACGGCTTGCTGGAAACCGAAGTCACTGAGGTGCAGCGTGGTCTGATGCCCGAGATTGGGGTCAAGATCATGATGAATGTCGGCAACCCGCAACTGGCATTTGACTTCTGCCAGTTGCCCAATGCGGGGGTCGGCCTGGCACGTCTTGAGTTCATCATCAACAACAATATTGGTGTGCATCCGAAAGCGATTCTGGATTACCCGAACATCGATGCTGACTTGAAGAAGGCGGTTGAATCGGTGGCTCGCGGCCATGCTTCACCGCGCGCTTTTTTCGTTGACCGGGTGGCCGAGGGCGTGGCCACGATCGGCGCGGCGTTCTGGCCCAAGCCGGTGATCGTGCGACTATCTGACTTCAAGAGCAATGAATACCGCAAGTTGGTGGGTGGCAGTCGCTACGAACCCGAGGAAGAGAACCCGATGCTGGGTTTCCGGGGCGCTGCGCGCTATGTCAGCGCTGATTTCGGGGCAGCCTTTGCCATGGAGTGCGAGGCGCTCAAACGCGTCCGGCTGGACATGGGCTTGACCAATGTCGAGATCATGGTGCCTTTTGTCCGCACCGTGAATCAGGCAAAAAAGGTCACCGAACTGATGGCTGCACAGGGCCTCAAGCGTGGTGAAAATGGTTTGCGCATCATCATGATGTGTGAGATACCCAGCAACGCCATCCTGGCCAACGACTTCCTGCAGTACTTTGACGGATTTTCGATTGGCTCCAATGATCTGACGCAACTCACCCTGGGTCTGGACCGGGACTCCGGTCTGGAATTGTTGGCTGCCGATTTTGACGAACGTGATCCAGCCGTCACGGCACTCATCAAGCTGGCCATTGCTGCCTGCAAGTCACAGGGCAAGTACATCGGCATTTGCGGGCAGGGTCCGAGCGACCATCCGGATTTTGCCGAGTGGTTGATGGCGCAGGGGATTTCTTCCATCTCGCTCAATCCGGACTCGGTGATCACGACCTGGAAGAGGCTGGCTGCGCAGTAGCCATGGCGACCGGTTTTCGTCTGCAGGGCGGGCTTCTGGCAATCTGGTTCGCGGCGTCTTTTGGCGTCGTGTTCTTTGCCAATGATCTGCAGATGATCGTCAACGGCTGGCCGCTGGGCTACTGGTTTGCGGCGCAGGGCGGGGTCTTTGTCTTCATCGCCATCGTGGCGGGTTTTGCGTGGCTGGCCAACAGGCGCGAGGGTTCTGCAACTTCCAGTCCTGACCCACAGTACGAGGCTTACAAGCGGCGATTGCATCGCAAATTTGCGGTCTACGTGGCATGTCTGTTGCTGTTTCTGGCGGCCCTGGCGCTGGCGGAAACGTGGGGGCTAAAGAAGTCCTGGGTGGGAGCCACTTTTTTGATCGCCACGGTCAGTCTGTACGCGGCCATTGGCATCTATGGTCGCACCTCTGACGCCGCAGAGTACTACGTGGCTGGGCGCAATATTCCTGCGCTCTATAACGGTATGGCAACGGCAGCGGACTGGATGAGTGCGGCGTCCTTCATCAGCATGGCTGGGGGCCTCTATCTTCAGGGTTTTTCTGGCACACCGGCGCAACCCGGCGGCCTCGTCTATGTCCTTGGCTGGACCGGTGGCTTCTGCTTACTCGCTCTCCTGGTGGCGCCGTATTTGAGAAAACTGGGCCTGTATACGGTGCCTGACTATTTCGGTCTGCGCTACGGCGGAACCTGGCCAAGAATGATCGCCGCCTTCTCGGCGGTATTGTGCTCTTTCACCTACGTGGTGGCGCAGATCTATGGGGTTGGATTGATCGCCTCGCGCCTGACCGGAGTTCAATTTGAAATTGGTATTCTGCTCGGACTCGGTGGTGTGCTGGTTTGCTCCTTTCTGGGCGGCATGAGAGCGGTTACCTGGACGCAGGTGACACAGTATGTTGTTTTGATCCTGGCATTCTTGATACCGGTTTCCTGGCTCGCCTATCAGCAGTTGGGCAATCCCCTGGCACCGTTTGTTTATGGCCAGCAATTGCAAAAAATCACTGCACTTGAAAAGCAGTTGCTGGCGTCGCCGGCCGAACTGCAGGTGACTCACGAGTACGAGCGGCGTGCGCGTGACTACGAAGCGAAGTTGCAGAACGTTGATGTCGCGCTGGACGCCGAGCGCAAGGAACTGCGGGAGCGCATTCGCATGTTGAATGAGCGCCATGCCGATGAGTCGGCTGTGGTGCTGGCGCGTCGTGAACTTGCGGCGCTACCCAGGGATGCAAGCACAGCGCGCGAGCGCTGGAGTCGCGCCATGCAGGAAAATCTGGAGCGCGCCAAGCCTTTGGGCGGCATGCCGGTGCATGTCAAGCCCTTTGCCGGTGACCCTGGCGGGAGTGCGGACGAACAACAGGCCTTTGAACTGTCCCGGCGCAACTTTCTGGCGCTGATGTTTTGCCTGATGGTGGGTACCGTCGGGCTGCCTCATTTGCTGACCCGCTTCTTTACCACCCGCACGGTGGCCGAGGCCAGGACCTCGGTTGCCTGGTCCTTGTTTTTCATAGCGCTGCTGTATCTGGCGGCGCCGGCCTTGGCGGTGCTCGTCAAGTTCGAAATCATGAGTCATCTGGTGGGGCAGAATTTCGATTCGCTGCCGGTCTGGATTGCCCAGTGGGCCAAAGTGGATCCGACCCTGATCTCGGTCAGCGACGTCAACGGCGACCATATCCTCCAGTTCTCCGAACTCAAGCTTGGCGCTGACATCGTGATGCTGGTGACACCAGAGCTCGGTGGCATGCCTTATGTGGTGTCGGGCCTGGTCGCCGCGGGTGGGCTGGCTGCCGCCTTGTCCACGGCAGACGGTCTGCTGCTGACCATTGGCAATGCGCTGGCGCATGATTTCTTTTTTCGCGGAGAGAACGATCAGGCCGGTGCCGTGCGACGTGTGATGTTGTCGAAGTTCGTGTTGCTGGTGGTGGCGCTGGTGGCCGCCTACGCGGCGGCGCAGCGCCCGGCGGACATTCTCTATCTCGTGTCGGCCTCGTTTTCACTCGCAGGTGCCGCCTTCGTTCCCGCCATGGTGCTGGGAATTTTCTGGCGCAGGACCACAGCAGGTGCAGCCCTTGCTGGCATGGTGACGGGCCTGGGGCTGACGATCTACTACATCGCGATCAACTCGACAGCGGTCAGATCGGCGTTTGGCTTGACTGGCAGTGGGCTGTGGTTTGGAATCTTGCCGGTTTCAGCGGGCGTTTTCGGCATTCTGGCGGGTACCGCCGTCATCGTGCTGCTGAGTTGCCTGTCGCGTGCCGGAGTGGCCCCCCATGCGGACACATCCATTCCCGGCGTCGATCGGCTATAATCCCCGGTTCACCTTGCCACACCTCACTTAGACTCTGAGGGTGGCTTTTCTGCCCGGCTTCGGGCTATCCACAAGGAGAGTTAATGCGTCACTATGAAATCATTCTCATGATTCATCCGGATCAGAGCGAGCAGGTTCCCGCCATGCTGGAACGTTACAAGGGCATGATCACTGCCGGCGGCGGCAAAGTGCATCGTGTCGAGGACTGGGGCCGTCGCCAGATGGTCTACATGATCAACAAGCTGGCCAAAGCCCACTATCTTTGCGTCAACATCGAGGCCGACCAAGCTGTGATGGTTGAGCTTGAGCATGCCTTCAAGTTCAATGATGCCGTACTGCGTCATTTGACGGTTTCCAAGAAGAAGGCCGATACCGGTCCGTCTTCCATGATGAAGACCGTGGAACGTGAAGACGCCCGCAAGACGCAACAAGCCGAATACCAGGCTTGATAGAGCTGTTTTCAGCCAGGAGTGTGAAACCCTACGTCAACCATCTTGTTTTGCTAGCCTGTATCGTGGAAATTGATTCACTGCGGTATACGCCAGCTGGCTTGCCAGCACTGAATTTGCAGCTTCAGCACGAGTCCGAGATCGACGAGGCAGGGCAAACCAGGCAGGTCAAGGCACTTGTCAAGGCGGTCGCATTTGGCGCAGTCGCCGAGCGACTGACAAGACAGGACGTGGGAAGCAACTGGAAATTCAACGGATTTCTGGCAACACCTGGCAAGGGCAAACACCTTGTGTTTCACATTCAAGAGTTTCAGCAAGATTAACGATACGTAATTATTTAAGGAGTCCATCATGGCCGGACCAAAACGTTTTAACAACAAAGACAAGCGCCCGAAGCGCCCCGCGCAGAACCTGCTGTTCAAGCGCAAGCGCTTTTGCCGCTTTACCGTCACCGGTGTCGAAGAGATCGACTACAAGGATATTGATACCTTGCGTGACTTCATTGCAGAAAATGGCAAGATCATTCCGGCTCGTCTGACCGGCACGCGCGCCATTTTTCAGCGTCAGCTCAACACCGCTATCAAGCGTGCGCGTTTTCTTGCACTGCTGCCGTATAGCGACCAGCACAAAATCTAAGGAATACGACCATGCAAATCATTCTGCTCGACAAGGTCGTCAACCTTGGCAATCTCGGTGAAATCGTCCGCGTCAAGGACGGTTATGCACGCAATTTTCTGATCCCTTC
>QYPX01000001.1 GCA_007280205.1 Comamonadaceae bacterium
AATATCAACAACTACATTCGGATACGCAGCAGGGGCTGTTCTGAATACGCCGCCCCTTGGGGCGGGGATTTTTATTGGTGGATTATTTGGTCAGGAAGTTGAGGTACCTGGTGGCGAACTTCCCGTAGGGTGGCCACATGAACTTGAGCGCGCTGAAAGATGTTTGGTAGAACACAGGCCGCATTTTTGAAAAAGTGACAAAGCCCTCAAACCCATGGTAGTGCCCCATTCCGCTTTCACCGACACCGCCAAAAGGCAGATCGTGCTGAGCGACGTGGAACAGGCAATCGTTGACACTGACGCCACCCGACATGACCCGCTCCAGCAGGGTCTGGATGGTTTGACCGTCGTTGCTGAAGGGGTAGAAGGCCAAAGGCCGCCCCCCGCCGTTGATGGCTTTGATCGGCTCCTCCAGCGAACTGTATTCAATGATGGGCAGGACCGGACCAAAGATCTCCCGCGTCAGCAGGGTGCTGTCAGCCGGGGCATTGAGGACCAGATGGGGTGCAATCTTCCGGCTCGCAGCATCCCACCTGGGTCCGGGAATCAATTGCACCAGCGTGGCGCCACCGGCCTCGGCGCTTTCCAGCGCAGTGGTAAGTCGGGTAAAGGATCGCTCATCAATGATGGAGGTGAAGTCGGGTGAGGCCAGGTGGGGGTAGCGCTTGCTGACAATTTCTTTTGCAAGGGCCACAAAAGCGGCAGTCTTTCCCTTTGGCAAGTAAAGGTGATCCACCGTGGTGCAAATCTGACCCGCGTTCAGCAACTTCACGAACAGCAATCGCTCTGCTGCTTTTTGTAGGGGAAAATCCTCACACAGGATGGCGGGAGATTTGCCCCCCATCTCCAGCGTGACAGGGCACAAGTTTTGCGCTGCTGCGGCCATCACGGCGCGACCGGTCTGGCCCGAGCCGGTGAACAGGAGGTGGTCGAACTTGAGCTTCGAAAACTCAACGCCAACGCCCCCGGTCTCATCGAAAAACGCAAGTTTCTCTCTTGGAAAGTAGGATGGTATTTTTTCGATCAGGAATTGTGCCAGGTGGCGGGAGTTTTCAGACATTTTGACCATCGACCGATTGCCCGCCGCAAACGTATAGATAAGGCCGGTGAAACTGAGATTGATAGGAAAATTCCAGGGCACGATCGCGCCCACAACGCCCAAAGGTTGAGGCAGGACCCGGTTGCGAGCACCGAAAAAGTTGCGTAGATCGACACCGCGGCGCTGCGGCCGCATCCACTTCTTCAGGTGTTTGAGCACGTGATCCACACCGTCAATGACCGTGAAAATCTCGGTAAACAAGGTTTCATGGCGCGAGCGATTGCCGTAATCGGCATTGACGGCGGCGACCAGGCCTTCCTTGTGGTCGCGGACAAAAGCCTGTAGCTTGAACAGATTGGCACGGCGCTCACCCAAGCTGGGCACGGGGTGAGCAAAGTAGGCGGCGCGCTGGAGATCGAGGGTGGCATTGAGTTCGTTGCGAATCCGGTCGGCGCTGCTTGTGCTGTCCAGGTGAATGCTGTTCATGAGGGTGCTTCTTCAAGTTTGAACGGGGCGGCGCAAGTTTTGGTTGGGGCCTTACCCTGTTGCCAGGAGGGGAAGATGCGAGGGTAATACCGAGTGTGACCTCGAACTGTCCAGAATTTGACAGTTAAGGGTAATCACCATGGAGAAATAGGGAGCTTTTTCAAACCACCAAACCTGACCCAGCAGACGTCAAGAGGGGAGCGTTCACGATCGACCCAGAATGCTATGAAATAGATAGCAGACGGGTGTTTGTTTGCAGTAGCTTGGGCTTGTTTTCTGTTTCTTCTTCGGTTTGTAGGTGGGTCTTCGGTGGCGTTACAGGGTGGCCCCTGAGTGAAATCGGATGTGGCCGGTAAAATCGGCGGCGTATCCGCACGCGCGCAGGGCGTTTGACTGTCCCTGCGCCCAGGCAAACCACAAAGCAACCATGCTCTATCCACAAAAGTTTGATGTCATCGTGATTGGTGGCGGACACGCCGGCACCGAGGCCGCGCTGGCGTCGGCGCGCATGGGCTGCAAGACCTTGCTCTTGAGTCATAACATCGAGACCTTGGGGCAGATGAGTTGCAACCCGTCCATTGGCGGCATCGGAAAAGGACATCTGGTCAAGGAAGTAGATGCCATGGGTGGCGCCATGGCCGCGGCTACGGATGAAGCCGGCATTCAGTTTCGAATACTCAATTCCAGCAAGGGGCCGGCGGTGCGCGCCACTCGTGCCCAGGCAGACCGGGTCTTGTACAAGGCCGCGATCCGTCATCGCCTGGAGAACCAACCTAATTTGAGTTTGTTTCAGCAGGCGGTGGATGACCTGATGGTGGAGGGCGAGCGGGTGGTCGGCGCCATCACCCAGTCCGGCATCAAGTTCTCTGCCAGGGCCGTGGTGTTGACGGCGGGGACTTTCTTGAATGGGAAGATCCACGTTGGTTTGAGCAGTTACGCGGCGGGAAGAGCCGGAGATCCGCCGGCGCTGCGCCTGTCGGACCGCCTCCGAGAGTTGAAATTGCCACAGGGCCGGCTCAAAACCGGAACGCCGCCGCGCCTGGATGGGCGCACGATCGATTTTGCCAAGTGTATTGAACAACCGGGCGACGGTATGCCGGGGGGCATGCTAACTGATGTCCCCGTGTTCAGCTTCATGGGCCGCGCCGAGCAGCACCCGAAGCAAATGTCATGCTGGATTACGCACACCAATCGAAAGACGCACGAAATTATCCGTAGCGGCTTTGATCGCAGCCCCATGTTTACAGGCAAGATCGAAGGCGTTGGTCCGCGCTACTGTCCAAGCGTGGAAGACAAGATCGGACGCTTTGCCGACAAGGACAGCCACCAGATTTTCCTGGAACCAGAGGGCTTGACAACCCACGAGTATTATCCTAACGGCATCTCGACGAGCCTGCCTTTTGATGTCCAGTATGCGCTGGTTAGATCGATGGCGGGACTCGAAAATGCGCATATTCTGCGGCCGGGGTATGCGATCGAGTACGACTACTTTGATCCCCAGCAACTCCAGAGCAATTTCGAGACCAAGGCGACTGCGGGGTTGTTCTTTGCTGGACAGATCAACGGAACCACGGGCTACGAAGAGGCGGCGGCACAAGGACTGTTTGCCGGAATCAATGCTGCGTTACAGGCCGGGGCCAAGACCGCCTGGCAATCTGACCGTTGGTTGCCTGGGCGAGACGAGGCCTACCTCGGGGTCTTGGTGGACGACTTGATTACCAAAGGTGTGTCCGAGCCCTATCGAATGTTTACCAGTCGCGCCGAGTACAGACTGCAGTTGCGGGAAGACAATGCAGATGCGCGATTGACCGAGGCGGGGCGCCAGCTCTGTTTGGTAGATGATTTGCGTTGGACCGCTTTCTGCCGCAAACGAGACGCTGTTTCACGTGAAACAGAGCGCCTCAAATCGATCTGGGTCGGTCCCGGGAAGTTGACCCATGCCGAGTCTGAGCGCGTATTCGGAAAGGCGCTTGAGCACGAGTACAGCGCAGGAGACTTGCTGCGCCGGCCTAACGTGGGGTACGCTGAGCTGATGTCCCTGAACGGTGGCGCCTACAGGAGTCCGGAGTTGGCTGTCGACGCATCGGAAGCGACGGCACTGGAGCGACTGGCTAACCGCGCTTTTGTAGCGGTGGTGGTCGAGCAGGTTGAAATTTCTGCCAAGTACTCTGGCTATATCAATCGCCAGAAGGACGAAGTGGCCCGCTCCGTTCACTATGAAAGCTTGCGCTTGCCAAAGGAGCTTGATTACATGCAGGTGTCCGCCCTGAGCATTGAAGCCCGCCAAAAATTAGAAAAGAACAAACCCGAAACCCTCGGGCAGGCGTCGAGGATCTCCGGCATTACGCCGGCGACCATATCTCTTCTTTTGATTCATCTGAAGAGAAATCACTTTCTCGGGCGTGCAGCGGGCGGTGGCTCACCGGTGGCGGGCGAGGTTTCTGTCTGATGCGGGCGCTCGAACACGAGCTGCGGTGTGGCCTGGCGGCGCTGGGGCTGAATCTTGCCGATGGCGAAATCGGCATGCTTTTGGACTATCTGGACTTGATTCATAAGTGGACCAAGACCTATAACCTGACCTCGGTTCGCGAGCCTGCTGACATGCTGACGCATCATTTGCTGGACAGCTTGGCGGTGATTGCTCCGTTGCGCCATAAGTTGGCCGAGCTTTCTAGCGGTGCGTGCGTCGTTGACAAAACCGGGGCCACTCTTGCGCCGACAAGAATGCGCTTGCTTGATGTTGGCTCAGGCGCCGGATTGCCAGGGGCCGTGATCGCGATCTGCTGTCCGGATATTTGGGTCGATTGCGTCGATGCTGTGGCGAAGAAAGTGGCGTTCGTAAGGCAGGTCGCGGGCACTTTGAAGCTCTCGAACCTGAGTGGCCTGCATCAGCGGGTGGAGAATTTGTCGGGCACCTACCGAGTGGTGAGCTCCAGAGCCTTCTCGTCGTTGTCAGACTTTGTCCGCTTGTCCAGCCATCTGCTGGCGCCAGATGGAATCTGGTTGGCGATGAAGGGGAAACTCCCTGAGGATGAAATCGCGGCCTTGCCAGGAAATGCCGGCGTGTTTCACGTGGAACAGTTGGCCATACCCGCTTTGGAGGCAAAGCGGTGTATTGTCTGGATGCGCAAGACCTAACGTAAACTCGGTACCTGTCTAAGGGGAATTTACTTTATGTTTGGCATCGTCGACTACGGCGCATTTGTTGTCGCAATCATTGTTTTCCTGCTGATCCCCGGGCCGGGAAATCTGGCCCTCATCACATCGACCGGCAAAGGGGGGGTGAAAGGCGGTATGGCCGCCACTTTGGGGGTGATCCTGGGCGATCAAGTCTTGATGTGGTTGGCGGTGGCCGGTGTTGCCGCGCTGTTGAGTGCCTATCCGGCGGCGTTCAATGCGGTGCAATGGCTGGGCGCCGCCTATCTGGCTTGGCTCGGCGGCAAGATGCTCTTGGCGAAGCCGGGATCGGCCCCGGTCTTGCATATCAAACCGCATCATTATTTGAAACAGGCCTTGATGATCACTTTATTGAACCCAAAGGCGATTGTCTTTTACATGGCGTTCTTCCCGCTGTTCGTCGATCCGACCCGGCATCAGGGCCTGACTACTTTTGCCTTCATGGCCATCACCATTGCGGCACTTACCTTCGCCTATGGTTTGACGGTGGTTTTGTTAACCCACTTCCTGGCCGAGCGCTTAAAGGCCAATCCATCGATATCTGCCGGACTGGAAAAACTCGCCGGTCTGTTTCTGCTTGGTTTTGGCGTCAAGCTGGCGCTGTCTCGGTAAGCTTGGCATAAAGCACCGTTCAGGCTCACCTAAAGAAACAACACATGGCAAGAATCTTCTGTATCGCCAATCAAAAGGGTGGGGTTGGCAAGACCACAACCACTGTCAATCTGGCGGCCGGGCTGGCCAAGGTCGGACAACGTGTGCTGATGGTTGATCTTGACCCGCAGGGAAACGCAACCATGGGCTCGGGTGTCGACAAGCGTCAACTCAAACTCACGGTTTACGATGTCCTGCTTGAATCGGCATCGATTGCCGAAGCCAAGGTGACAAGCGACAAGTTGATCGCGGGTGGGTGCGGCTATGACATATTGGGAGCGAACCGCGAACTGTCGGGCGCCGAGGTTGAGTTGGTGGATCTGGAGCGCAGGGAAAAACGCCTCAAACAGGCGTTGGCAGAGGTTCAAAACGACTACGACTTCGTTCTGATAGATTGTCCGCCGTCGCTGTCCTTGCTGACGCTCAACGGCCTGTGTTGCGCACATGGCGTCATTGTTCCGATGCAGTGCGAATATTTTGCGCTGGAGGGCTTGACGGATTTGGTGAATACCATCAAACAGGTGCACGCGAATCTGAATCGGGAGCTCTCCATCATCGGTTTGTTGAGAGTCATGTTTGATGCGCGCATCACTTTGCAGCAACAGGTTGGCGAGCAGCTCAAGGCCCATTTTGGCAACAAGGTTTTCAATACGGTTATTCCGCGCAATGTGCGTTTGGCGGAGGCGCCAAGCTATGGCGTCCCAGGGGTACTTTTTGACCCTTCAAGCAAAGGCGCGCAGGCTTTTATTGCGTTCGCCCAGGAAGTCGTTGAACGCAATAGCAGGACTTGATATGCCGTTGGCGTGCCTCATAGAAACAACCGATGTCGCTACAAAAAGAATAGCAAATTGAAGCCTTCCGATGTGTTGATCCTGCCCGGGTGGCAAAGCTCCGGCCCTGCTCACTGGCAGAGCCGATGGGAGACCTTGCATGGCTACGTACGACTTGAACAGCACGACTGGATGCAACCCTTGCGGGGAGACTGGATTGCCCGATTGGAGGAGGCTTTGTTGATGCGCAGTGAGCCGGCGTTGCTGGTGGCGCATAGCCTGGGCTGTCTCCTGGTGGCCGCATGGGCCGGATGCTCGCGCAACAGTCACAGGGTCAAAGCGGCGCTGCTGGTCGCGCCGGGCGACGCGGAGCGCGAAGCGTTGCGGCCGACGCTTGCCACATGGTCACCCATTCCTCTGGAAAGGTTACCCTTCAGCACCATCTTGGTCGGGAGTCGGAACGACCCCTTTTGCAGCGAATTACGGGCACGCCAATTTGCCCGGGCGTGGGGATCGGAGTACATCGACTATGGGTACGCCGGCCATATCAATGCCGACTCCAATCTGGGCGACTGGCTGGCGGGGCATCAAATGCTGGACAGATGCAATCAGTTGGGGACAGATCTGAAACTGCACTCAGAAACGAACAGACAAGGAAGATGATGGTTACCAAAAAACCAAAAGGCTTAGGGCGCGGACTTGAAGCTTTGCTAGGACCCAATGTGAGCGACAAGGCGGCTTTTGATGCCTCGGCCGGAAATCCGGTCAGTCCGGGTCAGCCGGCCTCGTTATTACTTGCAGACATGCTGCCGGGTACCTACCAGCCACGCACCCGCATGGACGAAGGCGCCCTGTACGAACTGGCAGAGTCCATCAAGGCGCAGGGGATTTTGCAGCCGATACTGGTTCGGCAACTGCAGGAGGGACCGAACCAGGGTAAATACGAAATCATTGCTGGCGAGCGGCGCTTTCGTGCTGCCAAGCTTGCCGGACTGGACAGTGTCCCGGTGCTGGTGCGGGATGTTTCCAATGAGGCCGCGGCGGCGATGGCCTTGATCGAGAACATTCAAAGAGAAGACCTCAATCCTCTGGAGGAGGCTCAAGGACTGCAGCGTCTTGTTAAAGAGTTTGGGCTCACTCACGAACAGGCGGCGCAAGCCGTGGGTCGCTCCCGCAGTGCCGCCAGCAATTTGCTGCGCCTGCTCAACCTGGCCGAGCCGGTGCAAACCATGTTGATGGCGGGTGACCTGGACATGGGCCACGCGCGTGCCCTGCTTGGCCTGGACCGAGCGACGCAGATCACGGCGGCGAGTCAGATCAGTGCGCGCAAAATGTCGGTACGAGAGGCCGAAAGCCTGGCAAAGAAACTCGGCGCCGAGTTTGCCCTGACCTCGGTCAAGCACAAGAAAGAGAAGTCACGCGACATCAAGCGAGTGGAAGAGGAATTGTCGGACCTGCTCACCGCCGAGGTTGAGGTCCGTGTCAAGAAGCGTGTCAAGCGGGCAGGACGCATGGAGGAAATGGGCGAAATCAGCATCCGTTTTGCTTCACTGGATGAACTTAACGGCTTGATTGAAAAGCTGACGCGTACTGCCGTCCATTGAATTCGGGACAGGGTGCTGAAGGAACCGACCACAGCATTGCCGGGTCCTTTGCAGCAAACGCCAAGGTAGCCTAAACTGCCGGTCTAGGAAATTTCCAAATACAGGGCCAGATTTTGAACTTACCTGACAGTAGCCGCGAAAAAGTTCCCGATTCTGTGCTGGAAGGCATGTCGGTTGTCGCTTTCACCCTGGCCAAGCTGGCGGGCGCGCGCAGTTCTGACACAGCCAATCATATTTGGCGCATCCAGCACTACCTCAAGTGTCTGGCACAGCGCCTTCAAGGCCACCCACGGTTTGCGCCGGTGTTGACCGAGTCCTACATCAACCTGCTATTTTTTGCGGCGCCTCTGCACAATCTGGGCACGATTGGCATACCCGACTGGATTCTGCTCAAGCCGAGCCGCCTGTCTCCAGCTGAACTTGCTGTCATGAAGACACACACCACGCTGGCGCGCGATGTCCTTGAGCAGGTCGAGAAAACGTATGGCTACCAGGGGGAACCCTTCAAGACGCTCAAGGAGATGGCGCACTCGCATCACGAAAGGTGGGATGGTGGCGGGTATCCGCAGGGACTGATTGAAGAGCAGATCCCACTGGCGGCCCGCCTGCTGGCGATAGCCGACGTGTACGAGGGGCTGATTTCAAACCGGGTTTATAAGGTTGGCGTTCCTCACGACCAGGCGGTCGCCATCATATTTGAGGGCCGCGGTAGCCACTTTGATCCCGACATCGTGGACGCATTCATTGAAATTCAGGATGAATTTCGTGCCATCGCCCTTCGTTACGCCGATACCGACCAGGATATGCAGCGAATGATTGAGTACATGGCCAACGCCATCGCTGAGGAAGCCCTGTTGCCGGTCAATTAGAGGGTGAAAATCTTGCCCGGATTCATGATGTTTTTTGGATCCAGCGCGCGTTTGATGGTTCGCATCATGTCCATCGCCGCAGCGCCCGTCTCGGATACCAGAAAATCCATTTTGTGCAAGCCCACGCCATGTTCGCCGGTGCATGTCCCTTCGAGCTCGAGAGCCCGCGTAACGAGGGAGTGGTTGAGTTTTTCTGCCAGCACACGCTCTTCAGGAATGTTGGGGTCAATCAGATAGCCGAAATGAAAGTTGCCATCACCCACGTGGCCAACCAAAAAGTACGGAATGCCGCTCGCGTCGGCCTCTGCCACTGAATCAAGCAGGCAATCGGCCAGGCGGGAAATGGGGACACAGGTATCGGTTGAAATAGCGCGACAACCGGGTTTCGATTGAATTGCGCCAAAGTAGGCGTTGTGCCTGGCGGTCCACAGGCGCGTTCGCTCTTCCGGTGTGGTGGCCCACTCGAACGCAGTTCCACCAAACCCGGTGGCAATTTCCTGTACGGCTTCAGCCTGCTCTTTCACGCCGGTGGGGGAGCCATGAAACTCCATCAGCAGCAAGGGTTCCTCGCGCAAGCTCAGTTTGGAGTGGGCGTTGACCATGCGTACCGTGTTGCCATCAATCAATTCCACCCGGGCGATCGGAATGCCCAACTGGATGATTTGAATCGTGCTGCGCACCGCCGCTTCGATGCTGGGGAAGGAGCAAATTGCAGCCGAGATCGCTTCGGGCAGCGGGTAGAGCTTGACCGTCACTTCCGTGATGATGCCAAGTGTGCCCTCGGAGCCTACCAGCAGGCGTGTCAGGTCGTAACCGGCGCTGCTCTTCTTGGCGCGGGTGCCGGTGCGCATAACTTCGCCACCTGCAGTAACCACCTTCAAGGCCAGAACGTTTTCGCGCATCGTGCCATAGCGCACCGCATTGGTACCGCTGGCGCGAGTGGCGCTCATGCCACCCAAAGTGGCGTCTGCGCCAGGATCTATGGGAAAGAACAGACCGGTACTCTTGACCGCTTCATTGAGCTGCTTGCGGGTCACGCCGGCCTCTACGGTCACAGTCAGGTCTTCGGCGTTGATTGCCAGCACCTGGTTCATGCGACTGAGGTCAATACTGATGCCGCCCTGCACGGCAAGCAAGTGACCCTCGAGCGAGGTTCCAACGCCAAACGCAATGATAGGGACACCAAAGTCGCTCACCAGTTTGACGGCATCAACCACGTCCTGTGTTGACTGTGCAAACAACACACCGGCAGGCGGGGGTGCGGCAAAGGACGACTCGTCGCGACCATGATGCTCGCGCACCGCCAGTGCGATCGAGAATTGATCGGAAAATCGCTCCTTCAGCATCTTGATCAGGGCAGGAGGCACCTCGCGTTGACAGATTGCGGGAGTCATGGCGGGCGTTTCAGTCAGTGTGTTCACAAGGGCTTCCTACGGTTTTCAAATCAGTTCAGGGCGATGCGGAGCTTGGCGACGGATTGTTAGGAAAGGCAACAACTCCTATTTTGCTGCAACAATAGCACCGATCAAGGAGATGCTTCATGGGACAACGACTGACACAAATCGCCACCCGCACAGGTGACATGGGGAGCACCGGCCTTGGCGACAACACGCGGGTCTCCAAGAACAGCCTTAGAGTGCACGCCATGGGCGATGTGGATGAACTCAACTCGAATCTGGGTGTGTTGCTGTGTGAGGATATGCCTGACGCCGTGCGTGAGCTGCTGGTGCAAATTCAGCACCAGTTGTTCAATCTGGGTGGTGAGTTGTCCATTCCCGGATTTGAACTTCTCAAATCGGAGGCCGTGCTCGCGCTGGACCAGGCGCTGGCCCACTACAACGCTGCTTTACCTGCATTGCAGGAGTTCATCCTGCCCGCAGGTTCGCGCGCTGCCGCCTTGGCTCACGTCTGCCGCACCGTCACGCGCCGAGCCGAGCGATCGGTGGTTGCGCTGGAGGACAAGGAAGCCCTGAAAGATACGCCACGCCAGTACCTGAATCGTTTGAGTGACCTGTTGTTTGTGCTGGCCCGCGTTCTCAACCGGCACCGCACTGACGGCAGCGTCGGCGACGATGTTTACTGGAAGAGCGAGCGTCTGTTGCAAGCCGAATCAGAATAGAAAGTTTTCTTCGCATACTGCAGTAACCTCGGCCCATGATCCAAGCCACGATGCCACCTCATGTGCCCCAGATACGTCTCTACCAGGACTGGCTTGGTGCGCAGCGCGGGCTGTCCTTTGAATCCTATGACGCGCTCTGGCGCTGGTCAACCACGGACCTGAGCGCTTTCTGGCAAAGCATCTGGGACTACTTCGAGCTGCGTTCACCCTCGCCCTGCAGCGTGGTCTGCGACGGGGCACCGATGCCCGACACACGCTGGTTCGTCGGCGCCAAGATCAATTACGCCGCAGAAGTGCTGCGTCATGCCCCGGCAGCGCACGCGGCCGGAGTGCCGGCCATCTTGAGCCACAATGAAAAGAGCCTGGGCACCGCGGCGGCTCGTGAAACCAGTTGGCCAGCGTTGCGCCGTCAGGTCGCCTCACTGGCCCTGCATCTGCGCGAGCAAGGTGTGCAGCCGGGTGACCGCGTTGCAGCCTATTTGCCCAACGCACCCGAGGCGGTGGTTGCCTTCCTGGCCACTGTCAGCATCGGGGCTGTCTGGAGCATTTGTGCGCCCGACATGGGAACCAATGCAGTGCTCGACCGCTTCAAGCAGATTGCGCCCAAAGTGCTGATTGCGTGCGACGGCGTGACCTACGGCGGGCGCGATATCGATCGCACATCGGTGCTTGCAGAACTTTGCGCTGCTCTGCCCTCGGTGCAGCATCTGGTGTTGCAGAGCAATCTCGGTTTGATGACCGATCTCGGCAAGACCTTCCCAGATAGTGTCAACTTCAACGAAACCATTCAGCGCGACGACGCCCAGACGCAGGCCTTTGAGCCGCTCTGGCTGGCTTTTGATCACCCGCTATGGATCGTCTACTCCAGCGGCACCACCGGATTGCCCAAGCCCATCGTGCATGGTCATGGCGGAACGGTGCTGGTCGGGCGCACACTGCTGTGCCTGCACAACGACGTTGGGTGCAGCTATGCGTCCAACTCCCTGGGGGAGCGCTATCACTGGTACAGCTCGACCGGCTGGGTGATGTGGAACGCACAGGTCAGCGGCCTGCTCGCTGGCGTGACCTGTTGCATTTTTGACGGCAATCCGGCTGGCCGAACGGTTGATGCCAGCGGCAACAAGGTCGAGCCCGACTGGACCACGCTCTGGCGCTTCGCGGCGGAACTTGGTGTCACCTTCTTTGGTGCCGGCGCCGCCTTCTATGCCAATTGCCAGAAGGCGGGTGTGGACCTGAGTCGCTGTGGTGATCTCTCCCAGGTGCGCGCGTTGGGCACGACCGGCTCGCCATTGAGTGCCGACGCCCAAGCCTGGGGCACGGACCAATTTCGCACCCTGCATGAGCGTGGGGGCGACCAATTTTCCGCCGGGCCGCCCCAAGGAAAATTAGCCCCCTCGGGGGGCAGCGAGCCACACGCAGTGAGCGAGCGTGGGGGCGACCAATTTTCCGCCGGGCCGCCCCAAGGAAAATTAGCCCCCTCGGGGGGCAGCGAGCCACACGCAGTGAGCGAGCGTGGGGGCGACCAATTTTCCGCCGGGCCGCCCCAAGGAGAATTAGCCCCCTCGGGGGGCAGCGAGCCACACGCAGTGAGCGAGCGTGGGGGCAACATCTGGTGGAGCAACATCTCCGGCGGCACCGATTTTTGCGGCGCTTTCATTGGCGGCAACCGCGAGCTGGCGCAAGTGCCGGGCGAGATGCAATGCCGCCTGCTGGGCTGTGCAGTGCAGGCCTGGAACGAGCAGGGCGAGCCAGTGATCGACGAAGTGGGTGAGCTGGTTTGCACTCAGCCCATACCCAGCATGCCGCTTTATTTCTGGGGAGACACCGCCAAGCAGCGTTATCTGTCGAGCTATTTCGACATGTACCCGGGCGTCTGGCGACACGGTGACTGGCTCAAGATCGGAAGCCATGGGGGCTGCATCATTTATGGCCGCAGTGATGCCACCATCAATCGGCACGGACTGCGCATGGGGACCAGCGAGATCTACAGCGCGGTTGAAGCCCTGCCCGAAGTGCTCGATTCCATGGTGGTTGACCTGGAATACCTGGGACGCGAGAGCTACATGCCTTTGTTTGTCGTCCTGCGACCCGAATTGACCTTGACGCCGGCTTTGCACGCCAAGATCGTGGATGCCATCAAGACAGCGCTATCACCACGTTTTGTGCCTAACGAGATTTTTCAGGTGGCACAGATACCGCGCACGCTGTCCGGCAAGAAACAGGAATTGCCCATCAAGAAGTTGCTGCTGGGTCATCCGCTTGAGAAGGTGGTGAACCGCGAGGCGATGGCCAATCCAGCGTGCCTGGACTGGTATGTGGCGCTAGCTCGATCGCGCCATTGATCGTTGCCGAGGGAACCCTCTCGCGGGTTCAGACACCCGTACAAACCCCGATGAAATTTGTGGCACGGAAATGGCTTGACTCACTAGAATAACCTGACCAATTGGTTGGTTTCCAGCTGTTTCGCATCGATAGGGTGCGTGACATCCTGTTTTTGACGCATCAGTTTGGGGCGCATGTTTCGTTGACGAACGAGTGTCGCTCGAAGGTGTGATCGGGCGCGCGGGTTTGCACCTGATCGAGTAAGTTTCTAACAACTAACCGGAGATAGAAATGAGTTCAGTGGCAGGCGACAACCTACTTATCAACGACGACCTGAAACCGACCACCGAAGCGCAACGTCACTGGCGGGCCAGTGATTTTGCGGCGCTCTGGGTTGGCATGGTGGTCTGTGTACCAACCTACACCATGGCCAGCAGCATGCTGGACCAGGGATTCACCTGGCAGATGGCAATCTGGCTGGTGTTCCTGGCCAACTGCATTGTGCTGATTCCCATGCTGCTACTCGGTCGCTCGGGCACCCGCTATGGCATTCCCTTTCCCGTATTGGCGCGCGCCTCTTTTGGGGTGAAGGGAGCCAATCTGCCCGCTGTCCTGCGCGGCTTGGTAGCCTGTGGCTGGTTTTCGATCAACTGCTATTTTGGTGCCCTGGCCTTGCACGGTTTTTTCAATGTCATCGGCATGGGTTTGGCGGGTCCGGCCCAGGGCGAGTTCATCAGTACCTCGCAGCTGGTTTGTTTCTACCTGTTTTGGGCGGTGCACATCTATTACATCTGGAACGGCGTGGAGTCGATCCGCAAGCTCGAAGTGGTTGCTGCCCCTCTGATGATTCTGGCGTCCCTGGCATTGGTGGTATGGGCTTTCATGTCGGTACCGTCCGGCAAGTTGCTGGATCTGCCGGCCAAGGTGGTCGCTGGCGGTCCCAATACCTGGGCTGCACTGACCGGACTGGTCGGTTTCTGGGCCACGCTGGCACTTAACATCCCTG